>CAIYEN010000243.1 GCA_903925205.1 uncultured Opitutia bacterium | reverse complement strand
GGCCCGTATCCGGGCCTCCTTCGTGTGGCGTTTCTTGCTCATGTGATGCGTTATGTTCTGGGGGTTTGGTTGGGTTGGCAACCCCCGCGCTATCATTTCAACTGGCACATCTCAGCGTGACCCGCCCAGCGGCTTACTTAGGACCACCCGAGCGACGGGTGCCGGGACGGCCAAACGGCCGGTAGCTGCCTTGAGCGGCGCGGTAACCGCCATTGCGACCACCCTGCGGACGGCCTTCGCGTTCGCTATGGTGAGCACCGGCGCGAGGATCCTGATGACGCTGGAAATCTTCCGGGGTGCGGGCCGGGGCCTGCTGCGTGTAGTCGAAGCCCGGGAGCTTACCACAGTGCAGGTGCTTACCGACGATGCGCTCGAGGCGACGGAGGTCGCCGAGGTCTTCGCGGGTGATGAAGGTGATCGCGGTGCCCGTGGAGAGCGCGCGGCCCGTACGGCCAATGCGGTGCACGTAGTCTTCGATCTGGTCAGGGAAGTCGAAGTTCACGACGTGGCTGATGCCGTCGACGTCGATACCGCGCGAGGCGATGTCGGTCGCGACGAGGACGCGGATTTCGCCGTTCTTGAAGGCCTGGAGGGCACGCTGGCGCTGGGCCTGCGAGCGGTTCGCGTGAATGGCGGCGCAGGAGATGCCGTCGCCATCGAGCTTACGACAGACGCGGTCGGCACCGTGCTTGGTACGGGCGAAGACGAGGACCATGTTCATGGCTTCGTCCTTGAGGAGGTGGTGCAGCATGACCTGCTTGAGCGCACCCGGGCACTCAAAGAGGAGCTGGGTGACCGTTTCGGCGGGGTTGGAGCGGCGGCCGACTTCAATCAGCTTAGGCGAGCGCTGGTACTGCTTGGTCAGGGTCTCGATCTCGCGGGAGAGCGTGGCCGAGAACATCAGGGTCTGGCGCTCAGGCGGGAGTGCACGGACGATTGTGTTGATCGCCGGCAGGAAGCCCATATCGAGCATGCGGTCGGCTTCGTCGAGGACGAGGCACTCCACCGCGGAGAAGTCACCATGACCCTGACTGCCCAAGTCGAGCAGGCGGCCCGGGGTGGCGATGAGGAAGTCGCAGCCCTTACGGAGGGCAGCAATCTGCGGGCGTTCGCTGACGCCACCATAGCAGGTGGCGACGACCGCACCCGAGTAACGGGAGTAGGCGGCCACGTTTTCGGCAATCTGAACAACGAGTTCGCGGGTCGGGGCCAGAATGAGGCAACGGACGCGGCCCTTGTGGGTATTGTTGGCCGTACGGAGCAGGCGGGTGAGCAAAGGCAGCGTGAAAGCGGCCGTCTTACCGGTACCGGTCTGGGCGATGCCAATGACGTCGACCCCCTCGATGACCGACGGGATGGCGGCCTTCTGGATCGGCGTGGGTTCAGTGTAACCCTGGTCGGCGACCGCTTTGAGGATGGAGGCGTCTAGGCCTAAGGAAGCAAATGGCATTACAGCAACGTGTAGAACCTAAACGCAAAGGGCGAGGATAATGGGTGAGGCTGTTTTTAGGGGATTTGGGCGACTTTATGCCCGTCTAAAGGAATGGGGCGATGATGCCTCGCCTTGCCCTCCGCCCTCCTCTCCCTTAACACCTACCCAACCCCACCCATGACCCAAAAGAAAACCGAAGCCTGGAGTTCCAAGATAGGCGTCATCATGGCCGTCGCCGGCAGCGCCGTCGGACTCGGCAACTTCCTCCGCTTCCCCGGCCTGGTCGCCGACAAGGAAACCGGCGGTGGCGCCTTCCTGATCGCCTACTTCATCTCATTGCTCGTCGTCGGCCTC
This sequence comes from uncultured Opitutia bacterium, assembly GCA_903925205.1. Classification (GTDB taxonomy): domain Bacteria; phylum Verrucomicrobiota; class Verrucomicrobiia; order Opitutales; family UBA953; genus UBA953. The sequence goes on along the minus strand of CAIYEN010000243.1, from coordinate 10,515 downwards.
CCTATCTGCTGGGTCGAGTGGACGCTCGGTCGCTTCGGCGGCACGCAAGGCTTCAACTCTTCCCCGGGCATTTTCCACGCCATCATCCGGAAGCCTTGGGGCAAGTACCTCGGACTCCTCGGCTTCATCATCCCCGTCGGAGTCTACTTCTACTACGTCGTCATTGAATCCTGGTGCCTCGGTTATGCCTGGAGCAGCTTCAGCGGCGGGCTCGACCTCGGCAAGGACTCCGCCGCGTATGCCGCGCATTTCGCCCAGACGACGGGCCTCAAGGCCGACGGCGCCATCCTCGGCCTGTCCACCCCGTTCCTGTTCTTCATCGGCGTCTTCATCCTGAATTTCGCCATCATCTACCGCGGCCTGTCGAAGGGCATCGAATTCATCTGCAACTGGGGCATGCCGCTCCTCATCGTCATCGCCTTGGTGCTGCTGGTGCGCGTGCTCACCCTCGGCACCCCCGACCCCGCCAAGCCGGAGCTCAGCGTCTGGAACGGCCTCGGCTACATGTGGAATCCGCACGACATCGCGCAAGGCCTCTCCAACCCCGCCGTCTGGCTGAAGGCGGCCTCCCAGATCTTCTTCACGCTGTCGGTCGGCTTCGGCGTGATCATCACCTACGCCAGCTACCTCAAGAAGAACGATGACGTGGTGCTGAGCGGCCTCACGGCCACCGCCGCCAACGAGTTCTGCGAAGTGGGCCTGGGCGGACTCATCACCGTCCCGGCGGCCTTCGCCTTCCTCGGCGCCTCCGCCGTCGCCGGCGGCACCTTCGCCCTCGGCTTCAACGTGCTCCCGCAGGTCTTCGCCGGCATGCCTTACGGCCACCTCTTCGGCGGGCTGTTCTTCACCCTCCTCTTCATCGCCGCCATCACCTCCTCGCTCTCGATGCTGCAACCGGGCATCGCCTTCCTGGAAGAAGGCCTCGGCTTGGACCGCCGTGGCTCCGTCGCCCTGCTCGGCCTCGTCACCGCCGTCGGCTGCACGCTGGTCGTCTGGTTCAGCGAAGGCCTCAAGGCCCTTTCGACCGTGGACTTCTGGATCGGCGACATCGGCATCTTCCTCCAAGGCACGCTGCTGATTTACATCTTCAACCTGTCCTTCGGGACCGAGCGTGGCTGGACGGAAGCCCATCATGGCGCGGACATCCGTATCCCGCGCGTGTTCAAGTTCGTCATCCGCTGGTTATCACCAGCCTTCCTAACGGCCATCTTTGCCATGTTCGTACTCAAGAACGTAGCAGGCTGGAATCTCTCGTTCACGGCTCCGCTCTTCACCCCGACCGAACCCATCCTCGACCTGGTGGGTGGCCCTAACCACCCCGCCAGCGGCGTCGCCCGCCTCACGGCCTTCTTCCTCCTGCTGTTTGGCCTCTTCTCCGCCCTGCTGATCCACCGCGCCGGCAAACGCTGGGATGCACGCTAAGCCAGCCCCCCATATTTATGACTACTGCAGGACTCCTCTTCATGCTCATCTCCGTGGGCAGCGTGACTGCGCTGTTCGTCTGGTGTCTCTACAAGGTACTCACGGGCAAGAAACCCTCCGACCACTTGGCGCACGTCGAGCCCGTCGAACAGGCCGACCTCGAGAAGCGCTAAGCACGGCTTACTTCGTTGGGGCGACCAATAACTCCTGGCGCGTGGCAATCGGGACGTAGCCAACTTCCAAGCCCTTGGGCGGCGTGACGACCTGCGCGGGATCGAGGTCGGCCAGCTTACCCACGGTCGGCGGCGCGAGGTACTCGCGATCCTTGGTCCACGCACGGTGGAGCTTCTCGACCTTGACCTGCATGGCTTCACGCTCGGCCTTGGTGAGGTCGGCATTCAGTAAAGCGGGCTGGTCCGCAAAACGATACCAATAATAAGTCACGACGCTACCGTCGCCGAGCTGGGCTTTAAAGGGACCAGCCTTGGGACCGGGAACCTTCCACGTGGTCTGCGCCCCTTCGGGAGTGTCGTAAGCCTTTTCGGGACGTTCCTTCGGACGCGGGAAGGACTTGGCTTGTAGTGCGGTCTCAGCAGGGACTTCCGTCGGCTTCACCGGCAACCACTGCGTCTTCTTGGGGTCTTCGTTGAGCCGGAAGTATTCGGGCAACATCACTTGCGCACCCTGGGCCGTGGTCGAGCGCACGACGTACTGATCGTTCCACTTGTAACCATAGGTCGTAGGCTCAGGGGAGAACGGCGTCCCGAAGGATTTCCAATCGATGGGCGTCTTCTTCTCCTTCGGCGTGCCGTCCGCAAACAGCCGCCAAGTCGAGCCACCGCCATTCTTAAAGGCCTGCACAAATGCCCCCGCTGGATTGATTGCGCCACTGACCGGCGCACCCCCGTCGAACCAAGCCTTCACGCCGTCATACAAGGCCGAGCGGTCGTAGGACGTCAGGCGATGCATGGTCACCGTATACCCCTCGGGCCCGACCGGAAACACCGTCGGCGCCACGCGGGCATACGTCTTGCCCGCCGCGTCTTGAGCCACGGCCGCGGGCACATACTGTGTTTCCATCTGAAAAGCCTTATTCGGGTCCGATGGACGTGAGTCCAAGAGCTGCCCAGCGTAAGCGGGATTCACGTCGGCGGAGTGCGCCCAGAAGTATGGCGTGAAGAAGCAGACTGGGCCTTTGAAGTTTCCGGTATTGAGGAAGAGCGTCCAACAGTTGTCGCCCATCGGTACCTTTGACAGCGTCGTCGTCTTCGCCTGCGCCAGCGGCAACGGGAGGTACCCATAACCAAACAGACCGCCGTGCGTGCCCTGCTTCACATTCAAGCCGTCAATGGGGAAGAGTAGCCACGGACTCAACTGCGCGACACCATAAAGCCCCTGAGGCTTTTCCCAGCTACCGCGGCCATGCGCCGGGCCGTTGGCAATGTCTTTGAAGTTCACGCCAACCCCGCCCATGATGAACTTCGGCGTCTCGGTCGGGAAACGCGTGTCGCGCCACCAACCCAGGCCACCTTCGATGTCCGAGTAGAGATCCTTTGGCTTTTCACCGTCGTATTGCGCGAACATCCACGTCCCGAAGAGTCCCGTCTGGAAACGGTGCCCAGGGTACTGCGTCAATAACGGCCAAGCTGCCGCGTAGACCGAGAAGCCGGCATTATATTTAGCGGGCACCCGCTCGACGGGCACCAGCATATAGCCCGACATCTCGCCCTTCCCGGGCTCGGCGGCGACGACTCCCGTGACCCCTAAGCACAGGGCTAAAAGACTCAGCGGAAAGCGAGGGTGACGCATAGGGGGTTACACCTATCGCATCCAAAACCCTCCAAAGGGCAACCGGAAGCATGGCGGGATAAAATAAAGGGGGCCGGACAGGTGGCCGGCGCCACGCGACGTGGTCGTACCCAACCCCCTGTCCGGTCCCCGGTCCCCCTTTTCATTTCCCCATCCCCTACCCCCTATCCCCTATCCCCTTTTCTCGGGGTTAATGCTTGTTTCATAGGGGGATTTAAGGGTAACCATACCCCTCCACTTTTGCCGCCGACCCTGCCATGAACCGCACCCATACCTGCAACGCCCTTCGCCCTGCCGACGCCGGCCAGACCGTGACCCTCGTGGGTTGGGTCGACACCAAGCGCGACCTTGGCGGCGTGACCTTCGTCGACCTCCGCGACCGCGCGGGCGTCACCCAGGTCGTCTTCCGTCCCGGCCAAGGCAATCTTCAGGAAACCGCCCAGCGCCTGAAGACCGAATCGGTCATCGAAGTGATCGGACAAGTGACCGCCCGCTCTGCCGACACCGTCAACGCCAAGCTCGGCACCGGCGCCATCGAAGTCGTCGCCACCAGCATCATCGTCCACAACATCTGCGCTGACCTGCCGTTCCCGATGGACGACGACAAGGCCGACAAGGTGAACGAAGACCTCCGCCTCGAATACCGCTTCCTCGACCTCCGTCGGCCGCGCAACCTCGGCCTGCTCAAGCTGCGCCACGCGGCCGGTCGCGCCATCCGCCACGAACTCGACGAACAGGGCTTCCTCGAAGTCGAAACCCCGACCCTCTTCAAGAGCACGCCCGAAGGCGCCCGCGACTTCCTCGTGCCAAGCCGCACCAACCCCGGTGAATTCTACGCGCTCACGCAATCCCCGCAGCAGTATAAACAGATGCTCATGGTGGCCGGCGTGGAACGCTACTACCAGATGGCCCGTTGCTACCGCGACGAAGACCTCCGTGCCGACCGCCAGCCCGAATTCACGCAGGTCGACTTGGAGATGTCCTTCATCGACCGCGAGGACATGTACAAGCTGATCGAAGGCATCCTCAAGCGCACCTGGAAAGAAACCCTCGGCGTCGACATCCCCACGCCCTTCCCGCGCATGTCCTACCAGGAAGCCATGGACCGCTTCGGCATCGACAAGCCCGACACGCGCTTCGCGATGGAGATTCAAGACTTCACGCCCCTCTTCAAGAACTCGGCCTTCAAGGTCTTCAACGGCGCCGCCAACACGCCGGGCTCGGTCGTCCGCGCCATCAACGCCAAGGGCCTCGCTGACCTCACGCAGGGCGAACTGACCAACCTGGAAACAATCGCCAAGAGCCAAGGCGCCAAGGGACTCGCCTTCATCAAGGTGGAAGCCGGCGAATGGAAGTCCCCGATCACGAAGTTCTTCTCCGAAGAGGAAAAGGCCGCCCTTAAGGCCGCCCTTAAGATCGAAGACGGCGACATCATTTTCTTCGCCGCTGCCCCTTGGGAGCAGGCCTCCAACGTCCTCGGCCGCATCCGCCTCGAGTCCGCCGCGCTACTCAAGGCCAAGAGTCGCCTCAGCCTCCCGACCGACCAGTACAACTTCCTCTGGGTTATCGAATTCCCGCTCATGCTCTGGGATGAAGAAGAAAAGCGCTACATCTCCGCCCACCACCCGTTCACGGCTCCGGTCAAGGAAGACGAACCCCTCCTCGCCACCGACCCAGCCAAGGTCCGCGGTCAGCACTACGACATCGTGCTCAACGGCGTCGAACTCGGCGGCGGCTCCATCCGCATCCATAACCCGGCCGTGCAGAAGCGCGTCTTCGAGGACATCCTCAAGATCCCGCAGGACCTCGTCGACAGCCGCTTCGGCTACATGCTCAAGGCCTTCTCCTACGGCGCCCCGCCCCACGGTGGCATCGCCCTCGGCTTCGACCGCGTCGTCGCCATGCTCGCCGGCCGCAGCTCCATCCGCGACATCCTCGCCTTCCCGAAGAACCAGAACGGCCGCGACTTGATGGCCGACTGCCCCAGCCCGGTGACGGCCAAGCAGCTGCGCGACCTGCGCATCCGCACCGTCGAAGAAGAAGCCAAGCCGAAGGCGTAAGGAAGTTAAGAGGGGATGGGGGATGGGGGATGGGGGAGGGGGGATGGGGTTACCCTTCCTCTCTACGCCCCTACCCGCCTCATTCCTCGACCCAGCAATCGACTCAACCCTCGACCCTGCCCTCGACCCAGTCATCGACTCTGCCCTCGACCCAGTCATCGACTCTGCCCTCGACCCTTCCCCGACTCTGTCCCCGACTCTGTCCTCGACGCAGTCATCGACTCTGTCCCCGACCCTTCCCTACCACACCTCTTCCGTCATGTGCTCGGAGCCGCAGTTGACGCAGAGGGCTTTCTTTCCTGCTTCGCGTGTAATCGTGTAGAGGCCGCCGACGAAGGGGTTCGCGAGCCACGTGCAGATTTCCATCAAGAAGTTCCCCGGCTTCTCTTCCCGGACGGTGTTGGCTTTGTGACCACAGCGGAGACACTCGTACCGCAACGGCCGCATGGGCTTGGGCACGGGCTTAGCAGACGCCGCGGGTAACGGCGGAGCAGCGGCCGGCGGATCGTAGGTCCGGCCAATCACCAGCCAGTAGGCCATGCCCTTCTTCCAGTAGTGATCCGTGCGCCGGACGGTCCCCGCCCCGATAAGCACAGGGATATCCGCCTCGGGGTATTTACCGAGCTGGACGCCTGACCTTGCGATATGGACCTGGACCATGGGGACAGCCCGACATTGGCACGCCCGACCCCCGCCGCAAGCCCCACGCCCCCTAGCGACATTACAAATCGCCACCAGTTTTTCGCCCCCTCGACCCGACCCCGACGCTGTCTCGACTCTATCCCGACTCTGTCCTCGACGCAGTCATCGACTCTCCCTCGACCCTGCCCTCGACTCTATCCCGACTCTCCCCCGACCCTTCCTCGACTCTGTCCTCGACGCAGTCATCGACTCACCCCTCGACCCTGTCCCGACTCTCCCCCGACTCTGTCCTCGACGCAGTCCCCGACTCTTCCCCGACCCTGCCCTCGACCCTGCCCTCGACTCTCCCCTCCCCCATTCTTTTAGACTGCACCAGCCTCGGGGGACGCTCAATCTATGCCCATCCCCATGCTGAACCCTTCCTGCTTCCTGCTGGCCGCCCTGACGCTCAGCGTTGCCGCCGCGGACATTCCCACCACCGCCGCCAAGGTCCACACCGTCACGGTCTACGGCGACCGCGCCGAAGTCGTCCGCCACCTCACGGCCACGGTCGAAGCCGGCGACCATACCCTAACCTTCGAGAACCTCCCAGGGGCAACCGACCTTTCATCCGTCCGCGTCGACGGCAAGGGCGCCTTCACGCTCATCGACATCCGCGGCGAGCGCGTGCAAACCAAGGAAGTCGCCGACGAGCGTGTGCTTAAGTTAACCAAGGAACTCGAAGCACTCCGGGCCCAGGTCAACGACCTGACCCTCGCCGACAACCGCATCACCCAGCGCAAGGCCGCCCTGGAAAAAGTCCTCGGCCGCCTCACCTCTGTGGGCAAAGAATCCGCTAACGCCGAGATGGATCCGGCGAAATGGGCCGCCTACCTCCAGTACCACGTCGATACGCTCGCCAAGCTCGACAAGGAGGTCCTCGCGAATGGCGTCAGCCGCACCAGCCTTACCCTCGACATCGACCGCGTGCAGCGCGAGCTCAACGAATTGAATGCCCATCGCTTCAAGTTCCGCAATGTCGCCCGCGTGCGCATTGAAGCCAAGCAGGCCGGCCCAATCGAACTCGACCTCGCCTACGTGGTCCGCGGCCCCAGCTGGAACCCGCTCTACGATATCCGCGCCGACACGAAAGCCAAGACCGTCCAAGTCAATTACCACGCCGAGGTTCGCCAATCGACCGGTGAAGACTGGCAAGGCGTCGCCCTCAAGCTCTCCACGGCGCAGCCCAACCTCGGCGGCCGCGAACCGCAGATGTCCCCGTGGTTCATCCATCGCTACGTCCCTGAACCCGTGGTCGCTACCGGTGGCGTCATACTCGAAAGTGCCGCCAAGCCCAGCCGTTTCGACCGCGGCAGGCTCGCCAAGAACGGCGTCGGAGCTCTCGCCTTCGACGCCACCAGCGCCACCAGCGCCCCAGCGCCGGCGGCCGCCGCGATGGACTTCACCTACGCCCGTGTGAACACCGGTGGCACCGCGGCGACGTTTGCCATCCCGCGTGCCTATGATGTGCCGTCCGATAACAAGCCGGCCAAGGTTGCCATCGCGTCTGAATCCTTCCCCAGCGAGTTCCGCCACACCTGCGTCCCCAAGCTCTCGCCGCACGTCTACCTGAAGGCCAAAGCCATCAATAAGTCGGATTTTCCCTTCATCGCGGGCCCGACAGCGGTCTTCTTGGACGGCGCCTTCGTGGCCAACGCCAGCCTCGACCTCGTCGCCCCCGGCCAGGAATTCTGGACCTACCTGGGCGCTGATCAATCCGTGAAGGTCGACCTCAAGGACCTCGGCAAGGTCGAAGAACTCTCCGGTATCTTCGGCAAGAAGACCGCCCGTACCGTCGTCAGTAAGGTCTTCAAGGTAACCAACGGCAAGTCCACCGACATCTCCCTCTCGATCCGTGACCAAGTCCCCTCGTCCAACCACGAGGAGATCAAGGTGGTCTTCGAGGAACCCAAATACGAAAAGGACACCGATGGCCTCAAGGTCGACCAATCGAAGTTCGTCGAATGGAACCTGACGTTGAAGCCCGGCGCTAAGCAGGACGTCCCCTTCCGCTTCGCCATCGAACGCCCCGAGGGCTTCCCCATGGTCGGCCAATAAGCCCCCGCTCCCCGCAACCCATTTAAAATATAAATATGAAAATCTTCTCCTGCCTCTGCTTCGCCGCCGCCCTCGGCGCCGCCGAAGTCAAAACCCCCGACGCCAAGCCACGCGAGGTGACGGTCTACGCCGACCGCGCCGAGGTGGTCCGCATCTTCAAGGGTGACCTCGCCGCGGGCGACCAGTCCCTGCTCTTCGACGACCTCCCCGCCAACGTGGACTTCGCGTCCATCCGCGTCGAAGGCACCGGCGCCTTTACCCTCATCGACATCCGTCCCGAAACCGTCCAGGTCAAGGAAGTCGCCAACGAGGCCATTCGCGCCCTGCAGGCGAAGATCCAAGCCCAAGAGCTCGTCCAGAAGGAACTCGCCCTCGCCGAGGGACGCGTGGCCTTCCGGCGCAGCGCCTTGGACAAGGTCCTTGGTCGCTTGACCTCCGTCGGCAAGGAATCCGCCAACCCTGAGATGGACCCGCTGAAGTGGGCGGCCTACCTCGACTTCCAAGCGGAACAGCAAGTCGCCCTGGACAAGGAAGCCACGGACCTCGCCAAGCGCGTCAAGGAGTCGCGTCAACTCGTCGACACCTACAACCGCGAAATCTCGGCCCTCAACGGCAACCAGAGCCGCTCGCGTAACCTCGCCCACGTCAACCTCGAGGTGAAGGCCGCCGGCCCGGCCGAAGTCCGCCTGAGCTATGTCGTCCACGGCCCGAGCTGGAAGCCCGTCTACGACCTCCGCGCCGACACCAAGGGCAAGACGCTCGAGATCACCTACCACGCCGAGCTGCGTCAATCGACCGGTGAAGACTGGCAAGGTGTCTCGCTCAAACTTTCCACGGCTGAACCCAGCGTGGGCGGCCGCGAACCAGAGATGTCGCCTTGGTTCCTCTCCAAGGCAGAGCCCGTCGCCCTCGAAGAACTTCGCAAGGACTCCGATGGCCTCAATCGCCGGAGCGTGGTCGTGGCCGGCCGTATTGCCGGGGAAAAGCAGAACTTCGCAGCGGCTAATGGGGGGAACGGCTTCCAAGCCAATGAGTTTGGCACCAAAGCCGAAGCCAAACTCGCCGACGCCACCGTCAGCACGGCCGCGGTCGTCGCCGGCGGCACCGCCGCGACCTACGTCATCGAACGCACGACCGACATCAAGTCCGACAATAAGTTGGCCAAGGTGACCGTCATGCGTCTGCTCCTGCCGTCGACCTACCGTCACAGCTGCGTCCCGAAGCTCTCGAGCTACGTGTACCTGAAGACCCACGCGACGAACAAGTCCGACTTCACCCTGCTGCCTGGCCGGACGTCCGTCTTCCTCGACGGCGCCTTTGTCGCCAACGCCAGCATGGACCTTGTCCCGGCTGGTCAGGAGTTCTGGACGTTCCTCGGCGTCGACCAATCCGTCAGCGTCGAACGCAAGGAACTCGCCCGCCGCGAAGAGAGCTCCGGCGTCTTCGGCAAGAAAACCCTCCGCACGGTCTTTGACCAAGTCTTCAAGGTGAAGAACGGTAAGGCCACCGAGATCGACCTCGTCATCTGGGACCAGCTCCCGATGGGCGACCACGAGGACATCAAGGTCGTCCTCGAGGAACCGAAATACGAAAAGGACTCCACGAGCTTCAAGATGACCGAAACGAAGTACGTGGAATGGCGCCACGCCGTGAAAGCCGGGGAAAAACTGGACGTCCCCTTCCGCTTCGCCATCGAACGCCCCGAAGACATGCAGGTGGTCGGCTACTAAGCCGCCCCCGCCGCCGGTCGCATCGGCCGCCTCTATCCTTCCCATCGGACGCGATTTGGTCTAGTCCTCGCGCATGTACCCATTCACCGCGTACCTGCGTTGCGCCTTCCACCCGACCGCCCAGGCCGAAGAGGTCAGCCTGAACCGACTCGCGGGAATGTTCGACCATTGGTTCCGGAAGTCGCTACCCCGGGAACCGCGCGTGACCAGGGTGATGCCGCTCCGGCGTTTCGCGGGATCCGCGAAGCATGAGATTTGCTACGATCTCATGGTCACCGGCGAAGCGCCGACGGAGAATGACCCACAGCTACTCCCTGACCTCATCCAGCTTTTTACGGATGCGGCCTCACCCGAGCAACTCGACCGCCTCGATCCTGAAAAGCATCCGGACCTCCTGGCCTTACGACTACAAGAAGTCTCCTCGCTCACGGGCCAGCGTACTCAGCTGAAGGTTTCATTCCGTACCGACACCCCTACCCTCCAGCGCCTCCCCTCGCCGAGCGACCTGCTCAAGGTCGGCCAACTTAAGGACGCGAACGGCTTCTGGCTCTGGGACGTGTGCTTCGACCTGACGACCTGGACGGAAAACTGCACCGAGGCCGCTTACCTGCTGACGCTGAGCGAACTTTCCAACACCGCCGGAGACCGCTCCAACGAAGTTAACCCATGGGCCGAGACCCTGCGCACCCGTCTCTCCACGGCCGAAGCCGCCCACGCTTTCGAAGCCACCACGGGCCAGCAAATGCGCTGCGTTG
>CAIYEN010000242.1 GCA_903925205.1 uncultured Opitutia bacterium | reverse complement strand
GGATGACCGCGTGACCATCGAACTCGATTCCGGCCGCATGACCGTCCATAAGTCCGCCATCATGGGCAAGGACGCCGACGCCATCGTCCAGGCCTAAGTTCGTTCACCCCTTACCGACCCTGACACAATGACATCCAGGACCTGGTTCTGGAAGATCGCGGTTTCGCTCGTCGCCCTGGCTGTCGCCTGGTTCGAGTTCCACCCGATTGCTCCAATCCCTCTTGACCAGTTCGTGCCGGCGCAGGTCATCGCGCAGAAGCCCGAATTCGACAAGCTCCACGCCGAAGCCCTCGAGCGTGTGAAACATTACAAGGACGCCGCCGTCGCGGCCGACAAGAAGTCGGTCTCCTACTTCCAGGCTTTGCGTGACATCGGCGAAGGCCGTGGTCGCGCCGCCCCGGTCGACTTCCGTCCGTTCTTCTTCACCGAAGCCCAGATCGTCCGCGAGCCTGACCAGGCTAAGCGCAACGGCATCGTGCTCAAGCAGCTGATGGTCGCCTCCCAGGGCCGTCTCAAGCTCGGCCTCGACCTGCAGGGCGGGGTGTCCTTCACGCTCAAGGTCGACCCCACCGGCACCGAATCCGGCCAGAAGTCCGCGGGCGACAAGTCCAACGTCTCCCATGCCGAGATGGTCAACCAGGCCCTCCAGGTCATGGAACAGCGCGTCAACCAGTTCGGCGTCGCCGAGCCGGTCCTCCGCCCCGTCGGCGACCTCTCCCTCGAGGTCCAGCTCCCCGGCGAAGACGCCGCCAACAACCCGGACATCATGGACGCGCTCAAGAAGCCGGCCAAGCTCGAGTTCCGCCAGGTGCACCGCACCGAGCGCCCGGGCGAGACCGATCGCGAGCACGCGCTCCGTTCGCTCCCCGTCGACCCGATGCTCGGCACCGCCTCCGCCATCTCGACCTACGAGGTGCTCACGCTCCGCGACGTCGACAACCGCACCGGCGAGGTGCGCATGAACCGCTACTTCGTCAAGTATTCCGCGGACGCCACCGGCAAGATCATCAAGGCCGCCTCCGGCCGCTCTGACGATGGCATCTCCTTCTACGTGGACATGAAGTTCACGGACGAAGGTTCCAAGAAGTTCGGCGACCTCACCGCCAAGATCGCGGAAGGCAACTCCCGCTCCGTCGGTCAGCTCGCCATCGTCCTCGACGGCAAGCTCCAGTCCGCTCCGACCGTGCGCGAAGCCATCCGTAGCACCGGCGCCACCATCACCGGCAACTTCAGCCGCGAAGAGGTCATCAACCTCGCCAACGTGCTCAATAACCCCCTGGAGTTCCCGCTGATCACGCAGGACGTGACCTCCGTCGGCCCGACCCTCGCCAAGGATGCGCAGGGCAAGTCCGTCACGGCCTCGCTCGTCGCCGTCGGTCTCGTCGTCTTCTTCATGGTCGGGTTCTACGTCTGGGGTGGCTTCATCGCCGTCGCTGGCATGGTGCTCAATCTCACGATGATGCTCGGCGCCATGGCCTACTTCGGCGCGACCATCACGCTCCCCGGTGTCGCCGCGCTCGTGCTCACGCTCGGCATGGCGGTCGACGCGAACATCCTGATCCTCGAACGCGTGCGCGAAGAAGCCCGCGCCGGCAAGGATCGCGCTGTCTCCCTGCGCGAAGGCTACAACCGCGCGACTTGGACG
>CAIYEN010000241.1 GCA_903925205.1 uncultured Opitutia bacterium | reverse complement strand
GACATAGCCGGAGACATAGACGCGACGCTCCGCATAATTGACGATAGTGATGACCACCTGAGGCTCCTTGAAATAGCGGCGGAAGCGCTTGGTGATTTCCGCTTGGGCTTCGGTGATGGTCAGACCGGCGATGGGAACGAGGGTCTTGAGGAAAGGGATATCAATGGTGCCATCAGGGTTGATACGACGCTCAATCAGCGTGTCCGCCTCGTTGATGACGCCGACGCGTATGAAGTCGCGGGCCCGCAGGCAATAACTGGACTTCGTGGATACTTCGGCCGGCTTGGCGGGCTCCGCGGTCTTGGTGGGCTCGTCCGCTCGCGGCTTGCCGACCTGCAAAGTCTCGTCCTTTTCCGCGGCGGCGAGGGGAACCGCCGCCAGGACTAATAGGCTCAAGAGCCTACCCAAGAGCCTGGTGAACTTTGATCCGAAGGACATGGGGGAAAGATGCATGAAAAAGGGCGGTCGGTCAATCAGACCGTCCGCCCTGGTGCAAGCCATGGGGCTTTCGCCTTAGTAGCGGAAAGCCGCCGAAGCCGTGAAGGTGTTGGCCTTGAAGTTAGCCGAAGTGGCAGCCGGAATCTTGGAATCCGTCAGGTTGTAACCCACCTGGAGACTGAGGTGGGAATTGTACTTATAGTCAGCACCTAGGGTGTAGACCATCGTATTGACGCCCGTCGTACCCGACATGACATCGCTCTTGGTGACGGATAGGTTCAGCGTGAGGTCGGTGGCCGCATTGAAATTAGCACCGTAAGTGTACGTCTTCGAAGCGGTAATGCCACCAGCGGAGGAAGCGGCCGTATCGCGGGAGAAGGTCAGGGTGTGCGTGATCATCTCGGTCAGCGTGTGTGACAAGGTCACTGAATAGGAAGGGTCGCCAGAGCTAGGCAGCGAGTCGGTCTTGGAGACCGCGTAGCCAACCTTAGCGGTAACGTTGAGTTTTCCGGACTCGGTCGCCTGGCCTTTAGCGGTGAGGCCGTAGAAGTCCTTCACGAGCTGCTGGGCGGGCAAGGCTGGACGAACCGTGGTACCGGCAGGAGGACTGACCGTACCGTCCCCTACTTGCTGGAAGTAAGGACCAGCCGAGTAATCGGTGATGTCGTGCTGGTACTTGAAACCATAGGTGATTTTCTCGCCCGGAGCCTGGTAATCGACGCTGACCGGGATGCTCTTGGTGTTCAGTTCCGTCAGGGAATTCGTGTTGTAGTTGATGGTGTCCCAGAGCGGGTCGAGCTTCTTGGTGGCGTAGGCCACATCATTCACGTCGCTGAACGGGAAACGTAGCTTCGTTGGGTTCAGGTAGTGGTTGTAGGTATTATTGAAGCCCACGTTAACCTTCGTACGTTCGGTCAGCTGATAGCCAACGTCGAGGTTGTGGGTATAATTGGACTGACGAACCAAAGTCGCCCCGAGGAGGACGCTATTGACGCCTTGCGCCGCCAGCTCGTCATTACGGGCCGTGACGCGGTAGGACGAATCGAGCGTGACGGTCAACGGGCCGCCGGGGGCGTAGCGGAGATTGCCGCTGAGGTTATCGCGCGAGTCTTCCAGCGAAGCCAAGCTAGACTTATTGAAGTAAACATAACCACGCTTGGCCGAGAGGGTCAGCGCGAGCGGCGAGTCCTTCCCGTACTCGAGCGTCAGGCCCGGCGTCACGGTCCAGGAGGTCGAGGCGGTCTTCGTCGCCGAAGAATAAAGATTATCGGTGACTTCGAGAGCGACGGCGGAGTCGAAGAGGATATCGAGGTCATCACCGACCTGGATCAACGGCGAAGTCGGGAAGAGATTGGCGGCGTGCGCACAAACCGACGTGGAGAGAAGCGCAGCGGCAACAAGGAAGCGGACCTTAGGCATAGGGTAGCGGGGAGTAGGCTTTAAAATAAGCCCAAGAATCGGAGTGCTTCAACCCCCAAACCACCCCAGATGTCTCGAATAGGTAAAAAATGACCCCACCACCCTGCTGGGCGATGGGGTCATTTAAGTGACTTATATATAAGGACTTAAGACTGATTAAGCACCAGCGGACTCAACCGTAGGGCTGACCTTGATGCGGCGATACAGGGGCAAGCCCGTACCGGCAGGCACCAAGTGACCCATGATGACGTTCTCCTTAAAGCCCGTCAGTAAGTCGCGCTTGGCCATCGTCGCAGCGTCGGTGAGGACACGGGTCGTTTCTTGGAAGGAAGCGGCCGAGATGAAGGATTCAGTCTCCAAAGATGCCTTGGTAATACCCAGGAGGATCGGCTCGTACTCGGCGATCTGGCCACCGCGCTCGTGGATAGAGCGATTAACTTCAGCTAAGGTAGTACGGTCAACCTGTTCACCCCAGAGGTAATCGGAGTCGCCCGGCTCGGAGATGCGGACCTTGCGGAGCATACGCGAGACGATGATTTCGATGTGCTTGTCGTTAATGACGACGCCCTGCGAGCGGTACACCTTTTGAATTTCGGTGATGAGGTAGTCCTGCACGCGGGACTGGCCCAAGATGTCGAGGATGTCGTGCGGGTCGACGGCACCTTCAGTGAGGCACTGGCCCTGCTTCACCTTTTCGCCGGCGGCGACGATGATGTGCTTGCCGTGCGGGATGAGGTGCTCCTCTTCGCGACCGATAGAATCCTTAATCACGAGGCGCTTCTTGCCGCGGATGGAAGGCTGGAACTCGACTTCCCCGTCAATCTTGGCGATCTCGGCGGCGTCCTTCGGCGGACGGGCTTCAAAGAGCTCGGAAATACGTGGGAGACCGGCGGTGATGTCCTGGGTCTTAGCGGCCTGGCGAGGAATCTTGGCGAGTTCGCTACCCTGGGCAACGACGTCACCTTCGTCCACGAGGACGCGGGCACCGGCCGGGATGGAGAACGTGCCAAGGTTGGCGCCCTGGGCGTCGACAATCTGAATCTGGGGATTCTGTTCGTCGGAGTGCTCGATGACGGACTTGTAGAAGGCGTTATTGGAAGGGTCGCGCTCTTCGTTGTAAGTCACGCCCGAGATCATGTCCAAGAGACGGATCCGACCGGCGCTGTTCGCGAGGATCGACGTGTTGTTCGGATCCCAAGCGGCGATGAGCTCGTCCTTCTTCACGTTCTTACCGTCCTTCACGTTGATGACCGTACCGGCGAGGATGCGGTATTCTTCGAGCGACTGGTTGGCTTCGTTGAGGACGCGGATGGAACCGGTGCCGTTGACGGCGACGAAAGCATCCTTCAGTTCGACCGTATTGAGGTCGATGAACTGGACGCGGCCGGCGTTCTTAGCCTTGATTTCCGGAGTCTTGAGCTGAGCGACGCCACCGATGTGGAACGTACGCATGGTCAACTGGGTGCCGGGCTCACCGATCGACTGAGCGGCGATGATGCCGACCGCGGTGCCGCGCTCGACAATACGACCCGTGGAAGGGTCGAGGCCGTAGGACTTCGGTGGGATGGCGTTCACCATCATGTGGGTGAGCGGGGAGAGAACCTTGACGCGGTCGAGGCCGACCTTTTCGATCTGCTTGGCGATGTCTTCGGTGATCAGTTCGCCCGAGCGGACGATGATTTCCGAAGGATTCAGCGGATTGAAGACGTCGTCGGACGGGCAGCGACCCACGATGCGGTCGGCGAGGGGGACGAGGATTTCGTCACCGTCATAGATGGTGTTCTTCCAGACGCCATTCGGCATACGGACGGCCACGCGATCCACACCGGCGTCACGCAACTTGGCGACGAGCTCTTCCGTGAGGGCGGTGTCAGCCTTGGCCAGGGCCTTGGCGGCACCGGAAGGATTGACGACATCGATGGAGAGGTGGCGACCGATAGCGGCATCCCCGAGGGTGATGACTTCGGTGCCGGAGCTAAGGTTATGGTCGTCGGTGACGATCACATCCATGGCCACGTCACAGAGCTTACGGGTCATGTAACCAGCGTCCGCGGTCTTCAGCGCGGTGTCGGACAGACCCTTACGGGCGCCGTGCGTCGAGATGAAGTACTCGAGGACCGAGAGGCCTTCGCGGAACGAAGACAAGATCGGGCGTTCGATGATTTCGCCGGAAGGCTTGGCCATGAGGCCACGAGCGCCGCAAAGCTGCTTAACCTGGGCCTTGTTACCACGGGCACCGGAATCCATCATGGCGTACACCGGGTTGATGATCATGCGGTGCGTGTTGCGCGGGTCGCCCTTGCGGACGCCAGCCACCTTCGCGGATTCAGAGAGCGTATTGTAAACCGACTGGGCGATCGTGTTCGTCGCACCCGACCAGGTATCCACGACCTTGTTTCGACGTTCGTCGTTGGTGATCGTACCGGCTTCGTTCTGGCGCTGGAATTCGCGGACCTTCGCGGTCGCCTGCTTGACGACATCGTCCTTCTCCTTCGGGTAGATCATGTCGCTGACGCCGATCGAGATGCCGGCGCGGGTGGCGATGCGGAAACCCGTATCCTTGAGGGCGTCCAAGACCGGAATCGAAGCCTCGCGGCCGACGGACTTGTACGTCTTCAGGATGAGGTCGCCGAGCTGCCCCTTCTTCACGGTTTCGTTGAAGAAGCCGAGTTCGGTGGGCCAGATGGTGTTAAAGATGATGCGACCGAGGGTCGTCACAATCGTGCGGGAGGTCTTGTCACCGTGGACGGTGTCGCGACCGAAGTCCGGGTTGGCGTAGCGCACCCAGTCATGGAAGTGCAGCGCCCCTTCGGCTTCGGCGTAGTTGGCCTCGTCGACGGAACCAATCACCGGAAGGTGGGTCGCGGCGGCCGGCTTGTTCGCAGGCTCGAGGGTGAGGTAGTACGAACCCAACACGATGTCCTGCGACGGCGTGAGGATCGGCTTACCGCTCGAAGGCGAGAAGATGTTGTTCGTGGACATCATCAGGAGCTTGCACTCCATGATGGCTTCCAAGGACAGCGGGACGTGGACGGCCATTTGGTCACCGTCGAAGTCCGCGTTGTAAGCGGTACAGACGAGCGGGTGCAGACGGATCGCGTCGCCTTCAATCAGCACGGGCTCGAAAGCCTGAATCGAGAGACGGTGGAGCGTCGGGGCGCGGTTCAGGAAGACCGGGTGGCCACGGGTGACTTCTTCTAAGATGTCCCACACTTCGGGCTTCTTCTGCTCGATGTGCTTGCGGGCGCCACGCACGGTGTGCGCGAGGCCGAGGTCCTTCAGACGACGGATGATGAACGGCTCGAAGAGGACGAGGGCCATCTTCTTCGGGAGACCACACTGGTTGAGCTTGAGCTCCGGACCGATAACGATGACCGAACGGCCCGAGTAGTCGACGCGCTTACCAAGCAAGTTCTGACGGAAGCGGCCGTGCTTACCCTTCAGCATGTCGCTGATGGACTTGAGCTGACGATCGCGATCCTTGACGGGCTTGCCGTGACGACCGTTGTCGAGGAGAGCGTCCACCGCTTCCTGGAGCATGCGCATTTCATTATGGATGATGACGTCGGGCGTCTTCATCTGAATGAGCTGCTTGAGGCGGTTGTTACGATTGATGACGCGACGGTAGAGGTCGTTCAAGTCGGAGGTCGCGAAACGACCACCTTCCAGAGGTACGAGCGGACGGAGGTCCGGCGGAATCACCGGGAGGATCGTCAGGATCATGTGCTCCGGACGCTTACCGGAAGCCAGGAAGCCCTGGATGATCTTCATGCGGCGGGCGACCTTCTTCTTGATCTGCTTGGAGCGGGTGGAGCGGAGCTGGTCGCGGAGACCTTCGACGGTCGAAGCGAGATCCATCTTCTTCAGGAGCTGCTGCAGTGCTTCTGCACCCATACGAGCCTTGAATGCGTCCGGGCCATGCTGTTCGACGGCGCGGCGGTAGCTTTCCTCGTCGAGGAGTTCCTTTTCCTGCATGCCGGTCTGGCCCGGGTCGACGACTAGGTACTTCTGGTAGTAAATGACCTGCTCCAGCTGGCGGGTGGTCATGTCGAGCATCAGCGACAAACGGCTGGGCATGCTCTTCAGGAACCAGATGTGGGAAACCGGAATCGCCATCCGAATGTAGCCCATGCGTTCGCGACGGACGCGGGAAACAGTGACTTCGACGCCGCACTTATCGCAGACGACGTCCTTATACTTCACTTTCTTGTACTTACCGCAGTAGCACTCGTAGTCGCGCACCGGACCGAAGATGCGCTGACAGAAGAGGCCGTTAGGCTCCGGCTTGAAGGAACGGTAATTAATGGTCTCAGGGCTCTTAACTTCCTTGAGGCCCTTGACCTTGCGATTGCCGTGTTCGTCGAGTTCGTCGAGGAATTGTTCGCCCGTCCAAGCCACGATTTCCTCGGGCGAGGCAATCGAGATGGAGACGAAGTCGAAGGACTGTTCCTTGGCTTCGTTGGGGGTGAACTCGGGGGTGTGCTCCGGATGAATCATGTCTGTAAGGATTTAGTCGTGGTTCGCGGGGCGGATTAGCTGCGTTCAGGCGAGGTGGTGGAGCCGAGGCGGACATCCAAGCAGAGGGCCTGCATTTCCTTCATCAAAACGTTGAAGGACTGCGGGGTACCGCTGACGAGGGTGTTGTCGCCCTTGACGAGCTGTTCGTAGATCTTGGTGCGGCCGGCGACGTCGTCGGACTTGACGGTGAGGAGTTCCTGGAGCGTGTAGGCAGCGCCGTACGCTTCGAGGGCCCACACTTCCATTTCGCCGAAACGCTGACCACCGTACTGGGCCTTACCGCCGAGCGGCTGCTGGGTGATGAGGCTGTACGGACCGGTGGCGCGAGCGTGGATCTTGTCGGCGACCAAGTGGTTCAGCTTCATCATGTAGATGTAGCCGACAACGACGTCTTGGTCGAAGGCTTCGCCATTATGTCCGTTGGTCAGCATGGCCTTACCGGTTTCCGGTAGACCAGCCTGCTTAAGGTATTCGCGGATCTTCTGCTCCGGGATACCGTCGAAGATCGGGGTGGCAACCTTGAGGCCGAGCTTGGAACAAGCCCAACCGAGGTGCGTTTCCAGAACCTGGCCGACGTTCATACGCGAAGGCACGCCGAGCGGGTTGAGGCAGATGTCGACCGGGGTACCGTCCGCGAGGAACGGCATGTCTTCAACCGGCACGATGCGGGCAACGACGCCCTTATTACCGTGACGACCGGCCATCTTGTCACCGACCTGAATCTTGCGCTTGGTAGCGATGTAGACCTTGACGTTCTTGATGGCGCCGCCCTCGTCGATGCCTTGTTCGATGGCTTCGACCTTACGGGCACGCTCCTGCTCGAGTTCGTCGAAGCGGCGATGGTAGCCGTCGACAATCTGGCGGATCTTCTGCTTCACCGGCGAATCGTTCATCTCGATGGTACGAGAGACGGAGGCCAGGCGACGTAGCAGCGTCTTGGTGATCTTACGGTTAGCCGGGATGATGGCTTCGCCGGTTTCGGAATTCTTGACGTCCAGCGGGATCTTTTCGCCGAGGAGGATATTCGAGAGGGACTCCGTCATTTCCTCGCGGAGGCGGGAATCGGCGGTGCGGTACTCTTCGTTGACCTTCTTGAGGGCACGACGCTGGTCGTTCGGGGAGAGGCGGCCGTCATCCTTGTCGGTGCGCGAAGAAACCTTCACGTCCATGATGATGCCAGAGATGCCGGAGGGCACACGCAGCGAGGTGTCCTTCACGTCACGGGCCTTTTCGCCGAAGATGGCACGGAGGAGCTTTTCTTCGGGGGCGAGGTCACCTTCGGACTTCGGGGTGATCTTACCGACGAGGATGTCGTCCGGCTTCACCTCAGCACCGATGCGGATAACGCCGTCACGGTTCAAGTTGCGGAGCGCTTCTTCACCGAGGTTCGGGATATCGCGCGTGATCTGTTCTGGTCCGAGCTTCGTGTCGCGAGCGGTGACTTCGAACTCTTCGATGTGGATCGAGGTGAACACGTCGTCCTTGAGCATGCGTTCGGAGAGGAGGATCGCGTCTTCGAAGTTGTAACCATTCCAAGGCATGAAGCCGACGAGGACGTTACGGCCGAGGGCGAGTTCACCCTTATCGGTGGCGGCACCGTCAGCGATGATATCGCCCGCCTTCACCTTGTCACCACGACGAACCAGCGGACGCTGATTGAAGCAGGTCGAGGAATTAGTCTTCAGGAACTTACGGAGGTCGTAGACATAGACACCCTTGGCTGGCTCGCTCTTGAACTTCTTGTTCTCGAGGGAGTTGGCAGGGACTTCGCCATCCTTCGTCACGATGATGCGACGAGCATCGGCGGCGGCCACGATGCCGGGGCCTTCGGAGACGACGACGGTCTTCGAGTCAATCGCCACGCGGCGCTCGAGACCCGTACCGACGTAAGGAGCTTCGGTGATAACGAGCGGCACGCCTTGGCGCTGCATGTTAGAACCCATGAGTGCGCGATTCGCGTCGTCATGCTCCAGGAAGGGGATGAGGGCAGCCGCGACCGAAACAACCTGCTGCGGGGAGACGTCCATGTAGTCGACGTCTTCGGGGTCGACTTCAAGAATGTCGTCGCGCGAACGGACGGTGACCTTGCCCTTGAGGCGGCTCGACTCGTCGAGTTCGGAGTTAGCCTGAGCGACCTTGAACTTTTCTTCTTGGTCGGCCGTCATGAACTCAACCTTGTCGGTGACCTTGCCGCGCACGACCTTGCGGTACGGCGCTTCGATGAAGCCGAACTCGTTGATGCGCGAGTAGGTGGAGAGGGAATTGATCAGGCCGATGTTCGGACCTTCGGGGGTCTCGATCGGGCAGATGCGGCCGTAGTGCGAAGGGTGGACGTCGCGGACTTCGAAGCCGGCGCGATCGCGATTCAGACCACCAGGCCCGAGGGCGGAGAGACGACGCTTGTGCGTCAGCTCGGCGAGCGGATTGATTTGGTCCATCAGCTGCGATAGCTGGCTACGGGCAAAGAATTCGCGGATCGAATTACCGAAGGGCTTCGGGTTGACGAGCTTCTGCGGGGTGATCGAATCGACGCTCTGGTCGTACTCGTTAATGCGGGCCTTGACGGTCTTGATGACGTTCTTCAGGCCAGCACGGCACTGGTTAGCAAGGAGTTCACCGACGTTACGCACGCGGCGGCTACCAAGGTGATCGATGTCGTCGCTCTTGGCTTCGGACGAACGCTGGCGGCAAAGGAGCTTGGTGGCTTCGACGATGTCTTCGGGGGTGATCGTGCGAGTGTCGAGGGAGACCTCGAGGCCGAGCTTCTGGTTCAGCTTGTAACGGCCGACGCGACCGAGGTCGTAACGGAGCGCATCCTGGAAGAGACGCTGCATGTGCGCACGGGCGCTCTTGACGTTGACGGGCTCGCCCGGACGGAGCTTGCGGAAGATTTCCTTGAGGGCTTCCTCTTCGTTGCGGACGGAACCGATGTCCTTACGGAGGGAGAGGATGACCGCGCCTTCGTCGAAGCTCGTGTCAAACACGCCAAACTTCTGCTTCGGCAGCTGCTTGTGGATTTCCTTGAGCGTTTCGCGGGAAAGCTTGTCGTACTGCTTGGCGACGACCTTACCGGTCTCGACGTCGACGATGGGGTCGGCGTAGACGAGGTGGGCGAGTTCTTCAGGCTCGAGATCAAGGGCCGCCTTGGCGGTCAGGTCGCGGGATTTGTAGAAGAGACCGAGGATGTCCTTGTCGTCCTTGTAACCAAAGGCGCGGAGCAAGGTCGTGACGAGGAACTTACGGCGACGACGACGGCGGTCGAGGTAGACCCAAAGGAGGTCATTCTGGTCGAACTGGACTTCGATCCAAGTGCCACGGTCAGGGATGATGCGGAAAGCGTGGAGCGTCTTGCCGCTCGTGTGGGCCGACTCTTCGAAGCAGATGCCCGGGCTGCGGTGCAACTGGGAGACCACGACGCGCTCAGCGCCGTTGACGATGAAGGAACCGCGGTCGGTGATCATGGGGACTTCGCCCATGAGGATTTCTTCGTCCTTGAAGGCGCCCTTTTCGCGGAGGCGCAACTTGAGCATCACGGAGATCGCGTAGGTCGTGCCTTCGCGGATGCACTCGAGCTCGGTGGACTTGGGCAGGACTAAGGCGTACTCGAGGTACTCGAGGCGGAAGTTGCCATTGTTGCTCTCAACCGGGAAGGCCTCGCGGAAGACCGCCTCGAGACCGAGGTTGTTGCGGGCAGGGGCGTTCGTGTCCAACTGCAGAAAGTCATTGAACGAGAAAATCTGGTTCTCGATGAGGTTCGGCGGAGGAATGACTTCGCTGAGTTTACCGAAGTTATTGCGAGCTTGCGACATGACGTGGAGGATTCTCGAGAGTGGCTGGTGTAGTGTTTGCCTGAAGGGGACGGTTCAGGCGGCCGGGGGAAAACAAGAGGGAGAGGGGGTGACCCTGGAGGGCCACTCCCCTCCCCGCTTGGCAGAACGCGCTAACGCGCGTAGTAAGGTTACTTGACTTCGACCTCGGCACCAGCGGCCTTGAGCTTGGCCTCGATGTCCTTGGCTTCGTCCTTGGAGACGCCTTCCTTGACAGGCTTCGGAGCGCCGTCGACCAGGTCCTTGGCTTCCTTGAGGCCCAGGCCGGTGATGGCACGGACTTCCTTAATGACGTTGATCGGGGTCGCACCCTTGGCCTTGAGGATGATGTCGAAGGTGGTCTTCTCCTCGGCAGGAGCGGCGGCAGCGGCGCCACCAGCGGCGGCGACGGCAACCGGAGCGGCGGCGGAAACGCCCCACTTGGTTTCGAGTTCCTTAACGAGGCCGGCGATTTCGAGGACGCTCTGGGCGCTCAAAAACTCGATGACTTGTTCTTTGGTGATGTTGCTCATGGTACTTTGGTTCCTTGAACGGTTAGCGCCCTACGGGAGGACAATTGAGAGCACGAGGCCCCTAACCGGTATTCTTTGGATGTGTGTTGGTTTTTGGTTTTGGGTTTCCCCCCGCGCCCACTGATCCACATGGACCAGCGTTTGCGGGGAAAGGGTCTTAGGCGGCCGTCTCGTCCTTCTGGCGCTTCGCGTCCAGGAGGCGGACGAGCGAGGAAGCCGGGGTCGAGAGCAAGGAGAGGAGCTGGGCACGGATGCCGTCGAGGGAAGGCAGCTTGGAGAGGGCTTCCACTTCAGCCTTGGTGAGGACCTTGGAGTCGAGGACGCCGGCCTTCACTTCGAGCTTGGAGAAATCCTTAAAGAAGGTGACGAGCACCTTGGCGACGCCCGTGGGGTTCTTGCCGCCGGTCACGAGAGCCGTATGGCCCACGAGCTGCTGCGAGAAATCAGGGAGGTTCGCCTGCTTAGCGGCGATCGTGAGGATGCTGTTCTTGACGACGTGGTACTCGGCGCCGTGTTCACGGAGCTGGGTACGCACCTTGGTCGCGTCTTCAACGGTCACGCCGGTGAAGTTTGCGATCAAGAGGTAGTTCGAGGTGGCCAACTGGGCGGCCACTTCGTCGACGAGGAATTGTTTTTCAGCGCGCATGTTCGTGTGCTTTCGGGGAGGACGAGGTGATTAGGCGACAACGGCAGCCGAGTAGGGCTTGAGGTCGATGTTCACGCCGGGGCTCATCGACGCGCTGATGGTAAGGGACTTGATGAAGCGACCGCCGGCGAAACCAGCGGGCTGGGCCTTGACGAGGGCGGCGAGGGCCACGGCCGCATTCTCGGAGAGCTGCTGAGCCGTGAACGACTTCTTGCCGACCACGACCACAATGTTAGCGGTCTTATCCATCTTGAACTCAACACGGCCGGCTTTGACTTCCTTGATGGTCTTCGGGATGTCGTCGGAAACCGTGCCGGACTTCGGGTTCGGCATGAGGCCCTTCGGACCGAGGACGCGGGCGACCTGACGGACGTCCTTCATCGCGGAGGTGGTGGAGATGGCGACGTCGAAGTCGAGGAAGCCACCGTTGACCTTGGCGATCAGGTCGGCGAGGCCAGCGTAGTCAGCGCCAGCGGCGAGGGCTTCAGCGGCGTTTTCGGTAAAGGCGAGGACCTTGATCTTCTTACCCGAACCATTCGGGAGGGAGACGGTACCACGGACCATCTGGTCCGACTGCTTAGGGTCTACGCCCAAGAAGGCGGAAATCTCCACGGTTTCGTCGAACTTGGCGCCGGGCATCTTCTTGATGATCTCGGTGGCCTGGTTGACGTCATACTTGGCCTTCAGGTCAGCGACCTGTTGGGCGGCGCGATAGCGCTTGCTGGGTTTTTTGCTCATAGCGACTTTTGGTCTCCTGCGGGATGCAGTGGGTAGTTGGGTTTAGGGTTGGGTGAAAATTAACCGACGACTTCGATGCCCATCGAGCGGGCCGTACCAGCAATCATGCGGGCGGCGTTCTCGGGGTTGATGGCGTTGAGGTCCTTCTTCTTCAGCTCGACGATTTCGAGGAGCTGCTTCTTGGTGACCTTGCCGACCTTATCGCGGTTCGGCACGGCAGCGCCGCTTTCAATCTTCGCAGCCTTCTTGAGAAGGACGGAAGCGGGCGGGGACTTGAGGATGAAGGTGAAGGACTTGTCCTGGTAAACGGAGATGATGACCGGGAGGATCATGCCGGCCTGGTCCTTGGTCTTGGCATTGAACTCCTTACAGAACGCCATGATGTTGACGCCCTTGGCACCCAGTGCGGGGCCGACAGGAGGAGCAGGGTTAGCGGCACCTGCGGGGAGCTGGAGCCTGATTTCGCCGACGACTTTCTTAGCCATGGTTGTGTAGAATGAGTGGGTTTAGTTGAAAAAAGAATTATTCGCGGTCATCGCGTTCGACCTGCCAGAACTCGAGCTCGACGGGCGCCAAGCGACCGAAGATGTCCACCGAGACCTGGAGACGGCCGCGATCGGCGTCGATGGTGTCGATGTTGCCAGAAAGATTGGCGAACGGACCATCCGTGATTTTGACACGCTCGCCGACGTGGAAGCTGACCTTGGGCACGACCTTATCGGCCGCATCCGCCATCTGCTGGATGATCGTGTTGATCTCTTCCTGACGGAGCGGCACCGGATTCATGCCGCCAATGAGACCAATGACGCCATCGGTCTTCTTGAGGAAATTCCAAGGGCCTTCGAGCAGGCTGCCTTCGTCATCGAAAAGCCGGGCCCGCACGAAGAGGTACGACGGGTACAACTTCATCTCGCTTTCGCGCTTCTTGCCGTTGCGGAAATCTTTGACCGTCTTCACGGGCATCAGAATCTCGGCGACGAAGTCCCCCATCTCCTCTTCCTTGATGGTGCGGTCGAGGGTACGCTTCACCTTGCTCTCGTTGTTCGAGAGAGTCTGGAGCGTGTACCAGCGGAAATCGGAAGAGGTGTTCGACATGGGGGCTTAGCGGACCAGTTGGGTCGCAAACTGCACGAAATTAGAGAGGGAAAAATCGCAGAGAAAAACGACGGCACCCAGGAGGGCGACCGCCGCGATCACAACGAGGGTGGAATCCACGAGCTCCTTCGGAGACGGCCACGTCGCCTTAACGAAGACCTCAGTGATGGTCTCGTTCCAGAAAGTGCGAAGGCGTCCGAACATGGTGGTGGTTGAAGGAGTTTGAAGTGGAAGGTGGCAGGACGGGGGGGAGTCGAACCCCCAACCAACGGTTTTGGAGACCGCTACTCTGCCAATTGAGCTACCGTCCTGTGCTGTTTGTTAGAAAGTGACAAATGCCGGGCTCCTTTTTAGGGAACCACGGCACCGTTGTCAGGCCTTCCGGCGGATGATTACTTGATGATTTCAAGAATCTGGCCGGCGCCGATGGTCTTACCACCTTCGCGGAGGGCGAAGCGCTGGCCCTTTTCCATCGCGACTGGCTTCTGCAGGTCGACCGTGATGGTGACGTTGTCACCAGGCATCACCATTTCGACACCCTCAGGGAGGATGACGGTGCCGGTGACGTCACAGGTACCGAAGAAGAACTGCGGGCGATAGTTATTCGTGAAGGAGGTGTGGCGGCCACCTTCGTCCTGCTTGAGGACGTAGATCTGGGCCTTACCCTGAGTGTGCGGCTTGATGCTGCCGGTCTTGGCGAGCACCTGGCCACGCTCAACCTGGCTCTTTTCAACACCACGGAGGAGGAGGCCGACGTTGTCGCCCGCCTGACCCTGGTCGAGCTCCTTACGGAACATTTCGACGCCAGTGACGGTGGTCTTCATGGTGTCGCGCACGCCGACGATTTCGAGTTCTTCGCCCACCTTGACGACGCCACGCTCGATACGACCAGTTGCGACGGTGCCGCGACCAGTGATGGAGAAGACGTCTTCGATGGACATCATGAAAGGCTTGTCGGTTTCGCGCTTAGGCTCAGCGATTTCGCTGTCGAGAGCGTCCAGGAGGTTCTGGATGGCCTGCTCGCCTTCGGGCTTAGCGTCGAGAGCGGCGGTGGCGGAGCCACGGACGATCTTGGCGTTGTCGCCGTCGTACTGGTACTTGTTGAGGAGGTCGCGCACTTCCATCTCGACGAGTTCGATCAGGTCGGGCTCGGAGAGGTCGACCTTATTGAGCCAAACAACAATCTTCGGCACGCCGACCTGGCGGGCGAGGAGGATGTGTTCCTTGGTCTGGGGCATGACGCCGTCCGCAGCGGAGACAACGAGGATCGCGCCGTCCATCTGGGCAGCACCGGTGATCATGTTCTTAACGAAGTCAGCGTGGCCCGGGCAGTCAACGTGGGCGTAGTGGCGGTTCGTGGACTCGTACTCAACGTGCGAGGCCGCGATGGTCACGGTCTTGGTGGCGTCACGGACCGTACCACCCTTGGTGATTTCGGCGTAGGACTTGGTCTCAGCCAGACCCTTACGGGCCTGGACAGCGACGATGGCCGCAGTCGTGGTGGACTTGCCATGGTCGATGTGACCGATGGTGCCGACGTTTACGTGAGGCTTGGTACGATTGAACTTCTCTTTGGCCATGGTTTTGTGTGGTGAGGAGGTTGTTTTGCTATTGTTCTGGTGTGGAAGTGGTGGAGCCCCCGACTGGATTTGAACCAGCGACCTCGTCCTTACCAAGGACGCGCTCTACCAACTGAGCTACAGGGGCGAACCGTCGACGTTGATTGGGAACGTGAAGGGAGGGTTTGAATGACCATCGCCCAGCCCACCGTCAAGAGGATTTTTGCAACCCTTTTACAGGGTGGTTTACCCCCGGTCAGGGGCCCACGGTTAGCCGATACGAGCCTGGGGGGAGGCGCTTAGCCCAAGGGACCTGGGTCGACCATGAAACCACCGCCGCATCTACCCCGGAATTACCTGAAGATCGCACAATCTGGGCCGGGGCCTGTAAACCCATGGAGTCGATGCCGATTATTAGCTCCAAAGTAGATAAAAGTGGGGCATTTTTTTCGTTTTTATCCCCACTATAGCCCGATTTAATAAGTATATTTCCAACTTTACCCTTCAAAAGGGACTTTTTTACCCCACCTATGTCAGAAATATCATAGAAGAGGCTACGCGGCGGGATAGCGCCTTGAGTCAAATTGGCACTACCAAGGGTGCTAAAGGGTTCCCACTGGTTCAAGGGAATGGCCGCATGCGGCACGGCGGCGACCGGCTTCTCGGACTCAAGGGTCAAGTCAACCGGCTTGCCGGGGGCAAAGCGCAAGATGGGGTCAAAGCCAGGCAAGGGGGAATCTTCGACCTGGACGTCGTCCACCACGGCCAAGGGGGACTTGGAGGAGCCAGCAGGCAAATAGGCCGCGGAGGGGTCTAATAAGGCTTGGGTCTCGGCCAGGGCATTCCCCGGGGGCAGTAACAGGGTGCCGGCGGTCAAGGGCCGGGCTGCGGGGGTGCCACCAGAGACCGGCTTAAAGACCAAAAGCCCGACCACGAAGACCCCAAACCCACAGAGCACGGCAAAACGCGTCGCCGGGGGGAGCCGGCCACCCGCGATATTACGGACGGTGCTAAGTAGTCCCATGGTTCAGCTTCCGGCCGGTCGCTCGGCCACCGCGATACGCACCAAGGAGCCCTGCCCTTTGCGGATGAGGGACATCAAGATGACATCCCCAGGACGACGCTTGGCGATGGTCAGGCGAAGTTCATTCCAATTTTCGAAGGGCTTGTTGTTAATCGCTACAATGACGTCATCCTTCCGCAGGCCACCGCGGGCCGCCGGGGAATCCGCCGTCACATCCGTGATCCGCACGGCGCCGTTGCGAGACTGGGTGAGCTTCACGGACTCTTCCACCGGGAGGTCTTCGCCAAATAGCCCGACGTAGCCGCGGACGACCTTGCCCGAGTTCGCCAAGTCTAAAGCGATGCTCAGCATGAGATTGGAGGGGATTGAAAAGCCGATACCGATATTACCCTCCCCACGCCCATCGGTACGAATCATGGTGTTCATGCCGAGGATACGGCCTTCAAAATCCACCAATGGCCCACCCGAATTGCCATGATTGATGGCAGCGTCGGTCTGAATGAAATCCTCGTAGTTTAGGCCTAAACCCGAGCGGCCCAAAGCGGAAACGATCCCCGAAGAGACCGACATGCCAACGCCCAGCGGATTACCAATGGCGTACACGGGATCACCCACGCGCGCCTTGTCGCTATCGGCGAGGCGAGCAAAGGGCAGGTTGTGCTCCTCAACCTTGACGATGGCGATGTCGGTCTTGTCGTCTACCGCGAGGACGCGGGCCTTGAATTCACGGCGGTCCGAGAGCGTGACGTAGGCCAGCTTTGCCACCGTGTTATCAGGCATCATCACGACGTGGCGGTTGGTGATAATATAGCCATCGGGATTGATGATCGTGCCCGAACCTAGGCCGACGAACATCTGGACTTCGCCGGTCTTGGGGTCCGTCTTAGTATTCGACTTTAAATCATCGGGAGTGATGCGCGTCTTCAGCCGACGCAGATAATCGGGCGGAATGGTCGCCGCCGTGCGGATGCTAACGACGGCCGGCATCACGCGCGCCAGCATATCAGCGGTGCCCGCACCTGGCTGAGCACGGTTAATGTCCTTCCCATCAACCTGGAAGGAAACCGCCGCCAGCATCATGGCCGGCGCAAGGTAAAGCACGGCAAAGAGACGTCTCATACCTCCCGAGTTTAGGAGGCGACCGAGCCAAGGCAAGCGACCTCAGCGAGCCATCGTAAAGCCGGAACCTGGGGAGGTCGGCTCCGCCTCATCGCGTTCCTTGTTGAAACGCATTGAGAAGAGTCGGGTCACGCCCTTTTCCTGCATGGTCGCCCCAAAGATAGCGTCCGCCGCCGAAACGGTGCGCTTATTGTGGGTAATGACGACAAACTGAGAGAAACGGGTGAACTCACGGATAATGTCCGTGAAGCGGCCGACGTTGGCGTCGTCCAAGGGGGCGTCGAGCTCGTCGAGCACGCACAAGGGCGAGGGCTTCACCATGTAGATGGCGAAAAGTAAGGCCACGGCCGTCATGGTGCGCTGGCCACCGGACAGGAGGGAGATGCCCTTCAGCTTGGTGCCGGGGGGCTGGGCGACGATTTCGATACCACTTTCGAGAGGGTCTTCGGCTTGGACCATGGTCAAGTCAGCGGAGCCGCCGACGAATAGGCGTTCGAAGGTGAACTTAAAGTTCTTCCGGACCTGCTCGAACGTATCGGTGAAGAGCTTCAATGAAGTTTGGTTGAGCTCATCAATCGCCTTAGTCAGTTCCCCCTTGGCCTTCCAAAGGTCGTCGCTCTGCTTCGTCAGGAAATCATGGCGATCGCGGAGCGAGGAATATTCTTCGACCGCGACCAAGTTGACGGAGCCCATGCCGGCCATGCGGTCACGGAGCTCGGCAATCTCCCGCACGAGGGGAGGCCAATCGGTAGACTCTAGGGCGGCGAGGTCTTCCGCCGTCGGTTCTCCGCGCCGCACGACGGCAGCACGCGAGGGGCGAGTACCCTCCTCTTCGGTTTCCTCGAGGTCACCGAAACCGGCCGCACCTTCGGGTTCGCCCTCGGCCAACCAAAGCTGGGTGCGCCAATCCACCGTGGCGACGTCGAGCTGGTGGTCGGCCTGAACCTTTTCGACGATGAAGCCGGACTGCGAGGTCTGCTCCGCCAGGTTCACTTCAAGCGACTTCAGGCGGGCATCCATCTCGCGCAAGCGATCACGGTCAACGGAGAGGACCTTATCCTCGCTTTCGAGCAGGCCATCCTTGTGGGCTAATTCTTCACGGACAGCCGTCAACGCGGCGGCCGAGACTTCAATCTCGGCGGCCAAGCGGACGGACGTCTCGCGGGCGGCGACGCTCTGAGCCTTCAGGTCGGCGATTAAACGTTCGTTGCTTTGCCCTTCCTGCCGGCGAGCCGCCAAGCGATGCGAGGCTTCCGAGCGACGGGATTCCAGGTCGGAAACTTCGCGTCCGACGAGCTCGAGGCGCTGGCGTTGTTCCGCCAAAGAAAGGCGGACTTCGCCCAAGGAATTCCGGCGTAAGTCGGCTTCGGCCCGGCGGACCTCGACATCCTTTTCGCCATCCGTGATGGCCTGACGGAGGGTCGCCACCTGCGTGTCCTTAGTCGTCAGGGTTTCTTGCGCGCGGTCGCG
Organism: uncultured Opitutia bacterium; assembly: GCA_903925205.1. Lineage (GTDB taxonomy): Bacteria > Verrucomicrobiota > Verrucomicrobiia > Opitutales > UBA953 > UBA953. The sequence continues at coordinate 4,201 of CAIYEN010000241.1, read as the reverse complement.
ACGCATTAAGGCCTCGGCCTTAGAATTCTCAATTTCACTCAGCTGACGCTGCTCGCGATTGATACGGTCATCCGCGGTCACCAAAGTCGAACGCGCGGAACGCTCATCGGCCTGGGCGACGGAAAGTTCCTGCGCCGCGAGCTGCGTCGCCGCGCGGAGATTAGTCACATCGACTTCATTGGCGTCGATGGCCGACTGTAGCCCGAGGGCCTGCTCATTCAGCGTGGTGAGTTTATCGTTCTCGGTCTCCAGCTTGGCCCGGACCGCCCGAATTTCGCTTTCACGCGAGAAGATGCTCGAACCCGCCCCCGTCGAAGCCTTGCGCGGACGGCCAGCAAAGACCAAACCGCGGCGGTCGACAAGGTCACCCTCCGTCGTCGCTACTAGGAAGAATTCGAAGCCCGGATTGGCGCGCCACCAGCCGAGGAAATCACCCAAGCTGTCGCAGACGTAGCAACCATCGAAGAGGTTGGCGACCAAGCGGGCATGCGCGGGGGCCTTCGGGGCGACCGCAGTGCTCGCGGCTCGCAACCAAGCCGGGGCCGCGGAGCCAGTGCGCGCGGCCGGGGGAGCTTCCACCTGAAAGACCGCGCGGCCGAGCTGACGTTCGCCGAGTTTGGCGACAATCCCAGGCAGGAATTCAGCGCTCTCCAAAGCGACCGCTTCGGAAGCGGCGCCTAAGATGCTCTCCAAGGGACCGGCGATGGACGCATCGGTGACGGTCACGAGATCCGCCAAGGCCGACGCCTTGCCCGCGGGCATGCTCTCGGCGAACTCGCCGCGCAACACCGCCTTGGCCGCGTCGGAGAACCCTTCGAGGCGCGACTGCATCTGCTCGAGCAGACCCAGTTGGGCGGAGAGTTTGGCGACCTGGCGGTCTTGCTCGGAAATCGTCTGCTGCAGCGTACGGAACTCACTGAGGAGCGCCTTCGCCTTTTCGGCGCCGGCCAATTCATTGGCGCGAGCGGTCTGTAGTTCCGCGTGACGGGCAGTGGCAACGGTAGCGCTTTCTTGCGCCCGACGCTCGAGACCGTCGCGCTCAGCCTTAGCCTGCGTCAGCGAGGCCGAGAGATCAACGTGGCGCTGCTGGTAGCCGCGCAGGTCGACTTCTAGGTTAGTAACATCGGCCCGGGCACGCGTCATTTCGCCTTCGGCGATGAGGATGTCTTGACGCGCGCGGCGCAGGCGATTTTCCGCATCCATCAGCTGGCGCAAGGATTGGTCCACTTCCGCGGTCTTCGCCCGGAAGGTCGCATCGGCAGCGGTCACGTCGCCGGCGGCGGCCGACTTCACATCAGACGTGCCCTGCAAGCGGGCTTCAAATTCGACGATGGCCTGCTCGGCTTCCGCCGCTTCGCGGCGAATCTCGATGAGCCGAGCGGTCAGGTCTTCCGAGCGCAGGTCGGCGGTGCGGGCGGAAGCTTCCGCGTTTTCGCGCGTCGTGCGCAGGTCAAAAAGCGCCTGCTGCGACTGCTGGACGCGTTCGGCCAGTTCGAGGCGCAGGGCACGCGTGGAAGCCAAGGCAGCCTCGCGGGCACGCAAGTCATCAGACAACGTGGCGACTTCCGTCCGGCATGCCGTGGCATCGACGTCGAGCCGCTCGATTTGCGTCTTGCGGTCAAGAAACTGCTTGGATTGCCAAGCGAGGTCGAGGTGCGTGAAGCGGTGGCGGAGGCGGCGGTAACGCAGCGCCTTAGCGGCCTGGCGACGCAACGTCGCGATTTGGCGGCCAACTTCGCCGATGACATCCGTCACGCGGGCCAAGTTCGTGTCGACGCCAGCCAGTTTGTTCAGCGCTTCCTTCCGTTGCGACTTGTAGCGGGTGATGCCGGCCGCTTCTTCGAACAGGTAACGGCGCTCGGCGGGATTAGCGGAGAGGATTTGGTCGATCTGGCCCTGCACCATGAACGAGTAGGACATGCGACCGATACCCGTATCCATGAACAGCCGCTGGATATCCTTGAGGCGGGCCGGCTTGCCGTTGAGGAAATAGTCGCTCGTGCCTTCGCGGTAAATCCGGCGCATGACCGACACCTCGGCAAAGGCGGTGCCCAGTTCCTTTTCACAATCGGCAAAAATCAGCTCAACCTCACACTGCGGGAGGGGCTTACGGCGGTCCGTCCCCGAGAAGATGACATCCTGCATGCTCGTGCCGCGGAGCGACTTGGCGCTCTGCTCACCGAGCACCCAGCGGATCGCGTCCACAATATTGGACTTTCCGCAGCCATTAGGGCCAACGACAGCCGTGACGCCGGGACGGAGCTCGATACGAGTCCGGTCGGCGAAGCTTTTAAATCCGTTGGCGACGATTTCCTTGAGGTACATCGAGGGTTGTCCCGAACGATTGCCCCGCCCACCCCCTCCCGCAAGCGTCTATCACCCCGTTTTGGGGCGAGTTATTCACGGTTTCGATGGTGATTTAAAAGGTGGTTTATGGGTTGACGAACCCCCTGCCCCCCTGTTGCCTCGACCCTCCAACTGCCAACATGTCTGTAGAAATCAAGATCCGCAAGGGCGAGACCATCGACAAGGCTCTCCGCCGCCTCAAGAAGAAGATCGACCGCGAAGGCGTCATCAAGGACGCCCGTGCGAAGCGGGGCTATGAAAAGCCCTGCGAGCGCCGCCGTCGCAAGACGAAGGTCAAGAACTTCAATAGCTACCTCCGCAAGAAGTGGGATAACGCCTAAGGCTCGTCCTTAGCACCCGCTCCAAAGGCCCGACGTCTCGACGTCGGGCCTTTTTGCTTGGTACCCCCTTTTCACCCCAGGCAAGCAGGCAACAAAAAGGGCCGAACCCGGAGGTTCGGCCCTTGAGCGCACCAAGCGGGGAAGCTTAGCGGAGGAACAGCAGCTCCTGGTAGGAAGGCAGCGGCCAGTATTCGTCGGCAACGATCTCTTCGAGCGCGTCGGCGGCGGCACGCACCTTGAGCATGGCCGGGAGGACCTTGTCGCAAGAGTGCTTGGCCTGGGCGTGCGTGTCGGACTTGCTGACGGCGCGGGCGGCGTTGAGGGTGTCGATGGCCGCGGCGAGTTCGTCGGCGAGCGCGATGACTTCCTTGCGGAGCTTGCCGCCAGACTTGGTCTTTTCGACCGGGGTCAGGTCAGCCGCATACTTGAGCGCAGCGGGGAGGAGGAGGGTCTGGGCGATGTCGGAGACGAGCTTCGACTCGGTGTTGACCGTGAGCACGTAGGAGTGCGTGTAGATCTCTTCGCGGGACTCGAGTTCGGCCTTGGAGAGGACGCCCTGGCGCTCAAAGACGTCGACCGTCGACTTGGCGACAATCTCTGGGAGAGCGTCGGGGGTCGTGCGGAGGTTCTTGAGACCGCGCTTAGCGGCTTCCTTGTGCCACTCTTCGGAGTAGCCGTTGCCGTTGAAGATCACGCGACCATGCTTGGACAGGATGTTCTTCAGGACGACCTGAAGGGCGGCGTTGAAGTCACCCTTCTTGGCCTTGATCTCATCGGCGAGCTCGTCGGCGAGCTTATCGAGGGAGTCAGCCATGATCGTGTTGAGGACGGTGAGCGGGCCAGCCACCGAGAAGGCGGAACCCACAGCACGGAACTCAAACTTATTGCCGGTGAAGGCAAACGGGCTGGTGCGGTTACGGTCGCCAGCGTCCTTCGGGAGAATCGGGAGCGTATCGACGCCGAGGGTCATGTGACCACCCTTGCGGGAAGTCGAAGCGGAACCGCTCTTCTTCACCTGCTCGATGACTTCGTTGAGCATGTCGCCCAGGTAGATCGAGATGATGGCGGGCGGAGCTTCGTTAGCGCCGAGGCGATGGTCATTGCCGGCGGAAGCGACGGAAGCACGGAGCAGGCCTTGGTGCAGGTCGACGGCGCGAACGACGGCGGAGCAGAAGGTGAGGAACTGGGCGTTCTCGTGCGGGCTGTGACCCGGCTCGAGAAGGTTGCCGACGCCGGCACCACCGATGGACCAGTTGACGTGCTTACCGGAACCGTTAACGCCCGCGAAAGGCTTTTCGGCGAGGAGGCAAACGAAGCCATGCTTGGTGGCGACGCGGCGGAGCAGCGTCATCGTGAGCATCTGGTGATCGTGAGCGACGTTGGCGGATTCGTAGATCGGAGCCACTTCGTACTGGGCCGGAGCGACTTCGTTGTGGCGGGTCTTGATCGGGATACCGAGCTTGAAGCACTCGCGCTCGGTTTCCATCATGCAGGCGAGCACGCGATCAGGGATG
>CAIYEN010000240.1 GCA_903925205.1 uncultured Opitutia bacterium | reverse complement strand
GGTGTATTCCACGCCAATCGGACCGCAGTAAGTGGCCTTCAATTTCGCAAGAATTTCGGACACCGACAGCATCTGCCCCCCTAGAAAATCGGCGGTGTAATAGGTTTGGGTCGCGGGCAGGGTATCGAGGCCTAAAGCCTTGTCTGTCAGTTCGAAATAAGGGGTCGGGTCAGCCAGCGGGTTAATCTTAGCCTGCAGGTGCGCCAACGTACGGTAAGCGTGGATGGCGGCAAAGACCTTGGCCTGAGCGGCGGCATCGACGGACGTGCCGGCTCCGGCTGCGGTGCCTTTGGCCGGCTTGGGCGGGAGCGAGAGCCCCAGTTCAAAGCCTTCGAAGAAGGCGCGCCAATCGGCCTCGACCGATTGCGGGTCTTGTTTCCAACGCTCGTGGTACTCAGCGACCAGGTCGGCGTTCCAGCGTGATCCAACACTCAGATGTTTCATTTAAGTTACAGATAAAGAGAGGGTTTCAGTAAAGCATTTGGGCATATTGAAACAAGCCCAGACCCCAGCTAAAATACAGGACTTTGGGCGTTGCATCGTCCTAAATGGCGAGGTTTAATCACAAAACGTCGATGTCTACCCCAAGACCGGCAAACCGCTCCTATTCCACGGAGGCCCTCGAACGCTGGTTCGGGAACCTTCCGGAGGACTGGGAAGGTGTGTTTAAATCGGAAGACCTGGAAGAAGGTCGCCGACTTTACACCGAAGGATTGGTCCGAACCCTCGAACTGAAACCCACCTCGGCCGAAGGCGTCACCAAGACCGAAACACAGACCGTCCGCGCGGTCATCGAGCTTTGCGACGGGGCGATCGAGTGGCGGACCTCCTTGCCCGAAGAAGAAAACGGGGCGCCGTTTGCAGTCGCGACCATGTATGAGGTCGAGGAACTTTTGGCGGACGAAATCAAAGCCATCGATGACACCGCCCCCGCGGCCGAGATTGCTCCCATCGCCAAGCCCGAGCCGAAAGACACCGGCGGGCGGACTTCCCTGAAACTACAGGTCTCCTTTGACCTGACCTCGGAAGGCCTCACGGCCTCGGCGGCTTGGGTCGGGCGGGGTGGGCACTCCTGGAATTGCTTTGGGCCCGGCTCGATTCCGGGCGATGAACTCTCGGACGAACAGCGGCAGACACTCTTCCGCTTCAGCACGGTGGCCCATCGCGCCGGCTACGTCTACAGCAAGACCGCGGGGACGTGGGCCATGGATAACATCGGCCGCATCGAACGTTTCGTCCGCGAAGATCTCAACGAGTGGCGCAAGCGCTTTAAACTACAGGGAGAAGATGGCTTAAATATTTTCCGTAACGAACAGCTTCAGGTTGCGGTGGACGCGGAAGCTGAATCCGGCGCGGACGGGAAGTCCTTCCGCCTGAATTGGCGACTCAAGGCCGGTAGCCACCAGCTCCAGAGCCACGAACAGAAGCTTCTGCTGAAGGCGGGCGGGCGTCCGGTCATCCTCCCGGGCAAGGGCGTCGTGGCCTACAACGCGGCCGTGGCGGACTTCTCTGAGGACTGGAAGGCCAAGGACGGCGAAGTGCCGCGTTACCTGCTGCTGTCATTGTTTGACCATGCCGCGGTGGGCGCCCTCCGGCTCAACGACGACCTGCGCGCGTGGAAAGACCAGCTCCTGCAGGAACCCATTCCGCCCGACAACCTGCCGGCACACTTGCGTCCGTACCAAGCCAAGGGCGTCACTTGGCTCGGCCGACTATGCGACCTCGGATCCCACCCGTTATTGGCGGACGAGATGGGCCTGGGCAAAACGGTCCAAGTCTTAGCCCTCTTGGCGTCACGCCCCGCAGGCGAACGCTCCCTCATTGTCTGTCCCGCGAGCGTCATCCCGGTCTGGCTCGGCGAAATTAAACGGTTCCATCCGGAATTATCCGCTTCGGTACTGACCGCTGAAGACGACTTCGCCAAACATCCCGAAGCCAAACTTTGGATCTCGAGTTACACGCAGCTGCGCCGCCATGCCAACCTCCTCGAGAAGACGAAGTTCGGTTACGCCATTCTGGACGAAGCGCAGGCCATCAAGAACCCGGAGTCCAAGACCACTCAGACCTGTTTATCCGTCCAGGCCGACCATCGTATCGCCATCACAGGTACGCCCTTGGAGAACCGCCCGACTGACCTCTGGACAATCTTCCGTTTCCTTATGCCGGGCCTACTCGGCAAGCGCGCCAACTTCGAACGCATCATGTTGCGCGACCCGTCGGCGGCTTTGGTCAAGGTCCGGCGGCAGGTCTCACCGTTCATCCTGCGCCGCCTCAAGCGTCACGTCGCGGCCGACATCCCGCCGAAGATGGAAGTCGTCCTACCGTGCCCACTCACGCATGAGCAGCGCGCCCTATACCAGCACTTAACGCAGGGTAGCGGCCTCTCGGGCGAACTCGCCAGCCTGCTGTCGCGCGACGCGACCTCGGTGCTCACTTTGCTCATGCGACTGCGACAGGTCTGTTGCGACCCGGGGCTCTTGCCCGACAACTCGGGCTGCCCGAGCGCCCACTCGGGTAAGATCACTTTATTGGTCTCCAAACTGGCTGAAGTGGCCGCCAACGGTTCCAAGGCGGTCGTGTTCTCGCAATTCGTTTCGCTGATTGAGCGCGTCAAGAAAGCCTTAGCCCGCGACCTACCGAACTTACCTATCTTTGAACTGACAGGGGAGACGAAGGACCGCTCTGCACCCGTAGAACGATTCAAAGATACCAAGGGTCCAGCCCTGTTCTTGGCGTCACTCAAAGCGGGCGGAACCGGCATCACGCTCAATACCGCCGAATACGTCTTCTTGCTCGACCCTTGGTGGAACCCCGCCGTCGAGGCTCAGGCCGTCGACCGTGTCCACCGGATCGGCCAGAAGAATCCCGTGCTCATCTACCGCATGATTGCCCCGGGCACCGTCGAGGAGCGCATCGAAGAACTTAAGCAAGAGAAGCGTGAACTCTTCTCGGCCGTGGTCGGGGATATCCCCGACATGACTGACTGGACGCGCCACTTCTCGTCCCTCGATGCCCTCATTCGCCTGAGCGATTCGCCGGCGGCGGAAGCGTCGGCGGAAGTCGCCCCCGAGCGCGAACAGGAAGCCTAAGTTACTTGGCGATGAGGTCGTAAGCCTCGGCGCCAGTGACCGTGACTTCGGCGAACTCGCCCACGGCCAGCTTCTTGGGCACCTTGACGATGCCATCGATGTCCATGGCGTCGCCTTCGCTGCGGCCAATGCCAGGGCTTTCGACGAGGACCCGCAGTTTGCGACCAATGAAACGCTCCCCGCGCTCCTTCGACAGACGCTGGAGCAAGGTCATGGCTCGGTCGTAGCGCTCGGCCTTCACTTCGTCAGAGAGGTGACCCTCCATCTTGGCGGCCTTGGTGCCTTCTTCCTTGGAGTACTTAAAGATGCCGACGCGATCAAACCGGGTGGCCTCGAGGAAAGCTAAAAGCTCCTGGAAGTCCTCTTCAGTCTCGCCAGGGAAACCGACGATGAAGGTCGTGCGGATGGCCATGTCCGGGGCCCCGACGCGCATGCGGCGGATAAGGTCGCGGATATAATCCCCGCTGGTCTCGCGCTGCATGGCGGTGAGCATCTTGCTCGAGATGTGTTGGAGCGGGATGTCGACGTAACGGGCGACGTGCTTGGACTGGGCGATGGTCTCAATGAGCTCGTCGCTCCAGTGCGCCGGGTGCGTGTAAAGTAAACGGATCCAATAATCGCCCGCGATGGCGTCGATTTCCCGAAGCAACGAGGCGATGGATTCACCCTTGGACGAATCCACCTTGCTGCGAGGGTTGGGGCGCTCCTCGGTCCAGCGATCCATCCCGAAGTAGGTGGTGTCCTGCGAAATCAGGTTCAGCTCTTTAACGCCTTCCTTGACGAGCTGCTGGGCTTCCTTGACGACAGATTCGACGGTCCGGCTACGGTGGCGGCCGCGGATACGCGGGATGATGCAGAAAGTGCAGGGGTGATTACAGCCCTCGGCGATCTTGATGTAGGCCGTATGCTTCGGGGTGAGGCGGAAGCGGGGCGTATCGTAGTCGGGAATAAACGTCGTCGTCTTCGACAAGAACTCCGTCATGCCGGCGTCACCGCCCATGACCTTATGGATGACTGGGACGATATTGGTTACCTGGTCCAAGCCAATGAATGCATCGACCTTCGGAAGCTCAATTTGCCCCTTGGCGCCTTCGACGACGGGCAGGGCGCCCTGATAACGCTGCGACATGCAGCCCGCCACAATGAGCTTCTGGTTCTTCTTACGGGCGGTGGCCTTGCCGTCGCTCATCTCGTAAATGGCTTCCAAGGCCTCGTGCTTTGAGGCGTCGATAAAAGAGCAGGTATTGACGATGACCACATCGGCATCCGCGGCATTAGCCGTCATGGTCATGCCAGCCTTCGCGAGGTGGCCGATCATGATTTCGGAGTCGATGAGGTTCTTGGCGCAACCAAGGGAGACTAGGCCTACTTTAACGGACATGGGTACAGAAAGACCACCTTGGCCAAGAAAAGCAACCTTCTGGGGTGTTTAGAGCTTAAGCCAGACCGCCGCCGGAATGTCTTCCGGACGGGCTTGAGCGGTCAGGCCAAAGGCGGGGAGGGCAGCCAGCCACGCACGAACATCGACCGCGTCCGGGAAGAGGTTCTTGGCGGAAGAACCGACCTGTTTGCGACGCTGGGTAAACAGGGCGCGGGAAACCTCACGGGCACGGGCACTGAAGCGTTGGGCGTCGGAGCGTCGCTTCAGGACCAGCAGGCAAGAATCGACCTTGGGGGGCGGGTTAAAAGACTGCCCTGGGACCGGGTGCAACTTCACCTTCTCGAAAGCCAAGGCGACCTGGGCGGTCACCGCCGACCAGTGCTTGGTGCCGACTTCCGCGGTGAGACGATCGGCGGCCTCCCGTTGCAGCATGAGCACCATGATTTCGGGATGAGGGCCCGCACAGATGGCATCCATCCACGGCGTCGAAATCGCGTAAGGGAGGTTAGCAACGACCTTAAAGGAACCCTCCGCAGGCTGAACCAAGTCCGCCAACGGCTTCTCCACGGCATCCCCCTCGGTGAGATGGAAAGTCTGCGGCCAGCGCGGAAGCAGGGACTGCTTCAGATGGTAGACCATCGTCGGGTCGGCTTCGACCGCATGGAGGTCAACGCCGGCGCCTAACAAAGTACGGGTCAAGGTCCCCAGGCCGGGGCCAATTTCCAGCACACGATCGCCGGCTTTAATCTCGGCGAGCTCCAGGGACTTCCGGACGATATTTCCATCGATGAGAAAGTTCTGCCCCAGCCACTTTTTCGGCATGTGCGAAAGACGAGCGAGTAGCTCGCGCGTTTCGGTCTGCGACAAGGGGCCGTCGTTCATCGGCCGCGAAACGCCTGCAGGAGAGCCGCGGGACTTTCCGCACGCATCAAGGATTCGCCCACGAGCAAAGCATCGGCCCCGGCCTGCCGCATCCGGGCGGCGTCTGCCGCCGTCTTGATGCCGCTCTCCGCGACCTTGAGAATGTGTGCGGGCATCTGCGGAATCACCCGTTCGGCAAAACTTAAGTCAATCTGGAAGGTCGACAGGTTACGGTTATTCACGCCCACCATATCGGGATTGTGTCGGAGGGCTCGTTCCAGTTCGGCTTCGTCGTGCACTTCGAAGAGCGTATCCAAGCCAGCCAACTTAGCCGCGGCATGGATGGGACGAATCTCATCATCCGTTAGGCCACGCACGATGATCAGAATGCAACGGGCACCCGCTTGAGCCGCCTCGAGAACCTGGTAAGGGTGCACCATGAAATCCTTGCGAATGCATGGGCGGGGCAGGGGCAGCTGGGCCTGATCCTGGACGACGTCGATCAGGTCCTGCAAGTGCCCTTTAAAGTAGGTGGATTCGGTTAGGACGGAAAGACACTCCGCGCCCGCCTCGGCGTAAACGCGGGCTTGGGCGACGGCGTTCACCTCGGAACGAATCGTCCCGACGCTAGGCGAAGCTCGCTTGACCTCCGCAATGACCGTCAACCGGCCAGGGACCTGCAAGGACTGACGGAAGCCAAGCGAATGCGGCCGCCCCGCGAAAGCCGCGAGTTCGGCGTCCGTGACGGGGCGAGCGAACGGGGCGATTTCCCGGCGCTTGGCGTCCATGATTTCCGTCAGTTTGTCCACCCCCACAACGGAAACGAGACCGAGCCGTCTGGCAATCGTTTTGACTCCCCCGCTAGAACCCTCTCCATCAAGGCATGCCTGGCATCGACCTCCTTCTAGCGACCACCGCCCGGCTCCGTGCCCCCGATGGTTGCCCTTGGGATCGCGAGCAGACGCACCTGACGATTTGCGACTGCCTCGTCGAGGAAGTCTGCGAGCTGCTCCAAGCCATCGACCGCCAAGACGATGCCAACCTCCGGGAGGAACTCGGCGACCTCTTGTTCCACGTCGTCCTCCATGCCCAAATGGCCGCGGAGGCAGGGAAGTTCAATTTCGATGACGTCGCCCGCGAGGTGAATGAGAAAATGGTCCGCCGTCACCCCCACGTCTTCGGCGATGGCGTCAAGCTCGGCGACTCCGCGGCCGTAGTGAAACAATGGGAGCAAATCAAACTCAAGGAGAAGGGGGCCAAGCAGCCCACCCTCTTCAAGGAACTGCCGCCAACCCTGAACCCGGTCCTAACGGCACGCGAAGTC
>CAIYEN010000239.1 GCA_903925205.1 uncultured Opitutia bacterium | reverse complement strand
CGGCCCGAGGAGACCGCGGCACTGGAGGTGCCAGTCGTCACTTTAGACGAAGACCTCTTTGCGACGCCGCTCTTGTTAAAGGTCGATGTCGAAGGCTTTGAAACGGAAGTTTTCCGCGGCGCTCGGCGCCACCTGGCAAACCCAGCGTTGCGTGCCATCATCGTGGAGCTCAATGGCCTAGGCCAGCGCTACGGCTATGACGAGCAGGCCCTGCATGCGGATCTCCTCACCGCGGGCTTCCAGCCTTTCAGCTACGATCCCTTTACCCGCCGGCTGAGTCTCGTGGCGGCCCCGGGTCCGCACAACACCCTCTATTGCCGAGACCTCGCCTTCATCGAGGCCCGCCTCGCCTCTGCGCCCGCTGTCACCGTCCTGGGCAAAACCTTCTGATTCATGCTACCGCCTTCCCAGCTGCCGCCGCCGCCCACGCGCAAACTACTGCCGGTGGGTGCGGTCACGACGTGGATACTCCTTTTGGCCTACGTGGTTTTGACTTTGCCCACGCAGTGGGTGAAGGCGGTCTTGCCATATTACGGCGACGTGGTCTTCGGCGTCATCATGCTGGCGGTCGCTCTCCCGTACCTCTTCTTGCGTAGCTTTTGGCGCGGGACCTCGAAGTGGGCCGTTGGCCTCATGCTTTACGGCCTCATCGTCACGTACTTGACCCGCGGCTCGGAAAACGCCTGGGCCTTGGGTTGGCGTGAATTCATCTTGGATGGCTTGTTGTTCCTTTCGGTCGCTTTCGGCATGAAGCTCGGGGAGGCCTCGTTCGATTCCCTGCGCGCCTTGGTTTCCCGCGTCTCCTGGGTCTGCATCCTGATGGGCGCCGCGAACATCATTTTGATGCGCTTTGGTTTCGTGCAGATTGATGCGGATGCCAGCAATCGCGTCGTTAGCATCAGCCTGTTCTACGTGATCAGCCCCTTGCTCTTCTTGGTGCCGCTGCAGGTGGTGTTCCGGCTGGGCCTTTGGTTGCCCGTCCTCTCGGTGACGATGGTCGGTTTAGTCGCTTACTTCACGCTGACGCGCTCCATCGCCATCGCCTTCTTTCTCCTGTTAGCCCAGCTGTTGCTGCTCTTGCTCCGCCGGGCGATGGGAGCCTTTGCGACGGGCTTCACCGTTTGGCTGTTCCTGATTTTACCGCTGATGGGGTTGGGCGGCTATTACATGCTGGACTCGATTACGGACGCCCGCGGCATGGACAGTATCGCCAACTCAACTGGGCGCAGCGAGGAGTTCGACGAGTTCATGGATCAGATGTCCCCCCGCGGCTGGGTCTTGGGCAACGGTTTGGGAACGGGCTTTTTGATGAACGGGTATGACCCTGATACGGGTGTGCCGATGAAGGTCATCGCCACGGGTTTGCATTACACCACGTTGACGCCGGTGCTTAAGCTGGGGGCAGTGCTGACGGTGATTATCTGGTTGGCGATGCTGTACGCCACGGCGCGCGTGTTCTTCGGCCCTGGTGATGTCGACCAAAAGGCCGTCATCCTCGTCCCCTTTAATTACATCATCGTCTATTCCATCTCCGGCGGCTGGTTGGCCTCGACCTATATCATCATCGGTTTGGCCCTTTGCCTCCTCTTTAACTTCCGTGCCTTTGCCGAAACCGCGGCCGCTGCCGCCCAACCCCCCTCGCCCGATGGACGCCCCTTGCTTCACCGTCGTCATCGCCACCTATAATTACGGCCGGTTCCTCCGGGCGGCGTTGGACTCGGTCTTGGCGCAGTCATGCCAAGACTTCGAGCTCATCGTCGTCGACGGGGCGAGCACCGATGGCACGGTCGAGCTCCTGCGGGAGTACGCACCGCGCTTGGCTTGGTGGGTGAGCGAGCCGGATCGCGGCCAGAGCGATGCCTTCAATAAGGGTTTTGCGCGCGGCCGTGGTCGTTATTTCGTCTGGCTCAATGCCGACGACATCTTGTTGCCCGGGACGTTGGCCGCCGCGAAGGCGGCGCTCGCGGATGGTCG
>CAIYEN010000238.1 GCA_903925205.1 uncultured Opitutia bacterium | reverse complement strand
CGCAAACCGAGACCCGATACCCTAATTTCATAGATGCAGCTAGGTTGGCACGCAGCGCCAACCCTACCCGTTGCAGAGTGGTCGCAGGTTGATCGGCGAACGGACGCGACGCAGTCGCGCCCCTACCCGAGGCAGAGTGAAAGGGGAGCGAAACGGGGGACCGGAAAGTTGGTAGGCGGGCGGAGCCCGCGGCACCACCGAGTCCCGCAAACCGAGACCCGATACCCTAATTTCATAGATGCAGCTAGGTTGGCACGCAGCGCCAACCCTACCCGTTGCAGAGTGGTCGCAGGTTGATCGGCGAACGGACGCGACGCAGTCGCGCCCCTACCCGAGACAGAGCACTACCGAGACCCTCTCGCTTTAGCCGCAGGCTAAAGCGAGAAACTTTCCCCGCAGGAGCAGCTGGCCTTGGCGTTGGGGTTCGAGAACTTAAAGCCGCCGCCGATCATCTTATCGGAGTAATCGAGGACGGTGCCGCGGAGGTAGAGGGCGGACTTGGGGTCGACGAGGACCTCGACGGTTTGCGAACGGACGAGGATGTCGCCGGTCTTGAAGGCGCCCACGAAACGGAGTTTGTAAGACAGCCCATTGCAGCCGCCCCCGGAGATGGCCACGCGGAGGTACCGGCCCTCGGCCTCACGGGTCGCCAACGCCTGAACCTTGGTCCCTGCCGACGGGGTCAGCTGGATCAGGCGCTCGTCAGCGACGCGAGGGGCGGCGGGTGGGGCGGAAACTTCCATTCCGGCCAATTTAGGACCACCCCGCCCCTACGCAAGCCCCACGGCCAAATCAGGCTTGCCCGCCCTCTCCCCCGTCCCCATCTAGGAAGACCTACGGTTGGTACGGTTGCGTAGCTCAGTTGGTTAGAGCGCTACATTCACATTGTAGATGTCACAGGTTCGAGTCCTGTCGCGACCACCACCGTGGATTTCCCACCCCGCCCAAGGCCTTCCAGCCGGGTGGCCAGTACCCCTCGCTCCAGGGGCTTACTTTATAATTTTATAATTTTACTGACAGTATGTAATTAAGTGTTCACATCCTACTGTCTGTTAGTAGTTGTAGGGAAATCGCACTTCGGCTCCCCTACCTGACTGTCCTGCAAATGTCTGAAAACCCTAAGAATTCTGAGCTAATTAAGGAAACCATCGAGAAAATCCACGGGATTTACGGCAAAAAGTGCAATTGCACGATGTCGCTCCGGGCCGAGCTTTGGCTACGCCACACGAGCGAAGAGCTCGAGCTCACGCCCTCGAATTTCCACGACGCCCTCGCCGAATGGTTGGCGAATACCGGCATGATCAAGGAAGGTCGCCAAGAGGACGTCGCCGCCGCCCTGTATTGCCTGGGCGTGACGAATTCCAACAACCTCTTCCAGAAGGTCCAGCAAGGCAAGATGAGCCCGTACGGTATCGGCAAGAACGGCCGCCGCAACGGGAACGCTGGGAAGAAGAAGTAACGCGGGCGGAGCCTGCGAGGGGATGCGTGGCCGCGGGCCACGAGGGGACAAGGGGTTGCCTGAAAGGTGCAAAGGTGCAAATCGGAGCGGAGCTCCTGTGCAAAAGTGCAAAGGTCAAATGAGGTAGGGACAGCACCGCGTGCTGTCCTAGTTGTATCTAAACAGGGGGGATTGGGGATTGGGGATTGGGGATAGCGGTTGGGGGATGGGCGATGATGCCGTGCAAAGGTGAAATGAGGTAGGGACAGCACTGCGTGCTGTCCTAGTTGCCTCTTAAGGTAGGGGCGTGGCTTCGCCGCGCCCTTGTCATGATTAGGAGGGCGAGATAAATCGCGCCCCTACCCGCGGGCGAAGCCCGCAAAAGGCAGCTAGGTTGGCAAGCAGTGCCACCCCTACCTCGATACAGGCGGACGCACGTCGATTGGCGAACGGACGCGACGCAGTCGCGCCCCTACCCGACGCACACCGAAAAGGGAGCGAAAAGGGGAACCGGGAAGTGGGTGGGCGGGCGGAGCCCGCGGCACAACCCCTTGTCACCATGTCACCATGTCAACTTGTCCCCTGTTAAAGAGCGGCACAACCCCTTCATCGACCCAGCACTCGATTCAGCCCTCTCTACTCGATCCAGCACTCCGCACTCTGAACTCCGTAATCTCCTTCGGATCACACCTTGTCCACTTGTCCCCTATTCAAACAAATCCCCACGCGGGTCAGGTGCCTCGCCAAGCCCGCGTTGACATCCCTCTGCCCTGCACCGACATTCGGGGCATGAGCCGACAGCAGGAACGTCGTCGACAGGAATCCGCCCGCGCCCGTTCCTTTCTGGAACGACGTTTGCAAGAGATTCGCGATAAGCTAGGCCTTAAGGGAGAAGCCCAGCCTTTGCCGGGCGAGACCGCCTATGTGGAGACCGAAATCGGGCGAGCTCCAGGGCAATTGCCGGCGGCGTCGCCGTTTGAATCCAGCGGCCCAGGTAAATTCCGGGTCATCAGCTACGACGAAGCCAACTACAAGGTGGAGGAATTCACCGACCTAGACTCCGTCGGTCGCTTCGCCGGCCGTCCAGGGATGGTCTGGGTCCAAGTCCTCGGCATCACCGACCCGCAGGTCGTCCACATCGTCGGGACACTCTTCGAAGTCCCGGTGCTCGCCCAGGAAGATATCCTGACCAGCACCTCGCGCCCAAAGTTTGAGGAGCACGGCGACAAGATTTTGGCGATCGCCCGCGCCGTGCGTATCGGCGTCGAAGAAGACACCCCGCGGGGGCAGCAGATTTCCATCGTCGCCAGCCCTGGTGCCGTCGTCTCCTTCCACGAAAACGACGAGCCAATCTTTGAGGCCGTCGAAAAGCGCATCGCCGATAATAAGAGTAATTTCCGTAAGTGGGGCGCGGGGTACCTGCTCTACGCGCTACTGGACACCCTCGTCGACCGACTGCTTTTCCAGACCGAAGAAATCGAGGATGCCACCACCGAGCTCGAGGAATCCATCCTCAAAGGGACCGCCGACTGGGACCTCAACGAGGTCTACCGGCTTAAGCGTATGGTCGTGCGCCTCAGCCGCCTCGCGCAACCACTCAAGGACATGGTCAGCGTGCTCGAACACTACGAGCACCCGCTCCTGCCGAGCACCTTAGACATGTACCTGCGCGACCTATACGACCACGCCATCCGCGCGGCCGACCGGATTGAGCATGCCCGCATGATTCTACAGGACCTGCAGGAATATCACCACACCCAGCAGGAACGAAAGAATAACGAAATCATGCGCGTACTCACGGTCATGAGCTCGATCTTCATCCCGCTGACATTCCTCGTGGGCCTCTGGGGCATGAACTTTAAGTACCTCCCTGAAATGCATAGCGAGTGGGGGGAGAAATACGGCTACGCGTTCGCGTGGGCGGTCATCCTCCTGACGGCCGCCGGCATCATCTGGTGGATGCGGCGGAAGAAGTGGCTGTGAAGCGAGGGCTGGGGCGAACGCTTCAGAGGGGACAAGTGGACAAGGTGACACGGGGACAAGGGGTTGTGTCGCCGCTTCGCGGCATTGTTTGAGGTAGGGACAGCACTGCGTGCTGTCCTAGTTGTATCTTAAGGTAGGGGCGTGGCTTCGCCGCGCCCTCCTTGGCTGGGAGGGCAAGGTGAAACCTTGCCCCTACCCGCGGGCGCAGCCCGCGAAATAGGACAGCACGTGGTGCTGTCCCTACCCGAGGCAGAGTGAAAGGGGAGCGAAACGGGGGACCGGAAAGTTGGTGGGCGGGCGGAGCCCGCAGCACAACCGCAACCCTCAACCCACAACCCGATCCCCTTATTTATCCACAATCCTGCGCGTCGACGTCGAGGACGTCGATGACGTCGTCGTCACCGAGGATTTTCGCGCGGAGCGGTAACGCAGCGGCAAGGAAGGATTTCACGCCGTGTACAAAATACCAGATGTGCACGCGGTGTTGGTCTTGAACGCGCTCAAAGGGACACGGGGCGGGGCCACGAATCTCCGCGAGGCCGGGGTGGAGGCGTTCGAGTTCCTTCACCCAGGAGTCGGCGACGAAGTTCACCTTCTCGACGTTACGCCCCCGGAAGACGTGGCGAATGAGGTGCCGCTCCGGCGGATAGCCAAATTCCGAACGCTTGATCAGCTCCGCCGCGGCGAAGCCTTGGAAGTCGAGGCGCTTGGCGAACTGCACGGGATCCGAGGCCGGCTGGAAGGTCTGCACCACCACGGCGCCTTCGAGCGTGCCACGCCCGGCGCGGCCCGCAACCTGCGTCAGCAATTGGAACGTCCGCTCCGCAGCCCGGAAGTCAGGCAACTGCAGCGAAAGATCCGCGTCGATGATGCCCACCAACGTCACGCGGGGGAAATCGAGCCCCTTGGCGATCATCTGGGTGCCGAGGAGCATATCGTAACGGCCAGCCCGAAAATCCGAGAGCACCTTACGGAAGAGGTCCTTCTTCCCCATGGTATCCGCATCGATGCGGGCCACGCGGGCGCGCGGGAACATCCGGTGGATGACCTCTTCCACCTTCTGGGTGCCGTAGCCCTTCCAGCGGACCTTCGGCGAGCGGCACTTCGGGCAAACCGCGGGCGCGGGCTCGCGGTGGTCGCAGAGGTGGCAGCGTGCCGTGTGATCGGTCGAGTGGAGCGTCAGCGAAACCGAACAACGCGGGCATTGGACCGCTTCACCGCAATCGGGGCAGACCAACGAACGTGAGTGCCCGCGGCGGTTGAGGAACAAGATGGCCTGCTCGCCTTTGCGGAGGCGTTCGTGGATGCCATCGACCAACTCACGCGAAAGCACATTCTGCCCCTTGGAATGCAGCACCTCGCGGCGCATGTCCACAATGCGGAAGGCTGGCATCGGGCGGTCATCCACGCGCTTCGGCATCGAGTTGAGCACGTAGCGTCCGGCCGTGGCGTTCTTCCACGTCTCCAGCGAAGGCGTCGCCGAGCCGAGCACACAGGCCGCGCCGAGGACCGAAGCGCGCATGACCGCGACATCGCGGCCGTGGTACATGGGCGTCTCACCCTGTTTGAAGGAAGGCTCGTGCTCCTCGTCGACCACGATGAGCCGGAGGTTGGGCAGCGGGGCAAAGACCGCGGAACGGGCGCCGACGACGACGCGGGCTTGGCCGAGCGACATCGCCATCCAGGCATCAAAACGTTCGCCGGCGGAGAGGTGGCTATGCCAGACCACAACCTTGGCGCCGAGGTCGGTGAGGCGGGAACGGAGTCGACCGACAGTCTGGGGCGTCAGCGCCACTTCGGGAACGAGGAAAATCGCGGAGCCGCCCTCGGCGACGACCTTGCGGATCAAGGCGACGTAGACCTCCGTCTTGCCTGAGCCCGTGACGCCGTGGAGAAGGTGGGCCTTGAAGGCCTTGCTGTCCAAGGTCTGCGACACCGAAGCGACCGCGGCCGCTTGTTCAACGTTCAACGTGTGGCCGGCGGCGGGGACGGATTCCGCTTCAGCGAAAGGGTCATCGTAGGCCACGCGCCAAAGCACGCTGGCGTCTTCCTTGATCACGCCGGCGCGAATTAACCCGTCCACCGCCTGCTGGGAAATGCCGAGCCCGGTGACGAGCTTCGCACGATCCGCCGGTTCTGTTTGGGCGGCGAGGTAGTCGAGTACCTGGGCTTGGCGCGGGGCTTTGCGACGCAACTTGGCGAGGGCCTCGGCATCAGGCGGGGCGAGCAAGGTGAGCAAACGACGTAGCACCGGGCGGACGCCTTTGCGCACCGCGGCGGGCAGGACCGTCTCCAAGACCGAATTAAGACCGCAGCCGTAATAGCCGGCCATCCACTCCGCGAGTTTGCAGACATCCGGCGTGAGTACCGGCTGCTCGTGCTCGAGTAGAATGATGCTGCGCAGCTTGGCGGCGGGCGGGGCCTCGGCGGGGTATTTCCAAACCACCCCGAGACTCGTGCGACCGCCGAGCGGCACGCGGACCAGCTGACCGACCTGTAGCGTATCCTTGAGCGCCGCCGGGACCGAGTACGAGTAGGCCCGAGCCCCGCCGTCAAACGGGACTACCTCGGCAACGCCGGGTTCGATTTCACCGAAAAGATCGGGCACAGGGCGAAGGCTCGCTCAGCCCAGCCTAGGTTTCAAGCCGAGGCCGACTCGAAACCGAGAATCATTTCCCTTCGGGCTTGTCGCCTTTGACCATAAGACTCGCCAGGATGGCCACCTGACCCGGTTCATCGGGGTGTAACGGGTCAAAAGGCTGCACGGATGGGGCCAGGTAGGCCGCCAACTCGGGCACCCCTTGACGGATGCCCACGGTGACACAGCGGGCCATCTCATAGGCACCGTAAGCGCTGAAATGCGTATCGTCCTTGAGCGGCTCAGTCTGCCCCGGGAAAGTCCCCGCCGGGTAGTGCAGGAGGGCTAATTTGCTCTTTTCGACCCCGAGGGCTTGGTAGACCTGCTTGGAGGACGCGTTGAGGTCGACCAAGGGAATCGAGCGTTCCTTCGCCACGCGGCGGACGGCTTCGGGGAAGTCGCCGAGCGATTCGGTCACTTGGCCCTTATCGTCAAAGCGCCGACGCGCCACCGCGGTCAGTAGGACCGGCTTGCCGCCCTTCGCTTGGATGGCGTCGACGTAATCACGCAGGCGTTTTGAGTAGCTCGTGAAAGCCCCGACCCCTTCCCCCTTCTCCTTCTGGTCGTTATGGCCGAACTGGATGAGCACGAAGTCGTCCTTACGGAGCTGGGCGAGAATCTTGTCGAGCCGGTGCTCGGCTTGGAACGAACGCAAGGCTCGACCGGACTCCGCATGGTTGGCGACCACGGCCCGTTCGCCCACGAAAAGCGGGAACGCTTGGCCCCAGCCCACGTAGGGTTCGTTGGCTTGATCGGTCATCGTCGAATCGCCCGCCAGGAAGATGCGCACCGTCGTCGCCGGGGCGGGGTTGATCGACACGATTTGGGCACGGGCGGTCGCGCCGAGGAATTCGAGCGACAGCTGCTGATCCCAAGTCGGGTTGCCGGACTCCCGGGATTTGAGGGCCACGCGGCCACCGGTGTATTCCGGACGACGCACATCGACCAAGAAGCGCTGCGTCACCGGCCGACCCTTGGGCACCGCAACATTGAGCGCGAGCAAGCGGCGCGCCTCGGCCTTCACCGTCGTCACGGAAGCAATGTCCGAGGCGCCGAATTCGATGGTCACCTCATAGATTCCCTCGGCCACGGGTTGACTGAAGGCCAAAGACGCCTGTGTGGCCGAGCCACGGAATTCCGCGACGGGAATGGCGGCGAAGGTCAGCAGGGGGAAGAGGCAGGCAAGGCGGAGCATGGGGAGAGATTAGGGGACAAGTTGACAAGGTGACAAGGGGACATGGGGTTGTGTCGCCGCTTCGCGGCGTGGCATTGTTCCCGGTGATGTAGTGTTGGCGATTGGTTCCAGTGGCGCGCATTCCAATGGCTATTCTTTGGTGCGCAAAATTATTGAACGTGCAGGCGCAAAACCAACAGATGATTTAGGAGGCCGTTCATTGGGTGATGTTGTCATGGCGCCAACCGAAATTTATGTGAAGCCTCTTTTGAAGTTAATCTCTGAGTTGGATGTCAAAGGGATGGCACACATCACTGGTGGCGGCTTGGTTGATAACGTACCACGCGTGTTGCCAGAAAATACACAAGCAGTTCTTCATCGTGATAGCTGGCAAATGCCGGAACTCTTTCGCTGGTTGCAGATGAAAGGCGGCGTCGCTGACGCAGAGATGGTGCGTGTATTTAACTGCGGTATTGGCATGGTAGTGATTGTTGCTCCTAGTCAGGCAGATGCCGCTATTAAATCGTTGACCGCCCAAGGTTTAAAAGCCTGGACTGTTGGTGAAGTGCTTGAACGTCCT
>CAIYEN010000237.1 GCA_903925205.1 uncultured Opitutia bacterium | reverse complement strand
GGCGCATCGCCCCAGGGAAGCTCAGGGGCGTGACCGTAGGTTTGTCGTCGGCGCCGAACGGACGTTCGGTGAGTAACCAAGCCTCGGCCGTCGTCGCGGATTCGCCTGGGACGATTTGGATTTCAAAGTTAGCGCCGTAGGACTTGAGGTCGTAGCCGGCCATCTGCCAAGGCTTGGCCTCCGCGCTGAGCATGCCGTGGCGGGCATAGCCCGGGTATTGATTGATCGCGCCCGTGCGTTGGCGGGTGGGCTTCACGAGCTGTCCGTTGATGAGCAGGTTAGGTAGGGTGGGGCGACCGATGACGAGCAACTCGCGACGGTCGCTGATGAAGTCGGCGATCTTGACGGCGACCTTCTGGTTAGCTCCCGTGCCGCTGACCTTATGGGAGCTATCGGCTGCCAGCCTGAACATTGGGCCGCGGGCTTCGCCAGGGCTGAATTCCAAGGCCACCGTCTCGTAGCCTGGGATGGAAATCTCGGCTGTCTCGCCACCGCGATAGGTCGTGGGCAACTCCATACGGTAGGGGTAGACCATCCGAGCGTGCCAGGCTTGGCCGGGCTTACCGGAAAAGAACGTCGTGGCATCGAGACGCACCGACAGCGTCGCCATCCCCGCGGACGGGTTGCGGGCGACCAGCGTGCCGGTCTGGCCATCGCGCGACCAGCCCATGTAGCCGTAAGCATGGCCCTCGTCGGGACGGCCGCCCACGTAGCAGGTATTGATCATGTCAGCCTTGCGGGCCTCGGTCCACTGATGGACCGCGATGAGCGCCTTCCATTCGTCGGGCGTGACCGAAGCCGGCGAGAGGTACCATTCACGGAGCAGGGTACCGCGGCCGTAGTGCATCAGCACGTGGTCGGACCAATCGCGGGGCAGGTCGGTCGGGAAGGACATCTGCCCGCGGGCGTTGCGGATGATCCCGTGCGTCATGATGTTCGAGATCGGGAACCACGGCCGGTCGGCCGGGTCGCCCCACATCCGCCAGAAATATACATCGCGGTCGGTCGTCGCCTGCGCGCGGCCGGAGAGTTCGGGCCAGTTGCCGTTGAAGCCGTCGTCGCCCGCCAGTAGCCAGACCGAGTCCGCGTAGTTAAGCCACGCCGGCGAATGCCACGTCCAGTTCGTCGCGTTGATGAAGACGCCCTTCGCCCGCGCGGGCATGGTGGCGACGGTGAAGCCATGGAATTCCGCCGCGTGGCCGTGACGGTCGGTGGGGACCACGTTCGAGAGATGGTTGAAGTCGAACTTGAGGTAGGAAACCTTGGTCTCGTTAGCTAGCTTGACCAGCTGTTGCATCGTTGCCCGCTGATACTTCTCGTCCGCCAAGGAGTAGTGGGCGAAGTACTGTTTGAAGTAGCCGTTCGGTTGGGCCTTCACGTAGCCTTGGCCGACGCCCCAGTTGATGTCGTTCGTCGTGCCGTCAGCGGCCATCCAGAGGCCAAGCGAGCTTCCCTGTGAGAGCAGTGTCTCGCTGAGCTTGTTGAGGTCCTTCATGCCCTCGGGGAAGGCGCCTTGGGCGGGTTGCCAGACCGATTTACGGTCCTGCCAGCCATTGTCGGGCACCATGCCATCGACCTTGATGCCCGAGCCTTTGAGCGCCTCGACAAACTGGCGGTGGATCGCCGGCAGGTTGTCGCCCTTCAGGTTCTTCCCTGCCGGATCGAACCAGTTGTTGTAGTGGGTATAGCTGCGGGTCTTCGCCGCTGGACGGCTATAGTCGATGACCGCCTGTTCTGGGGTGAGGCCAGCTTTGACCGGGAAAACATGGAAACCATAGGCAACTGTCGCGGCTTTGGCGACGCCCGGCCGATTCCATGCCAACGTCTTTGGGTTGACCTTCTCGAATGACAGGCAGCGCACGAGACCGGGCTGCGGATTCGTTTCAACGTCCGCCTTTTCGAAGTCCACGAAGCTGTGGTTACCGACCTTTTCGAAACGATGGGAATAGGCCGCTGGTTGATTACCATCGGTGTGCCTGGTCAGCGTCGTTGGGTCATCTGGAAGGAGAATCCAGGCATCATCGAGCACGACAGGTTCTCCCCGCCCCCCTCGACTGGCCTTTGCCTTGGTTCGAAAACGTTCCGTCTCCAGCCCGGCCTTGTCATCGATTTTGCCCTCGCGCCACCGCACCTCGATGCGCTTCCAAATCATTCCGGTGACGCCGGGTTTCAGTTCGGTGTAGAAAGTCTGCGTGACAAAGGGGGGCGCGCCCGCGTGGGTGCGTCCTGGGCGCAGTTGGTACTCGATGTCGGGTAAGGTCTGCGAGCGGGAGCTGCGGGAGATTTCGGCCCAGCCATCCCACACGACGACCTTCGCCTCGTAATCATCGGCGGTGAGCACGGTGCCGTCGGAAAGGCGGATCGCGAACTCGTCACTGTCCACGTCGAGCGTCCGGCCGGTGGCCTTATCCGTCCAGCCGAGCGTGCGGAAGCGGCCGTCCTTGAGCTCGAAGCGACGGATCAAGTCACCGCTGCGCAGTTCATAGGTCTTGGCCTGGACGATGACGCCAAGGCACAGCGCGAGCAGGGCTAAAATGAAGCGGGGCATGGCAGGAATCTGCCATGCCCCGGTCGGGCATCAAGCCCTGCAATTAAGGGAAATCCTTTATTACTTCTTCCAGACGACCTTAGACGGCTCGATGATGCTCGTCTGGTCCTTGGTCGGGAAGCCTTCCGGGATGGCGATGGTCACCTTGCCGGTGGCGGCCCATTCGGTGGAGCGGGCGAGGATGGTCTGGAAACCCACGCAATGGAGGGCGTCGAAAGTCTTGTCGCCGACCCAAAGGTGGCCCATGGAGGTCGTCACGACGCGGCCTTCATTGAACTTGGCCCACCAGACCATCGGCTCGTGCATCTCGGTGCCGCCGAACTTCTCGGATGAGAAGGAGCTCTCGAGGACCTCCATGTGGTCGGGCGAACCGCGCATGCGGTGGTAGAGTTCATCGGAGGCGTGCAGCCATTCCGTCGGGATGCCCTGCATGACCGGGTGGGTGGCGTCGCGGGCCTTGAGGGTGAACACGTGCTTAGCACCGTGGCCGGAGCCGAAGCCCTTGGTCTGGAGCTTTTCGTTTTCCTTGGCGACGGCGATGGCCTTGCCCGTGGCGTCATCGACGGCCACGCGCTTTTCGAAGTCGGCGCCGCGCCAGCCAGCACAAATCATTTCGTTGAAGTTATCCCAGCCGGTGAAGGCGTTATTCGCTGCGTGGACGTTAACCAGGCCGCCACCCTTAAGGACGTATTCCGTGAATGCATCCTTCATGTCGGCACCCCATTCTGGGCCGTTGTAGTTATTTACGATGACGGCGTAGGCCGCGAACTTCGGCACCCACTTATTCCAATCTTCGGCGTGGGCCTTGTTGTAGTCGGACTCTTCCTTCTTCCAGGCCTTGAGCGCTTCGTCGTAGGCCTTCTTGCCATCGACGTCACCCGCCTTGGGCTTGGCCGGCTGCGGCTTGTTAAAGGCGGCGGGGGCGGTGGAGACATCAACCTTAAAGCGGCCAGTGGCTTCGAGGGTGGCCTTGCAGGACTCGGTCGTGCGGACCCAGTCGTGGTTATTACGGCCGTCAATGATGAGGACCTTGATGGGTTCGGCGGCGGAGGCGACGGCGGCGAGGGCCGTCAGCACCGAAGCGAACAGGGTGCGGAGGAGGGGCGACTTCATGGGGAAACTGGCAATGAATAGAAATCCTTAGGGTCTGCGAGCGTTTTTACCCGCGGTCTAAAGAGCGGTAATGAATGGCCTCTAGGAGGTGTTCGGTGGCGATGCGCTCCGCCCCGGCGAGGTCGGCGATGGTGCGAGCCACCCGCAGGATTCGGTCAAACGCCCGGGCGGAGAGGGCGAGTTTTTCCATGGCCTGTTGCAGGAGGTCGCCTTGGGCTCGTTCCAAGGCGCAGTGTGCCCGGAGCTCGTGGCCCGCAAGGACCGCATTGCAGGCCCGCATCCGGCCGCCGAAGCGCTGGCGTTGAATTACCCGGGCCGCCTCGATGCGCGCACGCATGACGGCGGAGGGTTCGCCGGGTTGGGCGTGGCGGAGTTCCTCGATGGAGAGGGCGGGGGCTTCGATTTGGATGTCGATGCGGTCCAACAGCGGGCCGGAGATCTTCGAGCGGTAGCGCCGGATATGGGCGGTCGAACAGCGACATTCTTTCAGTCGGTCGCCGAGGTGACCGCAGGGGCAGGGGTTCATGGCGGCGACGAGCATGAGCCGCGCGGGCAGGGTCACTTTCGCCGCGGCCCGCGAGACGGTGACGCACGCGTCTTCGAGGGGCTGACGGAGAACCTCGAGCGCGGAGCGACGGAACTCCGGCAGCTCGTCGAGGAAGAGCACGCCGTGGTGGGCGAGCGAGACTTCGCCCGGGCCTGGCATCGCGCCGCCACCGATGAGGCCGATGTCGCTGATGGTATGATGCGGCGAGCGGAAGGGCCGTTCCCAGCGGCGTTTCACATCGCCTAAGCTCATGCCCGCAGCCGAGTGCACGGAGAGGATCTCCAGAAATTCTTCGGCGTCGGGCGCCGGCAGAATCGTCGGTATGCGTTTGGCGATGAGCGATTTTCCCGAACCCGGCGGACCCAAGATGAGCAGGTTATGGCCGCCGGCGGCGGCGACCTCGACGGCCCGGCGGACCTTGAGCTGGCCTTTGACCTCCGAGAAGTCGGGGCCATCGCTTGGCCCGGACAGCGTGAAGGGGTTGGCGGCGGGTGGAAGTGGCACGTAGCGGGCGTCGCCCGAGAGGAAGCGTAACGCCCCATCCAGCGAATCTGCGGCGATGGCTTCGATACCGTCGACCAACGCGGCTTCTTCGGCGGAAGGGCGGGGAAGCAGGACGCCTTTGAGTCCCAGCCGCTTCGCCAGCATCGCGATGGCCACGCCGCCTTTCACCGCCCGCGTGCCGCCGCTGAGGCCGAGCTCTCCCGCAATGAGGTAGTGCGCGAGCCGCTCCTTACTGATCTGGCCAGTGGCGGCCGCCATGCCCACCGCAATGGGTAGGTCGTACATCGCCCCTTCTTTACGCAGGTCGCCGGGCGCTAGGTTCACCGTCGTCTTGGTCTCATGGGTGCGCAGTCCGGTATTCATCATGGCCGACAGTACACGGTCCTCGGATTCCTTCACCGCGGTGTCGGGCAGCCCGACAATTTCGATGCGGAGCTCGCCTTGTTCCCCGGTGTTGACCTCGACTTCGACGGGGACGGCTTCCACCCCGACGAGGGCGGCTGAACGGAGGACGGCGAGCATGCCTCCAAGCAGGGGAGGGTGTGGTTGGCGTCCACTCCAATGGTTTAGGGCGTATTCCATGGTGATATGGGCCTGTTAGGGCCTGAGGGCTCGCTCTATTCCCTTGGAAACCCCAAGGGCTTTCCCCTGTCTTAAGGTTACCCCTGTGATGAAGTCATTTGTCCGTCTCTTCCTAGCCTCCGCCTTGGTCTCCACGGCCGCCGCTGCCGTGCCCCCGTTGCTGGAGAAGCACTGCGTCGAATGCCATGATGCGGAAACCAAGAAGGGCGACTTTGACCTCACGGCGCTAAAGCCCGAACTCACCAACCCGCAGGTCTATGCACAATGGGTCAAGGTCTATGACCAGATCGCTTCAGGCGAGATGCCTCCCGCGAAAAAGCCCCGCCCCGAGACGGCGGCTGCGGCCGGCTACCTCAATGAGCTGAGACTGAAGTTACGGGTCGCCGAAGAGTCGCGGATTCAATGGGAGGGCCGCACGGTGAAGCGTCGCCTGAACCGCTTCGAATACGAGAATACCCTGCGCGATTTGCTGCGCGCCCCTTGGCTCGATGTGCGCGAGTCCTTGCCCGAAGACACCGAGGCCCATCGCTTTAACAAGTCGGGGGAAGCGCTGGACGTCTCGCATGTTCAGCTCGCTCGTTATATCAGCACGGCCGATGAGGCCTTCCGGCAGGTCTTGGTGGCTTCGGCCGAAAAGTTACCCGTCAGCACTAAGCGCTACTATGCCCGCGACCAAGGGAGCTACACGGGCCCGATGAAGTTCTCCGTCTTCAACCAAGCCCCCGAGCGCGCCACCTTTCCTACGCTCGGCTATGAGGCCCAGCCGGAAGTCCGCGCGGGGAAGGCACCGACTTCCTTTGGCAAGTCCGACCCGGCTAAGCGCGAACTCGAAGGCGTGGGCGTGGTCGCCAGTGCTTATGAGCCGATTGAGCCAAAGTTCTCGGCCTTCAAGGCCCCCGTGTCTGGTCGTTATAAGATTAAACTCTGTGGCCACTCGGTTTGGGTGGGTCCTGGTGAGCCGAAGAAGTGGTTCATCCCTAACCTCGATCAGGTCTCCAAGGGTCGCCGGCCGGAGCCCGTCACCGTGTACGCCTTGACCCCGCCCCGCGTGATGCGGCGGATTGCTAATATTGACCTCAATCCCGACGTCACGGTTGCGAACTTGGATGTGCAACTGATGGCCGGCGAATCGATTCAGGTCGATGCGGTGCGTTTCTTCCGCTCGCGTCCGGGGGCTAGCCGCTGGCAGAACCCCTTGGCGGAAAAAGACGGCCAGCCTGGCATGGTCATGCGCTGGATTGAGGTGGAGGGCCCGCTGGTCGATAGTTGGCCGACGGCTTCGTATCAGCAGCTGTTCGATGATCTCCCCGCGCAGAAGTCGGCGAGCTCTCCGCTGAAAGTTGAGGTTACCCCGCGGGACGCCGCCAAGGACGCCGAGCGCCTGTTGCGCCGATTCGTCCAACAGGCTTATCGTCGTCCGGTCTCGCCGCAGGAAGAAGTCCGCTTCTTGCCGCTCGTCCAGAATGCGCTTAAGACAGGCAGCAGCTTCGCGGAAGCGATGGTAACGGGCTACACGGCGGTACTGACTTCACCGAACTTCCTGTATCTGCAGGACAAGCCCGGTCGCCTCGATGACTACGCCTTGGCCGAGCGCCTCGCCTATTTTCTGTGGAATTCACCGCCAGACACCGAACTGCTGGCCTTGGCGAAGTCCGGTCAACTGCACGAGCCGACGACCCTGCGCCAGCAGACGGACCGCTTGCTCGACGACCCGCGCGCACAGCGCTTCGTGGCGGCCTTCCTCGATTACTGGCTCGAGCTCCGCAAGGTCGGCGTGACCAACCCGGACGAGAACCTCTACCCGGACTATTACCTCGACGACCACCTCGTCGAATCGGCGGGTGATGAAACGCGCCTGTTCTTCACCGAACTCCTCAAGCATGACCTCCCGGCACGCAATGTGGCGGCGTCGGACTTCGTGTTCGTCAACGAACGCCTCGCCAAGCTCTACGACCTCCCGCCGGTCATCGGTGCCCAGTTTCGCAAAGTGACACTCCCCGCCGGTAGCGTGCGGGGCGGGCTGCTGACGCAGGCGAGCGTCCTGAAAGTCACGGCTAACGGCACGACCACGTCGCCGGTCGTCCGTGGTGCTTGGATGATGGAGCGCATCCTGGGACGCAAGCCGCCGAAGCCGCCTGCGAGCGTCCCTGCCGTCGAGCCGGACATCCGTGGGGCCACCACGATTCGCCAGCAATTAGAGAGCCACCGTAAGCTGGAGTCCTGCTCCGCTTGCCATACCAAGATCGACCCGCCCGGCTTTGCGTTGGAGAGCTTCGATATCGTCGGTGGCTTCCGCAAATCCTACCGCGCGATTGACGGCAAGGAGCGCGAAATCGGCTTTGGTAAGAATGGTCAGAAGTTCGCTTTCCACTACGCTTTGCCGGTCGAGTCGCAGGGTCAGTTGGGGAAGCGTAATTTTGCGGACATCCGGGAATTTAAGGCCCTCCTCGTGCAGGATGAACGTCAGCTGGCCCGTAACCTGATCGGCCAGTTGACCGTCTTCGCCACGGGTGCTCCCGTGGGCTTTGCCGACCGCCCTAAGGTGGAAAAACTCCTCGATGACGCCCAGTCGAGCACTTACGGCGTCCGGACGCTCGTCCGCGGGCTTGTCACCAGCGACCTCTTCCTCAATAAATAAGTCACCCCACCATGAGCTCCCCCTCGGGCTATAACCCTGCCAACGCCCCCCGCGTCGCCTTCCAGCGTGCGGTTTCGCGCCGCCGCTTCATCCAAGGCACTGGCATCCTGATGGCCTTGCCCTTGCTCGACTCGATGACCCCGGCCTTCGCCGCGCCAGCGCCCGCCTCGGCGACGCCCGGTGGCAAGCCGCGTCGTATGCTGGGGATCTGTAATAACCTCGGTCTCGTCCCGGATAACTTTTTCCCGAAAGGCGCTGGTGCGGATTACAAATCCTCGCCTTACCTCGATCTCCTGCAGGAGCATCGCAAGGACTTCACCGTCTTCAGCGGTGTCTCGCACCCTGACGTCGATGGCGGCCACCCAGCGGATAACTGCTTCCTCACCGCGGCCCCGCACCCGAGTAGTGGAGGTTTCCGGAATACCATCTCCCTCGACCAGCATATCGCCGAACGGATTGGCCACCTCACGCGCTTCCCGTCCATGACGCTGGGCGTGAATGTCTCGCGTGGCTCGCGCAGTTTGTCTTGGACGGCTGGTGGCATCATGATTCCGACAGAAGAGAAGCCCTCCGTTGTCTTCCGCCGCATGTTCATGGGCGGTTCCGCGACGGAAATCGCCGCCGCCGAACGCCGCATGGACCTTGGGCGTAGCATCTTGGACGCGGTCGGTGGCCAGGCGGGCGACCTCAAACGCACCGTCGGGGCGCAAGACCGTGATCGTCTCGACCAGTATTTCACGAGCGTCCGCGAACTCGAGAAGCGCATGCAGATGTCGAAGGAATGGGAGCGTAAGCCTCGTCCGGTGACGTCCCAGCCCGTGCCGCTCGACCCCGCTAGCCCGAAGGAGTATATGGACAAGGTTCGCCTGATGTACGACATGGCCCGCCTCTGCTTTGAGACGGATTCCTCGCGGGCGGTCACGCTCATGCTGGATAGTGTCAATTCGCCGGCCATCGACCTCGATCACGAGCACACCACGACTGACGGTTATCATAACCTGTCGCACCACGGCCGGTCGGCGCAGAAGCTCGCGCAGCTCAAGTCCATCGACGAGTGGCACATGCGCCTCCTCGCCAAGCTCATGTCCGACCTCAAGCACGTGAAGGAAGACGGCGACACCTTGCTGGATCGGACGATGATCCTTTACGGCTCCAACCTCGGCAACGCGAACACGCACGTCACGACGAACCTCCCGACGCTCTTCATGGGCGGCGGTTTCCGTCATGGCCAGCACCTCGCCTTCGACACTGAGCGCAATACGCCGCTGCCGAACCTCTTCGTCTCCATGCTGCAGCGCATGGGTATCGACCAGGACAAGTTCGCCTCCTCGACGGGAACGATGCGCGGCCTTGACCGCATGGGCTAAGCCCTCGCGGGCTTAGTCGTCGTCATCATCCAGCGTTGGGTCGAGCACCAGGCCTAAGGCCTTAAGCCCGCGACCGTGGGCGCCCGCCCATTCGCTCGGGTAGCGCTCGCCTGGACGCGTCTGCGCCCAGATGGCGCGGTTGAGCGTATCCTCGTGAATTAAGTCTGGGGCGGAGAAGTCCAAGCGGTCGAAGCGTTCGACCAAGCGCTCCTCTTCGGTTCGCCATGGCATCCAGGAGGCTGATTTCGCTTTCACCTTGGGGCGGGGCTCGTTGAGCTTTTGGTCAGGCTTCAGGCACAGGTAGGGCTCGAGGTCCGGGGTCGTCGCGAAGCAGTCTTCCATGGTCGGGGAGGCGGCCACGATTTGGTTCATCGGCGGCAGGCCGAGGATGCGGCACATCGTGTGCAGGACGGACGTCTGGTTATAGAATTTGCTGACCACCGCACCGCGCTTGGCCCAAGGGCTAGCCACGAAGCAGAAAGAGCGGTGTCCGTCGACGTGGTCTTGGCCGGCCTGCGGATCGTCTTCATTCACGAAGATGGCCATCTGCCCCCAGAAACGGCTGTGGGAGAGCCCATCGATGATCCGACCCAACGCGAGGTCGTTGTCGGCCACATAGGAGTTCGGCGTCAGTTCCGCCGCGGTATGGTCATTCGGCAGATAGATAATCGTCAGGTCCGGGAAGGCCCCCTTCTTTTCAAAGTCGGCGAGTTCCTTGAGGAAGATGTCGGCCCGCGTCTGGTCAGGAATAGACATTTCCCAGCCTGGATACTCCATGCAGCTGTACTGGCGCAGCGCGGCGATCTTGTAGGAAACGAGGAAAGCGGTTTTGCCGGCCTGGGTTTCGCGGTCGGTGAAGAAGTCGTGATACGTCTTACCCTTGAGCTTCACTGTATAGTCGAGCTCACCATAGTTGCGGAACGAATTGCCGTGCAGCAGGGCGTGGTCCCAGATGAAGCCGCTCCCGGCATAGAACAAAGCGTCGGTCCCGAAGTCGTAGGCGCAGCGGTAGCCGACGCGGTCCTTTTCGCGGTACGGCGTCACGATGCCTTGGACGCCCCAAGCGTGGCCGTCAGATGAGTTGACGCCGTTGCAGTAATAGTTGTCGAGGAGCGGAAAGCGTTCCGCGAGGGCGTGGTGGTTGGGCGTAATCTTGCGCGGGAAGTTGCAGAACTTCGGTTCGCAGTTGCCCTTGCCCATGTCGCCGAGGACCTGGTCAAACGTCCGGTTCTCCTTGATGATGTAGACCACGTGTTTGATGACGGATGGTTGGCCAACCTCGGCGGGGACGGGGACGGCGGCGACATTGGGATTGGTCGTGCGGGTGGCGGCGCGGAGGGCGTGCGATAAGTGGGCAGCCTTGCGGGCGCGTTCGTCGAGTGCGGCCACGGCCGCCGGCGTCGTGGGGAGTTCGACGCGTTGGAGGCCGTTGCGGACGTTGGCAACGAAGAGGGCTCGGTCAGTTGCCCGAACGGCGCCTGGGTACCAGCCCGAGGGAATGAAGCGGGTGGGGAAGTTCGGTTGCGTCAGGTCGGTGCAGCCGATGGCGTTCACGCCGGCGTTCGCGGTGAAGAGCGTCTTGCCGTCCGTGGAGAGTGCCAAACCGTCGGTGAGTGTGCCCCAAGGTAGGGCAGGGTCGGGCTTGGTCGAGATGGTCGCAGCCACCTGGCGAGTAACCGTGTCGACGACGCTCACGCTGTCGCCGCCGACGTTGGCCACATAGAGTTTGGAGCCGTCGGCGTTGAGCAGCACTTCGCTGGGGTGGAGGCCGACGTTGAGTTGTGCGACTTCGCGTGGTGGGCCGCTCACGTCGACGATACTCAACGTGCCGCCGAGAGGAATGGAGCGGCCATCCACGGCCACGAGGCTGCCGGCGGACGTTTCGCTGTTGTCATTGGCGCCGGGCGGGCGTCCGCCGAAGTTCGATACATAGACCGTCTTGCCGTCAGGCGAGAGCGCCACGCCGTACGGGGCGATTCCGAGGGTTAACTTGGTGGCGACCTTACCTGTGGGGAGGTCAATAACGGCGAGTGAGTTATCGACCGACAGGGCAACGTAGGCGGTCTTGCCGTCGGCGGAGAGAGCCAGTCCGAGTGGGTTGACGTTCTTAGCGCCGCCCGAGACATCGATGGACTCGCCGAATTTAAAGGAGCCGTCTTCCGCCAGCGTCGCGCGGTAGAGGTGTGTCTTGCCGCCGGAGATGAGAATCGACTGACCATCCTTACCGACGGCGAGGCCGTGCATGGAGCCGCCGCCTTTGGCGATGGGATAATCCGTTTTCTGGATGAGCTTGAGCGTCGCCGCTTCAAAGCTCGCGAGGACCGACGTCGTCTTGACGAGGACCACCTTACCGCCGAGCGCAAACTCGACGGCGAGAAGACGGCCCGGAATGTCGACGAGTTTACCTTCGACATCGAGTTGTTGGCTGCTGTGCAGCATCGCGTCACGCCCCATGCGGGTGTTCATCCATTCCTCGTCGCGCACGGGCGACTTTTTGTCTTCGCGGATGGGTTCAGCCGCAAAACAGGCGCAGGTGAGGAGCAGGTAAGACCAGGCGGTGGCGGCTGGGTGGGGCATGGCCTACGACTACCTCTAAAAGAGGCCTATTCAAGGCCGCAATCGCCCGAGGGATAAGGGTAACGTGAAAGGAAAGCGTTGAAAGCACGGTGGGGGGGGCCACGCTGAAGCGTATGGAAGTAATCTTTGCCCTCATTGCCTTCGTGCTAGTCATGGGCTTTCCCATCCTCGTGATTGTGCTCTGGACAAGGGTTTCCAGTTTGGAGGATCAGGTTGCCCGTTTAACCGCCAGCCTGGCCAAGCCTAAGCCTGTCCCTGCCGTGGCGGAGACGCCACCGCCGCTCCCTGTGCAGGCCGTGGCAGCCACGGCGGTACCCGCGGTGGCGGCGCCCGTGGTCACCCCAGTTCCCGTGGCTGCTCGGCCATTGGCGCCGACGGCCGCGGTGTCCGCTCCCGTGGTCGCTCCGCAAGACCCGTGGGAAGGTTTGCGTGACATGGGTTTGTTGCCGCCGACGGACTTGAAGGGTGAGTTCGCCTTGGGTTCTTGGTGGGCCGTTCGGGTGGGTGGCGCGTTAGCCGTCGCCTCGGTGGTCTTCTTGGCTATCTGGCTAAACCTCCGTTCCACTTTGCCGGCGTGGGTGCGCTTGGGCGAAATCCTTGCCTTGGGTGGCCTAGGCCTTTGGGGTGGGCATCGCTTGGAGCAGTCGCGCCGCGATTTAGGCCGAGTCGTCTTTGCGGTCGGACTCACCGTCTTCCAGTTCGCTGCTTGGGCCTCTTACGGCATGGAGAAAATGAGAATCCTGGATCAGCCTGCGCAGGCGGCGTTCCTGCAGTTCTTCGTGGCCTTGGTCGTGGGCGGCGTGGCGCTCGCCCGTAAGGATAAGTTCATCGGGCAGATTTCGATCGTCTTTGCGACGGTGGCCGTCGTCCTTTCTGTGCAAGCGGGCTCGGATGCTTTGACGATTGGCGTCGAGGCTGGGTCCATTGCCGCACTCGGCGCCGTCTTATTGGCGCGGGGAGGCTGGGCTTCCTCCGCGGTCTTGGGGTTGGTCGGTGCGCTCTTTGGCTTATTGATGTTGTACGATGGTCGACCGAGTTCGGTTGAACTTACAGCGGCAATCCAATTGGGCGCAGCGTTAACCTTCCTCTCGCTTTGGTTTGCGGATCTTTTAGGTCGGGTCGAATCGAGTTTCAATGAAGTCCAAAAGAACGCCTTTCTCTGTGCGGCTTTCTTTGGTCCAGCCGTGCTCTGTATTGGGGTCGCCGTGGGGGGCGACGATAACCGGGCGATCGCATCGTTGATTGTCGCCGTCTTGGCGACGGTGGTCGGCGTGCTGGAGCTGCGTCGTCGTCGCGTCGCCGCTGAAATCATCCTCTCCTCGGCCTTAGTCTTTGCGGCGGCGGCAGGGGCGTGGAAGGTAGAGAAGCACCTCGTGTGGGTCGTCTGGGTGCTGGCGGCGGCTTTGACCCAGCTCATCTATACCCGTACCCGGAGTGCGTTACTGCTCTGGGGGGCTGAAGGGCTGGCGGCCGTCGCGGTCTTCGCCTACCTAAACCAGTCGCCGACCAATCCTCGCCTCCGCTTGTTGGCCCCGACCTTGGTCGCGGCCCTCGCCGCTTGGCGTTTCACTTGGGGGCAGGAGAACGCCCAAGCGTGGCTTTTACGACAGGTGGGTAGCCTCATAGCCTTGGGCCTCTTGGTCTGCTATGTCCAAAGCCAATTCTCTGGCTTAGTCGATCAACCGTGGGCGTGGCTCGTGGTGTTACCTATCGCGGCGCTCTTCCGTCAGCCGAAGCTCCTCTGGGCCATTCTACCGGCCTTTGTGTGGACGCACCTCGTCGTGCTGACGTCGCATCTAGGCAGCAATCCGGAGGGCATTATGTGGCCAATCTGGTGGGCTTTGGCCTTGGTGGTCCTTGATGCGGCCGCGGTCTGGTTTATTAATATTCTGGAGCACGGGTTCGCTCGGTTTGTGCAAGGGGCCTTGGCTTTCGTTAGTGCGGTCTTACTGCTCAAGGCCTTGGCCGCAGGGCTGAATCTCCCGAGTCCACCAGTGCCTGACGCTGGCAGGGCGGTGGCCCTCTGGTTGGGTGGCATTGCCTTGGTGACGGCCTTGGCCGAAGGCTATCGTCTCCTCACGAACCGTCCGGCGGTCGCGCTGGTCGCGCAACTGGCCTTCCTGCCCGCTTTCTTGGTTTTGGCCGCCGGTTGGTCTGGGCACGAAAAGTCCCTTGCTTTGACGCCGCTTTGGTTGCTTGGCTTGGCTTTGGCGCTGTATGGGTTGGCCCGGCTGAGCGTGGGCCTCGAACAGGCGGGGGCAGTCTGTCGTGCCTGCGTCTGTGCCGGACTGGGCTTAGTCGTCTTCATCTACTTTAACGCTTTGCCCGGCGCCGGGGTCTCCCTCCTTTGGGCGCTCGCCGCCGCCCTCGTTTTCATCTTGGGCTTCGTGCTGAAGACGCGCTCTTACCGTATGCTGGGCATCGCTGGCTTGGTCGTCGCCACGGGGCACGTTATCCTGCACGACGTCCATGACATCTTGGGCCGTATCG
This sequence comes from uncultured Opitutia bacterium, assembly GCA_903925205.1. GTDB lineage: Bacteria > Verrucomicrobiota > Verrucomicrobiia > Opitutales > UBA953 > UBA953. Next base: position 11,392 of record CAIYEN010000237.1, on the reverse strand, counting down.
TCGCCTGTGCCGCCGTGGCCGTGGCCTTCTTCGGAGTGGCTTGGCTGTATGGTAAGGTTGTGAAGAATAATCCAGTAGAGGGCGGCTGAAGCCTGGAGGCCTGACCTGGTAAACGCCGGTTTACCCGCCCCGGCGATTTAACATCGCAAGGGACTCGCGCCAACCGTAGGGTGTCTTTGTGCGTACCCCTATTCGTTACGATTGCCACGTCCACCTCGTCGGGAATGGCCAAGACGGGAGTGGCTGCTGGTTGCGGATTGAAGGCCTCTGGCTGAAGGTGCTCAGTGAGGTGATGCGTAAGGCCGTCGGGATGCCGCTGCCGCTCATGCACAAGGACTTCGACGTCAAGTACGTCGAGGCCCTGCGTGAACTGGTGCGTGGCGCTTACGTGGATAAGGCGCTCTTGCTGGCGCAAGACGAGGTTTACGACGAAACTGGCAAGAAACTGAACTTTGGGTCGTTCCATGTGCCGAATGATTACTTATTCAAGGTCTGCGCGGCGAATCCGGAGTTCGTGCCGGCGGTCTCGATTCATCCTGGCCGCAAGGATGCGCTCGCGGAGTTAGACCGTTGTTTGGCCTTAGGCGCGCGGGCGCTCAAGCTGCTCCCGAATTGTCAGAACGTGAATTGCGCCTTGCCGCAGTACGATGAGTTCTGGCGCCGGATGGCCGCCGCTGGCCTCCCGTTCCTCTGCCATACGGGGGGCGAGATGACCGTGCCCGTGCTGAACCGTTCCTATCAAGACCCGCGCATCCTGCGTCGGCCCTTGGAACTCGGCGTCAAAGTCATCGCCGCCCACTCGTCAGGCAATAGCCACTTCTTCGACCAGAATTACTTCGCTGAACTCATCAAGCTGATGGATGAGTTTCCGGGCCTGTATGCCGATACCAGCGCGCTCAATAGCCCGATTCGGAGTGGGGTCTTGAAGCAGGTGAAACAGTCGGGCCGTTTGGGGCGCTTCCTCCATGGCAGCGATTATCCAGTGCCTGTGGGGGCCAATTGGGTGTGGCTCCGTGGCTTGATTACTCGCGCGCAGGCTGCGGAGGCGGGCAAGATACCTAACCTGATCGAGCGCGACGCGTTCCTCAAGCGGGCGATGGGCTTTGATGACGGGCACTTCACCCAGCTCGGGGCGATTCTCCGTCCGGTCTAAGGCCGCGCTTAGAGTGCCTTCAGCAGGCCCTGAATATCGACGGACTCCCGGATCATCTTCTCGATGATGGGGATTTTGTCGGCGTCCTGCCGCATTGTCTTGACCGTCATATTATTAATCCGGGCCGTCACGGCGAAGGACTCGGCCTCGACCGCGGCGATGGGGATGCCCGCCTCGGTGAGGCGCTTGATGATGCCCTCGTTGGGCAGCAGTCCGTTCGAAAGGAGGACGCCGGCCAGCGACTTGGCGCCATCGTTTTCGATAAAAGCCTCGAGGAGGTCTTCACGGTCACCAGGGACAATCACGAGCGTGCCGTTAACCTTGAGGTATTCGGCGGCGCGCCGGGCAGACATCGCCCCGATGACCACACGGCGAACCCGACGCAGGCCGGAGGGTTGGTGGATCCAGCGAGCGCGGGTCTCATCCGCCACCTGATCGAGGTTGGGGTAGACGAGCGTTTCCTGGAGCGGCACGACGCCGAGCAAGGGCACGCCCAGTTTGCGCAGGCCGCGGCCCGCGAAATCGCGGATGAACTCGACCTTATCGGGCAAGACCTTGTTGAGAATGACCCCGACTACTTCGACGCCGGCTTTGTCGAAGAGGGCCTTATTGAGGGCCACTTCATCGATGGGCTTGCCGATACCGCCCGCGGCCACGATGAGGGCCTTGGAGCGCAAGACGCGGGCATTGTCGGCGTTGGACGAGCCAAAGACCGAGCCGACGCCGGCGTGGCCCGAGCCCTCGACGACGACAATGTCTTTACCGTAGGCAGCGCGGTCGAAGGCGCGGCAGATACGGTCTTTCAGCTGTGGGCCGATGACCTCGGGGTTCTCGAGGTAGTTCTTGGTAAACTCTGGGCCGATGGCCACGGGCGACATCGCGGAAATCGGGATATCGAGGTTAAAGAGCCCTTCGATCAGCAAGGTATCCTCGTCCACTTGGTCCTCGCCCGACTGGACGATGCGCTGGGCGATGGGTTTGATGTACCCGACGTGCAGGCCCATGGACTGCAGGGCCGCGGTTAGCCCGAGGCAGGTTGTCGTCTTGCCGTCATTCATGCGCGTCGCCGCAACGAAGATGCGTCGCGTATCGAGGTTCATCGGGCTCATCAGCAAGCCCGGGATGTTGTCGGCGAAGCGCTTGCGGATGGCCATGGTTAGGCGGCCGGGCCGTCCTTGCGGGTCGGGTAGAGGTAGGACTTATCGACGGCTTGGGCGGCGACAATGACGGCCGTGCCGAAGATGTCATGCGCACTGGCGCCTCGGGAAATCTCGGCGGCCGGACGTTCAAGACCCGTCAGGATTTGGCCATAGGCCGGGATGTCGGCGATGTGTTGCGCCATCTTCGAAGCGATGTTGCCAGAGTTGAGGTCAGGGAAGATGAGCACGCTGGCTTTGCCGGCGACGCTGCCAGTGACTTCCTTGGACTCGGCGGCAAAGGGGTTGAGGGCTGCATCGGCCTGCATCTCACCGTCGATGTCGGCAACGATGCCGAGTTCACGGGCCTTGCGCTTGGCCATCTCGGTCGCCGCTTGCACTTTCTTGATGGAGGCCAGGCGGGCGTTGGCTGAGTGCGTCGAGTAGGCCAGCAGGGCGACCTTCGGCGTGGTGTTGGTGAGGTGCCCCGCGAGGCCAGCGGTGGTCACGGCAATATCGGCCAACTGTTCCGCCGTGGGCTCGGGGATGACGCCGCAATCCGCGAGGAAGAGCACGCCTTCGCAGCCGAAGCGGGCTTCTTCGGATTCAAGGATCTGCATGGACGACACCGTTTCGACCCCGGGTTGGCGGGGCATCGTCTGGAGGATGGCGCGAAGGCCGGAGGCCGCGTGGGTGGTCGCACCGGAGATGAGCGCATCGGCACCAGCCGTGGCCACCATGATGCAGGCAAAATAACTGGGGTTCTTGATGAGTTCGCTGGGGTCGCCCTGTAGGTTGGTGTTCCCGTAGCGTTGAATCGACGCGAGTTTTTCCGCGTAGTTGGCGAGTTCGTCGCTGCGCTCGGGCTCGATGACCCGGATGCCTTCCAGGCTGATGTTAAGGCGGGCGGCCGTGATCTTGATGCGCTGGCGGTCGCCGATGAGAATCGGTACCCCCAGCTTCTTGGTGACGAACTGGCGGGCGGCCTGGATGATGCGAGGGTCGGCGCCTTCAGGGAAGACGACGCGCTTCGGGTGGTTCTGGAGGCGGGCGGAAAGGCGGGAAATCAGGGACATGGATGGAGAGGCGGCGCGGAGCTGACCGTGGCTTCTATTAGAGTCAAAAGCCGTGGCAGGGCGAGGCAGAAGGCGCTCACCCTGCGACCCGTTGCCCGAGAGTCACTTACCAGCGGGAGCGGCTGGGGCGTAGGTGAAGACCGGGAGGCCCTTGAGGGCTTGCTTGGTCTCGGCCGTCACGGGGTAGCCCAGTTTCGCGAAGAAGTCGGAGACGTCGACCTTGGCGGCTTGGCCGTAGCGGACTACGAAGACGTTCTGCTTGAAAGGCACGTCGCCGCGAGCGGGATTCTGCGCGTAAGAGCGGAGCGTCGTGCGGAGCGGTTCCCAGCCATGGGCATGGATTAAGACGATGAAAGGCGAGAGCTGCTCAAAGGGCCCCATGTCGGGCGGGGTCGCCAGACGCTTAGCCATATTGGCGTTCAGGTCCTTGATGGAGCCGTGGCCCGTGCCGCGCGGCAGGCCCACCAGCTTCTCCATACAATACAGTGAAAATAAATTACAGGTCACCTCGGTCTGGCCCGGGAAAGTCCAATCGGTGCGCTGGTGGTTGTGGCCGAGTTCATGGAAGAAGCCCCAGTTGCCCTTGGTTGACAGCTTTGCGAGGTCGACAATTTCGGCTTCGCTCGGATTGAGCCAGCACATGAACGGGTAGCCCGAGTGCATGTAGCCGGCGGAGATTTGAATATCGGGAACGACGCGTTCCGGTGCTAAGCGGTCGAGGGCGATCAGGTCGTCTTCGAGTTCCATGGCCTTATCCCACCATTCCGTGATGGGCTTAGGGTCGGCAATTTGGGCGACGGTGCTGCGGCGCACGTGGAGGATGGCGTGCTTAGCAACAAAGGTCACCCACGGGGCAGGCGAAGAGGCGAGCGACTGCTTCCAGGTTGCGGGGGTGTCCTTGCCGAGGACATAGGTCGGCATAGCGACGGCATTGGCGAAGGTCAGGTCGGGGGCAACTTTGACGGGCGGGGCGGGGGCTTGCGCGGCCTTGCGACCAGTCCCGGCACTGCCGTTACGGACTTGGATAAAGAGCTGGCCCCCGAAAGCATTGGCGATCTTGTTCTCGCCGGGCTGTAGCTCAAAGCTGCGGGTGATGATGGGGAAGCGATTCCATTTCTCGAGTTTGAGCAGGCTGTCGCGGTGGCAACCGACCACGATACGGACAACGCGACCTTCGGGCAGGGCCGGGGCGGTGACGGTGATGACTTCACCGGGCGCGGCGTACAGGCCGGTTTCCTGCCAGGTTTCTGGGCCCGTCGCTAGGTTGGGGGCATTGCCGGCGGAGGTATCCCACCGCGTGATGAGGTTCGCATCATAACCTACGGTGCGCTTGATGCGCTCTTTGGATTCGACGGCGCCAGGGAAATCTTTGGCGGCGGGGTGCGCGCCGACCTGCTCAGGCGGTAAGGCCATGTAGGCCTGGATGGTCTTGTGGAGTTCCGTACGTTCCGCCTCGACGGGCTGGACGAACGGCGCCTTGGGTTTAGGCGTAATGTCTTCGGGCTTGGTGGCGGCGAAGGCACAAACCGCAAGCAAGAGGGGGAGGCAGGCTTTAATCATGGGGATGGTCCGATGACACCCGTAAACCCCGCCGTTTCCAGCGTAAAACGCGATATGACCGACACGGGTCTTAACGGAAGACCACCGTCTTATGGCCGGCTAAAAGCACGCGGTCTTCCACGACGGCACGGAGGCCGCGGGCGAGGACGACTTTCTCGATATCCTTGCCGAGCTGCACCATGTCGTCGGGCGTGTCCGAATGGTCGACGCGAATCACATCCTGTTCGACGATTGGGCCTTCATCGAGTTCGGGCGTCACGAAGTGGCAGGTCGCGCCAATCAGCTTAACGCCGCGGCGGTGCGCTTGGTGGTAAGGCTTGGCGCCGGCGAACGACGGCAGGAAGGAGTGGTGGATATTGAGAATCTTACCGGCGAAGTTGCGGCAGAGTTCTTCGTCGAGCACCTGCATGTAGCGGGCGAGCACGATGAGGTCGGCTTTTTCGTTGCGGAAGATCTGCTCCATGCGCCGATAGGCGGTCGCTTTGTTTTCCGGCGTCACGGGCACGTAGTGGAAAGGAATCCCGTGGGCTTCCACGACCTTGCGATGCGCTTCGTGGTTGGAGATGACGCACGGGACGATGAAGCGGAAGTCTTGCGAGACTTGGCGGGCGAGTAAGTCGTAGAGGCAGTGCTCTTGTTTGGAACACAGGAGCACCACGCGGCGCGGCTGGTCGGAATCGGAGAGCGTCCATTCGAGGCTGAACTGCTGGGCGAGCGGCCCGAAGTGCTGCGCAAACGCTTCGGGCGGGAAGTCTAAGGACGCCGCCTTGATTTCCATGCGCATGAAGAAACGCCCGAGTTCGTGTTCCGTGTGCTGGCTGGCTTCGGTGATCCAACCTTTGTGTTGGGCGACAAACGATGAGACCGCTGCCACGATGCCAGAGGCGTCGGGGCAGGAGAAACTCAGGGTCAGCGTGCGGTCCATGCCGGAGGATGGCGACGGGGGCGGCCCCGCGTCAAGACCGCGTCCTTATTGGGCGTTGGTGGTCTGATTGTCGCCTTGGGCCTCTTCCTTGCCGGCCATGGCCTCGTTCTTGGAGCCGAAGAGGGTGGACTTCGCGGGCTTGGCGCCCGGCTTGGTCGGCGGGAAATTAGCGGGCAGCCACGGCTTGAGCGGTGTGAGCATCGTCTTCATCGAGTCGGTGTACGGCCAGCCGAAGTTCGCGAAGTAGGGCCCCAGATTCGTGCCCGCCTCCTTGGACCACGTCCGCACGAAGATGTCCTTCTTGCGTTCGTCGGAGTCATGTTTCGAGAGCGCACCGAGGGCCTCCTTGACTTTCTTTTCTTCTTTAAAGATTTCCGCGAGGCGCGTTTCGGCGGCGGTCTTATCCGCCTCCTTTTTGTCGCGAACCGCGGCTTTGATCTTCAGTTCCAGTTGGTGCTTTTCCTTGTCGAGGGCCTCTTGTTGCTTTTCGACTTCGCGCCCGGCGATCCCCAGGTTCTTCTTCACCAGGCCATCGGCCTTCTTGATGTCTTTGCGGCCACCGAGTTCGGCGAACGTCTGTTGGAGGCTGATCCAGCCGAACTGCTTCACTGGGTGGTAGTATTGCGATAATAGGTGGAAGGCCGAGTCGGCGTGGGCCTTCGGGTCGAGCGCCATTTCGGCGGCCATCGCGGCCATGTCTTCGCCGTGGCCATCGCCCAGTTTCTTGCCGGCGATTTTCTCCATGCAGTAAAGCGAGAAGAGGTTGTTCGTGACCTCGGTGTAGCCGGCGTAGGTCCAGAGGCTGGATTGGTGGTTATGGCCGAGTTCGTGGAAGAAGCCCCAATTGCCTTCCTTGCGCAGTTTGTAGACGTCGACGGAGTCCTTGGCACTATCGAGGTAGCACTTAATGGGGTAGCCCGAATGCATCCAGCCGATGGAGATTTCAGCGTCCGAAACAATGCGCTCGGCGGAACGGCGATCCTTCCAGGCGGCGAGCCAGTCGCAGGCCTCGACCGTTTCCGTCCAAGTCTTCATGAGTTCCGTCGCGTCGGCGTAAGAGAGCTCGCGGATGTGCTTGGAGGGCACGGAGACGACCATCTTGTCGCAGATCATTTCCGCCCAGGGGGCCGGGGCGAGGCGGCTATTTTCCCATTCGGCGCGGGTGGTCTTGCCGAGCGTGAAGTTGGGGGCTTCGACGGCGCCGACGATCTCGATGCGCACTTGGTCGCGGGATTTGCCGTTCTTATCGTTCCCTGGCATTTCGATGTAAATCGGGCCCCCGAAAGGGTTGGCCAGTTCGATGACCCGCTTGTTCAGCGCCACCGTATTGGTGATGACGGGGAAGCGGTGCCAGTCCTCGCGCTTGATGGCGAAGTCACTGGTGATGTCGTCGTTGTGGCAGCCGATGCGCGCCACGAGGCCCATGTCGATATCGCCGGCGGGGATGCGGAAGGTGATGCGCTCACCGGGGGCGGCGTAGGTGCCCGTAGAATGCCAGCGGGAGCGGTTAACCGGGAGGCTGACGGCGGTGATGACGCGGTCGGCGGGCTCGAGCACCTTGCCCGGGAAGGCCTCGGCGTCAGGGTGGGGGATGCAGTGGTCGGGGTCGAGCTTGGCCCAATATTCTTCCACCGTTTTGCGGAGCGTGGCACGCTTGGCGCCGTCGCCCGAAGCGACGTGGAGGGGCGCCGTTGGGGAGGCCCGGAGTTCCTGACCGGCTTTGATTTCTTTCTTGGGGTTCGCCTTGGGGTCGCCGAGATGGGCTGGCACGATGCGGGTGGAGACCGTCTTATAGAAGCGGTTGAACTTCGGCAGTTCTTCGACGACGACGACTGGTGGCTTGATCGGCTCCGGCTTAGGCGGCTCGACGACGGGCGGGGGTGTCACGACCACGGGTGGCGGTTCGACTTTGGGCGTCTCGATGACGACCGGTGGGGGGACGACCACCGGAGTTGTGTCCTCGACGGTGGCGGTGCGTTGATTCATTTCCGCCAAGCGGTGTTGGAGGAGGTAGGCTGCGATCAGCCCGAGAAAGGCGAAGAAGACCCAGAAGAGCGGGTTTGAAAGGAAGCTCCCTTCCTCGGGTTGCTCGGAGGCGGGTCGGCGTGCCCCCGGGCGAGGCGGTTGGCGTTTGGGGGGCGGAACTGCCATGCGACGGCTACATTTTGGGCTTTTCGTGGCGGGTCAATCCATGGGTTATGCCCTAGGGAGTCTTCCTGCGGGATTGACCAAGGGGGCTGGCCTCCTACTTTGACCCTTTCACCACTCTACAGATGGCTAAGACCTTGTTCCAAAAAGTCTGGGAAGCGCACACGGTGCGTCAGCTGCCTAACGGGCAGACCCAACTCTTCATCGGTACCCACCTCATCCACGAGGTGACCAGTCCCCAGGCTTTCGGCATGCTCCGGGACCTCGGGCTCAAGGTGAAGTACCCCCAGCGTACCTTTGCGACGGTTGACCACATCGTCCCGACCAATGAGCTGAAGGAGCCCTATTCTGACCCGATTGCTCAGGAAATGATCGAGGCCCTGCGTAAGAACACGAAGGACTTCGGCATCCGCTTCTTCGATACCAATACGGGCACCCAGGGCATCGTCCACATGGTCGGCCCAGAGCAGGGCATCACCCAGCCGGGCACGACCATCGCCTGTGGTGACTCCCACACCGCCACGCACGGGGCTTTCGGCGCCATCGCCTTCGGTATCGGCACCACGCAGGTGCGTGATGTCCTCGCCACCCAGACCCTTGCCCTGAGCCCGCTCAAGGTTCGTCGCATCGAAGTCAACGGCCAGCTTGCCCCTGGCGTCTACGCTAAGGACGTCATTCTGCACATCATCCGCGTCCTCGGCGTCAACGGCGGCATCGGCTACGCTTACGAATATGCCGGGACGACCTTCGACGGCTTCTCCCTCGAGGAGCGCATGACCGTCTGTAACATGTCCATCGAAGGCGGCGCCCGTTGCGGTTACGTCAACCCGGACCAAAAGACTTTCGACTACATCAAGGGCAAGCCGTACGCGCCGAAGGCTGCGGATTGGGATGCCGCCGTGGCCCGCTGGAAGTCCTTCGCTTCTGATGCCGGTTGCCAGTACGACGACGTCGTCAAGTTTAACGCCGCCGAGATTCGTCCGACGGTCACTTGGGGCATCACCCCGGGCCAGGCGATCTTCATTGATGAAAAGATGCCGGCCCTCGAAACCCTCAATGCGGCTGACCGCGCTACCGCCGAAGACGCCTACAAGCACATGAAGCTGGCGCCGAACACCGCCATCAAGGGCACCAAGGTCGACGTCTGCTTCCTCGGTTCTTGCACCAACGGCCGCATCTCCGACCTGCGCGAGGTCGCCAAGTACCTCAAGGGCCGCAAGGTCAGCACGAGCGTCAAGGCAATCGTCGTCCCGGGCTCTCAGCTCACCGCCATCCAGGCCGTGCATGAAGGCCTCGACAAGATCTACATCGAAGCCGGCTTCGAATGGCGTGGCGCGGGCTGCTCCATGTGCCTCGCGATGAACCCAGACAAGCTCGTGGGCGATCAGCTCTGTGCGAGCTCGTCGAATCGTAACTTCAAGGGCCGCCAAGGCTCGCAGACGGGCCGAACGATTCTCATGAGCCCGCTCATGGTCGCCGCCGCTGCCATCACCGGCCAAGTCACCGACGCCCGCGAAGTCTTTACGGTCTAATGTCCGACGCCTCTGCAGTTCAGCGCGTGCTCGCCCGTGTCGCCCAAGGCGATGCTGTGCCCACGGCCTGTGCTTCGGAGGGCTTGGCGTGGCAGCAGGACGTCACCGTCGACGCCCATTACGACGGTAAGCCGGTGTGCACCGTGACGCTGCCTTGGGTCGTGGCCGGCCACGCTGTCCTCTTTGCGGATGAAGCCGTCGCCGGCTCCGTTGCCCAGGAACGCCTCGCTTCCTTGGCCGCTGCCCTCGCCATGCCCGTCGCCGTCATCCCGCGCGCCGCCTAATTCTCTTTCCCTTAGATCTCCTTTTTCGCTCCCTTTTCATCCCCAGTTCGCACCCATGTCCCTCGCAAAAGTCACCCAAGTCAAAGGCCTCGCCCTCGCCGTCCCTGGCGACGACATCGACACCGACCGCATCATCCCTGCACGCTTCCTGCGCTGCGTGACCTTTGATGGCCTTGGCGAACATGCCTTTCGGGATGAGCGCACCGGTCCCGACGGCCTCGAGCGTTCGCACCCCATGAATTCCCCGCAGGCTGCGCGCATCGCCGCCGCCAAGCAGGGCGTCATGGTCGTCGGTTTTAACTTTGGTTGTGGGAGCTCCCGCGAGCATGCCCCGCAGTCCATCTGGCGCTTTGGCTTCACCGCACTGGTCGGCGGGAGCTTCGCCGAAATCTTCTTCGGCAACTCCACCACGTTGGGCGTCCCTTGCCTGACGCTCTCCAAGGACGACCTCGCCGAGTGCGACGCGTTTGTCCGCGCCAACCCCGACGTCGAAGTCACCGTGGACGTCCAGAATCTCGTCGTCACCGCGGGCGCCAAGTCCTGGAAGGCCAGCATCGCCGCTTCCGCACGGGATGGCCTCATCAATGGCAAGTGGGACCCGATCGCTGACCTCTTGGAAGGTGCTACTGCTGTCGACCAGACCGCGGGCACGCTCGCTTACGTCGTCGGCAAGTAAGTCGTCACGTTCGCCCCTGAAAAGGCCGCCCGTTGGGCGGCCTTTTTGTTTTAGAAGCCAAAGAGCTTCTGGATGCCGCGGACCGAGTCCTTGTGCTCGGCCGGAGCGTTTTGTTCCCAGCGCTGGAGGTAGTCCTTGAAGGACTCGTCCTTGGGGCGAGCCGTGGCGTTGAGCCAGCGAAAGGCTGCCCAGCGGGTGGGCTTTTCTTCGAGGTACTTGAGCAGGAAAAGGGCGACGGCACCATTGAGTTCGCGGTTCGTTGGGGTGGCACGGAACTCCGCTTCGTGGTCGCGGTAGAACTTCGGGAGGCCCTTTTGTTCGGCCTCGGCCTTGTAGGTACGCTTCGCAACGGTGTCATCGGCGTAGGCGCGCAGCGAGGGGGCGTAGCTGGCCCAGTGGGGGTAGGGTGGGGCGGTCTTCCACGTCACGGCCATCGCGCGGAGGCAGAAGATGGAGGAAGTCTCGCAGACCGATTCCTCGAACCAGAGATTCTCCTGGGGGCCTTCGCGGTAGCCACAGTGAATGTGGCACAGCTCGTGCGCGAACTGATAGGAGTACTGACTCCAGAAGGTCTTGCGCGTGTCGAGGCGGACGACGATCTCCTTCTGGTCGGTGCGCTTGAACAGCGTGATGGGACCCTTGTCGCCTTTGACGACCACGACATTCTCGAACGGCAGCCCCGGCGCCCATTTCTGTAGTTCGGCACCGGCGGAAAGGCAGACCTTGGCGATGTCCCGCTCGCTGGCCTCAAACCCATCAGCCGCGATGCGGATGGCATGGGGCGCGGGTTCGGCGGCCGACAGGAGCGGCGCCAACAGCAACAGGATGAGGGCGGCGGCGCGCATGGCTTACTTGGCTGGGGGCGTCGGGATAAGCGGGAAGGACCACTTCTCGCGCGTCAG
>CAIYEN010000236.1 GCA_903925205.1 uncultured Opitutia bacterium | reverse complement strand
CTTCATAAAAAGTGAAATGAAAAATCTTCATTTGAATCCTCTGAAATTTTGTTTTTCATAGAGTTCATCAAAGAATCTTCGTGACCTTAATCAAATACGTATACTTTCATTAGTGCAAAGGTGCAAATCGGCCTTCGGCCTGTGCAAAGGTGCAAAAGTGAAATGAGATTACGGAGTACAGATTACGGAGTACAGAGGGATGGCAGGGGGACGGACGTTGCGCGGCGAACGGACGCGACGCAGTCGCGCCCCTACCTAAAGGCAGAGTGAAAGGGGCGACCGGGAACCGGGAAGTTGGTGGGCGGGCGGAGCCCGCAGCATAACCCCTTGTCACCGTGTCACCGTGTCACCTTGTCCACGTGTCCCCTATCCCCCATCCCCTATCCCCTATCCCCTCCTTCACCTCTTCACTCCGGAGTGCTTAGCGATACGGACGCACATGAGGGCCCAGAAGCAACCGATGCAATTGGCGACTGGGAGCTGTAGTTCGGCTGGCATGCTGTAGAAAATGATATTACCCGGCAACCAAACCAAGAAGTTCGGTAGTAAGTTCGGCAGCACCAAGCGACGATACCAGCCAGGGCCCATGGAGGCGCGCAACTTCGCGGTATCCCAGTTGGAATCCTTCCAGAGGTGAGAGATTGCGTTAAAGGGTGCCCCGCAGAGCACCGTAAACAGGGATTGATCAACGAGGACCTTCAGAATGACCACGCGGACGGTCGGCTCGGTGCCGAAACACCAGCCCTGAAACGCGTAGAAGTAACGCACGAGAATCCCCATCGTCATCCACCACACAAAACTGTGCAGTAGGTCGAGGGCCGGACGGGCGGGTCGGAGGCTGGGGAAAGCCATCCGGAAGCACCACGGGATGAAGCCCGCCGTGAACCCCGTGCAGAGCATCGCGAAGAGCGTCGGGTTGTCGGCGTTGACCTTACCCACGACATCAAGCCAGACCTTAACCGCCGGCACCTGGTAATAGCACACCACCAAAGCAGCGGCCGCGGCGAGGATGAGCAGCGAGGGGATGAGGTTATCGCGGGCGGCCTTGAGGCCAGCCGCCCACGGCGACTCCGCAGGGATGGCTTCGTTCATCCGAGAGCCTTCCGCAGCAACTGGTCGATGAGGCCAGGGTTCGCCTTACCCTGCGTGCGCTTCATGATGGGACCCTTGAGCGCATTGATAGCCTTCTCGTTGCCGGCACGGTATTCCGCAATGGACTTAGCCACGGCCGGATCGGCGATGACCTCTTGAACAATCTTTTCGAGCTCGCCCGTATCGCTGTTCTGACGGAGACCCTTGGCGTCGACGATGGCGGCGGCGTCTTGGCCGGACTTAAACATTTCGGCGAAGACTTCCTTGGCTTGCTGCTTGGAGATAACGCCGTCGTCGGTGAGCTTCACCAAGCCAGCGAGCTGCGCAGGCTTAATCGGACAGGAAGCCAGGGAGACCGGCGCGGGGGCGGCTTCTTCAAAACCTGTGGGGGCGCCGGAGGCGGCGGCAAGGTCGCGGAGGAGGTCGTTGGCGACGAGGTTGGCGAGGCCCTGCGGGTTGGCCGGGTGGGCGGCCACAGCGGCTTCGAACCATTCGGCCAGCTCGCGGTTAGCGACGAGCACCGAGGCGGCTGTGAACGGTAGGCCCAGCGTGTCCATGTAGCGACGCTGGCGATCGTAGAGGTTTTCGGGGACCTGTTTGGCCAGGCGCTCGACCGTCGCGCGGGATAGTTCGAGCGTGGGGATGTCCGGGTCCGGGAAATAACGGTAATCGTGGGCGTCTTCCTTATCGCGCAGTACGTAGCCCCGTCCGAGCTCGGCATTCCAACCGCGCGTCTCCTGCGTGATGGCGCGGCCGGCTTCCAGTTCGCGGATTTGGCGGGCCGTCTCGTAGATGACCGTGTCGCGGACGCTCGAGATGGAATTCAGGTTCTTGGTCTCCGTGCGCGTGCCCAGCGGGGCGCCGGGATGGCGGATGGAAACGTTGCAGTCGCAACGCAGCTGACCCTTTTCCATGTCGCAATCGGCCACGCCGGCTTGGGTGAGCATCGCCACCAGGGAACGCAGGAACGCTTCGGCTTCGGCGGAGGAGCGTAAGTCCGGCTCGGTCACAATTTCGAGGAGGGGCACGCCGGCACGGTTGTAGTCGACCAAAGAGCCGCTGCCCGCGTGGCTGAGTTTACCCACATCCTCTTCGAGGTGCGCGTGGTGGATGCGGACGCGCTTATGCTCGCCCATCACGTTGCGGGACGGACCCGGGAGCTCGATTTCGACGGAGCCGCCGATGACGACCGGGAAGTCCTTCTGCGTGAGCTGGTAGTTCTTCGGGTTGTCGGGGTAGAAATAATTCTTCCGATCCCACGCACAGCGGGCAGGGATCTCGGCGCCGACCACCAAGCCGAAGAGGATGGATTTTTCCACCGCTTCGCGGTTCACGACCGGCAACGTGCCGGGGAGGCCGAGGACGACCGGGTCGACCTGTTCGTTCGGCTCTTGGCCAAAACCCCAGGACGAGGACGCGAAAACCTTGGCGCGGGTGTGCAGTTGGACGTGCACCTCGAGGCCGATGACGACTTCCCATTCAGCGGAGGAACTCATAGGGCGGCTTGTTGGTGGGCGAAGCCATGGGCAGCCTCGAAGAGGCGGCCGGCGGCAAGTAGTTTGGCTTCGGAAAGGGGAGCGCCGACGAGGTGGAAGCCCACCGGGAGGTGACCGGACTGACCGCAAGGCACCGAGAGTGCGGGCAACCCAGCCAGGTTCGCCGGAATCGTGAAGATGTCTTCCAAGTACAGTTGCAGCGGGTCGGACGCCTTTTCACCGACCTTGAACGCCGGGGTCGGGACCGTGGGCGTCAGCAGCACGTCCACCTGCGAAAGAGCCGCCAGGTATTCGGCGCGGATCTTGGCGCGGGCGCGGAGCGCGCGGTTGTAATACGCGTCGGCGTAACCGGCGCTCAGCACGAACGTCCCCAGCAATATGCGGCGCTTCACCTCGGCGCCGAAACCTTCGGAGCGGCTATGCGTCATCATTTCGACCGGCGTGGCCGCTTGCGCGGAACGGTGGCCATAGCGGACGCCGTCGTAGCGGCCCAAGTTGGAGGAAGCCTCGGCCGTCGCCACCACGTAGTAGGTCGGCACCGCGAGGTCCGCGGAAGGCAGTTCGACCTCGGAGACCGTGCAACCCTGTGCACGGTAGAACGCAATCGCCGCTTCGACCGCCGCGGCGACCTCGGGAGCGACGCCCTTGCCGAGAAAACCCTTCGGGATGCCGATGCGGAGCTTCTTGGCCTCACCGGCGGAGGTGAGCGCGCGCTCGTCCGGGCCAAAGCACGTCATATCACGCGCGTCGGCCGAGGCCAACGCCGCCAACAACAGTTCGCAGTCTTCGATGCTGCGGGCCATCGGGCCGATTTGATCGAGCGACGAAGCGAAGGCCACGAGACCGAAGCGGGAAATCAGGCCGTAGGTCGGCTTGAGGCCCACCACGCCGCAGTGCGAAGCCGGTTGGCGGATTGAGCCGCCCGTGTCGGAGCCCAGCGAAAGCGGGACCAGGCCAGCGGCGAGGGCTGCGGCGCTCCCGCCGGACGAACCCCCGGGGATGCGGGTGAGATCCCAAGGGTTGAACGTCTTGCGGACCGCGGAGTTCTCGGTGGACGAACCCATCGCGAACTCATCCATGTTCAAGCGACCATACAGAATGGCGCCCGCGGCACGGAGACGATCGGCTACGTGGGAATCATACGGCGACACCAGCGACGCCAGCATCTTGCTGGAGCACGTCAACGGCTGTCCCTGGACCGCGATGTTGTCCTTAATCGCGACGGGGATCCCTTCGAGCGGTCCCCTGCCCTGTCCGGCTTGACGGCGGGCATCGGAAGCATCGGCCTGCGCGAGTACGTCGGCACGGTCGAGGTGGGTGAACGCCCCGACCTTTTCATTCACCGCGTCGAAGCGGGCGATGAGCGCCTCGCAAAGCGCGCGGGACGTCAGCGAGCCAGCGGCAAGGCGGCGGCCCAGTTCGGCGGCGGAAAGCGTGTGGAGAGCGTCGGCCATGGCTTAGGCTTCGTCGTCCACCACGCGCGGGACGGAAATTTGGCCATCCCGGGCAGCCGGGGCGATGCGCGTGACCGCGGCGGCGCCGAGGGACGGACCGGGCACATCGGAGCGTAGGGCGGATTCGCGGACCACGCGGGCATCATCGATGGTCGCAGGCAGGTCGGCTTGGGCCAGCGCCTGAAAGTGACCCAAGATCGAATTCAGCTGCGACGAATAGAGCGCCTTCTCCTCGGCCGTGAGGCTGAGGCGGGCGAGCTTCGCGAGGTGGTCGATGTCAAAACCTTCGGCCATGGCGATCAGCTGCGGATGGTCCAGCCGGCGCCCTTCTCGAGCGCGGCGATGACGGTGGCCATGGCGCGGTTCGCTTCTTCGTCGGTGAGCGTGCGGGCGGCATGGCGCCAGCGGATTTCGAAAGCCACGCTGCGCGTGCCCTCGGGCAGACCCGGGCCACTGAAGACGTCGAAGCAGTTCACCGACTCCAAGGCAAACTCCTTGCCGGCGGCCTTGGCGGCGGCCTGTTGGACGCGGTTGAGCACTTCGCCGGCGGCGGTCGCGACCGGCACGATGACGGCGACATCGCGCGTGGCGGGCGGGAAGGAAGAGAACGCTTCGAAGCGCGGGATGCGGAGCGCTTCGGCGAAGACGGCGCGTGGGAGCAGGAACTCACCAGCCACGATGGAGCCCTTCAGGCCGAGGGAGCGCGTCCAGCGGAGGTCGAGGACGCCGCAAGCACCGTCCGCGGAGCGGCCGCGATCAACCAAAGAAGACGCGTGGTCCGTTTGCCAAAGCCCACCCGTGGCGACGCCGAAGGACAAGCGCGCGGCCGTCACCCCGGCGAGCGTGGCGACATCGGACAGCAGGCGCTTGGCGCGGAGGACATCGAAGGCCTCGCGCGACTTCCAGGAACGCACGAGCGATTCGGCCGGGGCGGCGAAGGCCACCGCCAAGAATTCGCGCACCGTGCCATCGGCCTGGGGGCGGAAGACCACGCCGACCTCGAAGAGACCACGCGGATCGGCATGCACCGACACGTTAAGCGCGAGGGCAGCGGCGAGGCCGGGGACGAGCGATGCGCGGACGTGCGTTTGGTCGGCCGTGAGCGGGTTCTCGAGGGCCAGCTGCGGGGCAGCGGCGGCGCCCAGCGTGCGGGCGACCTCGGCGGCATCGCGTAAGGTGTAGTGACAGCACTCCGTGAAACCAGCGCCGGCGAGACGACCCGCCACCTCGCGGGTGAAACCAGACGAACGCGTATCCTCGTCGCCCGGCAGCGGGGCGATTGGGCGGCCCGCGGGCACCTTATCGGTCCCGTGGATACGGATGAATTCCTCGACCAGGTCGATGGGGCGGGTCACGTCGGAACGGAACGACGGCACCAAGACGGAGAAACCCGCGGCGGTCGGTGAGACCGTGAAGCCCAGGCGCTGGAAGGCCTTGGTCACATCGGCATCGGCAATGGCCGTGCCCAACTTCGCGGCCACGTAGCCGGATGGCAGCGCGATGTTTGCGTCGGCGCGCGGCGGTTGGCCCACGACGACGGCGGGGCCGACCACTTCGGCGCCGGCCAGTTCGATGAGCAAGTCGGTCGCCAGACGCGAAGCCAGTTCAACGCCCGCCGGATCAACATCACGGGCGAAGCGGTGGGAAGAATCGGTCGACACGCCGAGACGGCGGGCCACGCGGCGGATTTCGCCGGGCTTGAACCAAGCCGCCTCAAGCAGGACGGTGGTCGTCGTGTTGGTCACGCCGCTTTCGGCGCCGCCCATGACGCCAGCGACGACGAGCGGACGCTGGGCATCGGCGATGACGCAGATCCCCGTTTCCAATTTCACCTTCTTGCCGTCGAGCAGCACGAGCTCCTCGCCCTCGCGGGCGGGGCGGGCTTCGATGCCACCGGCGACCTTGGCCGCGTCGAACGCGTGGAGCGGCTGGCCCAGTTCGAGCAGCACCCAGTTGGTGATATCCACCACGTTATTGATTGGACGCAGCCCGGCGGCTTCGAGGTCACGGCGCAGCCAATCGGGGCTCGGGCCCACCTTCACGTTCTGCAACGTGCGCAGCGTGTAGTAAGGACAGAACTCGGAGGACGAGCGCACGAAACCGAACGCATCGTGGGCGGTGGGCGCGGCGGCGAGCCCAGCGGCCGTCTTCACCGTCAGCGGCTTCAACGGCAGGTTGAGGGCGGCGGCCACATCGCGGGCGACCCCCCGCAGACCTAGGCAATCGCCGCGGTTGGGCGTCACGGAAATCTCGAGCACCGTATCCGGCGCGCCGAACAATTGGTTCAGCGGCGTCCCAGGGGCAGGCTTCTGTGGCGTCAGGATGAGCAAGCCATCCTCGCCCTTGCCGAGACCCAGCTCTTCGGACGAGCACAGCATGCCGGCCGAGTCGACGTCGCGCAGCTTCGAGACCTTGATCTCGAACCCACCCGGCATCACCGTGCCCGGCAGCGCGACCGGCACGCGGTCGCCGGCCTGGAAGTTCTTGGCGCCGCAAACGATTTGGCGCGGCTGGCCATCGCCCACATCGACGCGGCAGACGCTGAGCCGGTCGGCGGAAGGGTGCTTTTCGAAGGACACGATTTCGCCGACCACCACGAGGGGCAGCGGGGCGAGGCCGAACGTATGGACCGACTCCACCTCGAGCCCCAGCATCGGGAGCACTTCGGCGAGACGATCGGTCGTGACCCCGGTGAGGTCGACGTGGCGGGAGAGCGCTTGGAAGGAAACTTTCATGGCTTAGGCGAACTGGCGCAGGAAGCGCAGGTCGTTGTTGTAGAAATGGCGGATGTCATCGATGCCGTGGACCAGCATCGCGATGCGTTCGAGCCCGAGCCCGAAGGCCAGGCCAGAGAATTCATTCGGATCAAGCCCGCAGAGCTCGAGCACCTTCGGGTCGACCAGCCCGCAGCCCATGATCTCGAGCCAGCGGTTGGACAGACGCCCGAGGTTGGGCGAGCGCAGGTCCATCTCGAAGGACGGCTCGGTGAACGGGAAGAACGACGGACGCAGGCGGATTTCGGCGTCGGGCCCGAACGTCTCCTTCACGAAGAAATCGAGCACCCCACGCAGATCCGCGAGCGTCACGTTGCGGTCGATCCAAAGACCCTCGACCTGGTGGAAGTTGGCGGAGTGTGTCGCATCGACCGCGTCGCGGCGGAAGCAACGGCCCGGAGCCACGATGCGGAACGGTGGCTTGCGGGAAAGCATCGTGCGTACCTGCACGCTGGACGTGTGCGTGCGCAGCACGAGCGCCTCGTCGCCTTTCCGCGGGGCATCAGCGGAACGGAAGGCCTTCGGCAGGTAGAGCGTGTCCTGCATGTCGCGGGCCGGGTGATCGGCCGGCGTGTTGAGCGCGTCGAAGCAGTGCCACTCCGTTTCAATCTCGGGCCCCTCGGCGACCGTGAAGCCCAACTTACGGAACGAAGCCAAGATGCGCTCGCGGGTGCGTGTGAGCGGGTGCAGCGAGCCGGCGGGAGCATCGGGGCCGGTGAGCGTTGCATCCCACGGTGTACCGAGGGCAGCAGCGATTTCGGCGTCCTCAACCTTGAGGAGCAAGGCGGCGAGCAGTTCCTCGACGGACTTCTTCGCCTCATTGATCAACTTACCCACGACGGGGCGTTCTTCCTTCGACAACGTGGCCATCCCCTTCATCACCGCGGTGAGGGAGCCGTTGGGGCCGACCACGCGCGCCTTGAAGGCCTCTAGCTCGGCACGGGACGTGACGGCGAGGGCCTCCTGCTGGGCGGTGGCGACGAGTTGAGCGAGCTGCGGCTGCATGGCCATGATTTGTGCGGGGGCGGGGGCAATCGGCAAGCGAAAGCACCCCTCCGAAAACAAAAAGGCCCCGGGGTGACCGGGGCCTTCGAGACGCTGGGCAGCGCGCTTACTTCAGCGCGGCCTTAGCCTTCGTCACGATGGACTCGAACGCCGGAGCGTCGTGGATCGCGAGCTCGCTGAGGTTCTTACGGTCGATCGTGATGTTCGCCTTCTTGAGACCGTTGACCAGGCGGCTGTAGCTGATACCGAGGGGACGGCAGGCAGCGTTCAGACGCACGATCCATAGCTGGCGGAAAGTGGACTTGTTTTTGCGACGATCGCGGTAAGCGAACTTCTGCGCGCGCTGGACGGCTTCGAGAGCGTAGACGTACAGGCGGGATTTATTTCCGAAGTAGCCCTTAGCGGCACGAATGGCGCGACGTTTGCGCGCCTTAGTGGCTGGACCGTTGGTTGCACGAGGCATGTTGGTATGGTATTTTTATTGGTTTATAAGAGGCCGTGGGGTCGCCTTAAGAACACCCTTTTGGCCAGAGGGGGAACGCCGGTTTAGGCGAAAGGCATCGAAGCCAGCATCTTCTTCTCGAAGCCGGAGTCGACGCGCTTGGACTTGTTGGCACGACGGCGCTGCTTGCGGGACTTGGAGCTGAGCAGGTGGCGCGTGTTCGAGGAACGACGCATCACTTTGCCGGTACCGGTCACCTTGAAGCGCTTGGAGACTGACTTGCGGGTCTTTTGCATGGCGGAAAGGGTCGGAACAAAGAAGACCGGGGGTAGTTTGTAAAGGGGAAAGGGCGAAGAGGCCTGTGCGGAGTGCAGTTATTTGCGAAAACCCAGCCCCGTTTGACAAAGCGAACCGATCGCCTCCCCTCCATCCTTACACCCTTCGCCCTCCCCTCGCCATGCTTACCCCCGGAAAAAAGCCTAAATTATCCTTTAAAATCGATGCTTTAGTCGACGGGAAGCCCGTCAACGGCCCTTTTGCCAAGCTGATCGAGGGTCCGACCGTCGTTTCGGTCTACATGCGCAACAACACCTCGGCCTGCGATAAACAGACCGCAGACCTCGCAAAACACGAGAAAGCCCTTGGTAAGCAAGGGTTTACAATAATTGGCGTGTCTCGGGACACCTGCGCCTCCCATGCCAAGTATGCCGCCAAGCATGGCTTCAAGTACACCTTGGTCGCAGACCCCGAGGACCAGTTCTCCCAGGCCATGGATGCGATCGTCGAAAAATCCATGTACGGCAAAAAGTACCTAGGCCCACTGCGGGCGGCTTACCTCTTCGATGGCGACGGCAAACTCTTGGCCGTGATTCCGAAAGTCGAAGCCGCCGAGCACGGCAGCCAAGTCCTCGCCGCCATCGCCGCCTTGAAATAAGGTCAAGGGCTGGGCCGCCGTTAAGCGGTCTTCGGCGTAATCGGTGCTTGAACCCAACCGCATTCAAGCGGAGTTTAAGCACGTAACGACACGCACGAAGATACCTAATGCCACCGCCCTATCGCCCGAACGGCCCCCGGCCGAGTTCCTCCTCCAGCAGCTCTGGTCAACAACGCGGAAACTTCCGCAGCCGGGAGGACAAAGGTCCCAAGCGTAACGACCGCATTCGTGCGACTGAGATCCGTGTCATCTCGCCCAAAGGAGAAATGCTGGGCGTCATGCAGACCGCCAAGGCCTTGGAGTTGGCGCGCGAATTCGGCGTCGACCTCATCGAGATTGCGGCGACGGCCACGCCACCGGTGTGCAAATTGATGGAGTACGGCAAGTACCTCTACGAAGAAGCCAAGAAGCATAAGCACCAGAAGACCGCGACCAAGGTTAAGGAGATCAAACTCCGCCCGCGTATCGATGTGCATGACCTCTTCATCAAGGTCCGCCGCGCCGAAAACTTCCTGTATCACGGCCACAAGGTGAAGCTGCTCCTGCAGTACCGGTACCGCGAACTCGAGCACCCAGAAATCGGCCTCGAGACCATGAAGCGCGCCATCGAAGCCTTGATTCACATCGCCACGCGGGACAACGAGCCCAAGCGCAGCGGCCGGGCGATCGTCGTCGGCATGACCCCTTTGCAGGCCAATCGTCGGAAGCTCATCCACAACGCCGAACCGGCCGAGGACGATGGCGAAGACGACTCCGCGGTAGACAACGGCGAGAACGATCCGGAGTGAGGTCGTGCGCGGTCGCCTGAGCATCTGCGCCTCCCTGTTCGCCCTATTTGGCGGCACGGTGCTGGCCTATGCGGCGAGCCAAGACATCTACCTCGGCGATTCTGTCCGCCTGCTCGGCCTGCAAGAGGTCGCGCAGAAGGGCGATGCCGCGACGGTGGAGCGCTTCAGCGCCAAAGGCTGGCCCGACCTGTATGCGGAGAAGAACCGTGACCACGTCTTCATCGGCGGCACGAAAGTTTACCTCGATGACAACATCGATGAGAAGAAAGGGAAACTCACCGTCACCCGGCTCGACTACGATAAAGTGCTGGTGCCGCTATTCTGGCGATTACCGCCGCAACTCCCGGGCTCTAAGCGGATCGTCATCGACCCAGGCCACGGCGGCAAGGACCCAGGCATCGTCAGTGCCACCTTAGGCTACACCGAGAAAGCCGCCACCCTCGACACGGCCCTGCGCCTCAAGCTCCTGCTGGAAAAGCGCGGCTTCGAAGTCATCCTCACCCGCGAG
The DNA here is from genome assembly GCA_903925205.1 of uncultured Opitutia bacterium. Lineage (GTDB taxonomy): Bacteria > Verrucomicrobiota > Verrucomicrobiia > Opitutales > UBA953 > UBA953. The sequence continues at coordinate 2,784 of CAIYEN010000236.1, read as the reverse complement.
AAGGACACCTTCGTCGACCTCGACGACCGGCCGGCCGCGGCGAATAAGCTCAAGGCCGACTGCTTTATTAGCCTCCACTATAATGGTGGTGCCAAGGGTGACGCGACGACGGCGGGCATCGAAACCTACTGCCTGACCCCCGCCGGGCAGTACTCGACCAACAAAGCGTCGGGCCGGGCGGACATCACCGCCGAACCTGGTAATCGCTTCGATACGTTTAATCTACTCTTGGGCTGGAATGTGCAGCGCTCGCTAGTCAAAGCGACCAGCGCTGAGGATCGCGGCGTCCGCCGGGCCCGGTTCGCCGTGCTCCGCCCCTTAAACTGCCCGGGCATCTTAGTGGAAGGTGGCTTTATCTCTAGCCGCGCCGAAGGGGCCCAGATTGCCAACGCCGCCTACCGCCAGAAACTCGCCGAGGCCATTGGCGACGGCGTGATTGCTTACGTGACGCGCGTGCGCGCGAAGCAGTAACCGACGTTTACGCTTTCGCGGTGCACCGAGAGCGTTAAGTTCGGAGCATGGTTCGGGCCCTCATCGTCCTGCTGATGCTCGCATCGGCAACCCGTGCATACGCGGAACTCGTGCCCGCTACGACGGTCGTCGTGGCCAACCGCCAAGTCCCCGCGGGCGTCGAGTTGGCGAAGCTGTTCATGCGCCACCGTGGAATCCCAGACCAGAATCTAATCGTCTTGGACCTACCAACGGAGGAAGCCATCACGTGGTCACAATACAGCGCGACGCTGCTGAATCCGCTCCGCACCCAACTCCTCGCGGCGGGCCTACTCACTGGCCAATCCTCGGGGCAACTCGCCGCCGGCAAAGACGTGCGCGGTCGCCAAGAATACCTGCCGACCGCGGCGCCCAAGCTGAGCTGGATCGTACTCATGCACGGCGTCCCCCTGAAGCTTCAGCCCAGTGGCAGCAAAGTGCTCGGTGGCTCGAAACAAGGGCTGCGCGGTGACCAGGCCTGTGTGGATAGCGAACTCGCGCTGCTGGCCACGGTGAACCTCGACCCCGAAGGCGCGAAACCCAACCCGTGGTTTCAGCAGCGGACGTTAGCCCCGGTCGATGCGGCGGAAGTCATCCGCACCGCCCGGCTCGATGGGCCCACGCCGGCGGATGTGCTACGGGCACTGCAAGGCGCTTGGCGGGCCGAAGAACACGGCCTGCGGGGTCGCGCCTACGTGGATGTCGGCGGCCCCTATCCGGACGGCGATACTTGGTTCAAACAAGCGGCGGAGATCACGCGACAACTGGGCTTTCCAACGGACATCGAAAGCACGCGGCAGCAGTTTGGCGCGAAAGCCCGGGCCGACGCGCCCGCCTTTTACCTCGGCTGGTATAGCCAGAAAGCGGAAGGCCGCTTTGCCTCACCGACGGTGAAGTTGGCGCCGGGGGCGATTGCCCTGCACCTGCATAGCTTCTCCGCGAACACGCTGCGCAACGACGGGGCGGGTTGGACCCCTTGGCTCGTAAAACAAGGTGCGGCCCACACTTCAGGCAACGTCTACGAACCCTACCTCACGCTCACCCTGCGGCCCGACCTACTCATCCAAGGCCTCCAGCAAGGCATGACCGTCGGCGAAGCCGCCTGGTATGCCACCCCCGCCGTCAGCTGGCAGGGAACGATCTTAGGCGACCCCTTCTATCGTCCCTTCGCCCGCGCGCTGCCCGAGCAACTGGCGGACTTCCAGAAGCAGCCCGACGAACTGGGCGCCTATGCCGTGATCCGCGCCGCCCAGCTCCGCCCGAAGGACGAAAGCGCCCAGGCCTTGGCCGACCTCGCGGCCGCCTTGGGCCGGAACCCTTCCCTGCCCTTGGCCTTGGCCTGGGCCCAAGCTAGGGAGGGACAAAACCTACCCATCGTCTGGAATCCCCAAGTCTGGGCAGGTCTGGACAAGGCTGACGACGGCCTCCTCTGGGAAATTGCCCTCTTTTTTGATAAAAAAGGCCTCAAAGAGCCCGCCAAGAAGGCCCTGCAAGGCCTACAAGCACGCCCCGACTGGAAAGAAGACCCGGAGTTCAAGGCCCACTGGGACGCGGTGGCCCGATAAACGGGCTTGCCACCCCCCTCCCCGACAGGTTCTTTCGAACTTCCTCTCGGCCCGCTGGCATCTGCCCGCGGAATCTCCGGAGGAAAACCAAAAACAAACCAAACCCTGGAAACGTCGTTCGCGACGACCAGGACAAACAGTCCAAATACAATGAGCCTCATGGAAAAACTGCTCGCCGATTCCAATTTCGGCGCGCTCAAAGCACACTCGGTCATCAAAGCCACCGTTACGGAAATCCGTAGCGACAAGGATGTCATCGTCGACATCAACGGCAAGTCCGAGGGTTTCATCCCCCAAGCCGAATTCCCCGACATGGCCGAAGTCCAAGTCGGCATGGAAATCGAAGTCTATCTCGAACGCCTTGAAAACAAGGACGGCACCCCGACCGTCTCCTACGATCGCGCCCTCCAAATCCGGAAGTGGGAAAGCATCGAAGCCAATTGCCAAGAAGGCTCCATCGTCCAGGGCCGCGTGAAGTCCGTCGTCAAGGGCGGCCTCATCGTCTCGGTCGGCGTCGACGCCTTCATGCCGTCGTCCCAGATCGACGTTAACCCCCCGAAGAACCTCGAAGGCTTCGTGGGTCAGACCTTCGACTTCAAGATCATCAAGATCAACAAAGAGAAGAAGAACCTCGTCGTTTCCCGTCGCGAACTCATCGAAGAACAGCGGGGCGAAAGCCGCCGCAAGCTCCTCGAAGAGGTCAAGCCCGGCGTCATCCGTCGCGGTATCG
>CAIYEN010000235.1 GCA_903925205.1 uncultured Opitutia bacterium | reverse complement strand
GGGCTTCGAGGACTTCGACGATGACGGAAGGGGGGAGGTCGACGGTGATGGGCTTGTCTTCCACGAAGAGGACCATGTAGGAGGTGCCCGAAACCAGGAACTCCTTGGAGTCGGCGAGGGAGGCGGCCGAGATGTAGTATTCCTCGTTGGTGTTGGTGTCGACGAACACGTAGCTGCCGTCGGCTTCGTAGGACATTTCGAGGGACTTGATGGAGTTGTCGAAGACGTCGAAGCTGACGCCGATGCCGCAACGCACGGGGATCTTGGCGCCGGTCTTGATGGAGCGGAGTTCCATCTGGACGTAGGAGGCGTTGTTCGGGGGGGTGCGCACGAGGCACTCGAGAACGATGCAGAGCTCGCCGTTGTAGCTCATGATGTTCTTCTTCTTGATGCGATTGACGGGAAGGGAAGCCATGGGAGTAAAGGCGAAGACAAGCCGTCCCGCTCGCCACGGTCAAGCCGGACTTGCCCGCGGGAGGGTCGAAGGGGCTGAAATAAGGGATTATTCGCCTCGGCCAACCTTTTCGGTCACGGCCGGGGTGCCGTCCGGACGGCGGTAGTTCACCTTTAGGGCGTCGAGGCGCTTGAGGTGGGCGTCCAGGCGGGGCTGGAACTCGGCCCAAGAGCGGTCCTTGTTCTCTGACCAAGCCACTTCGGCCAAAGCACAGGCCCGGGGGAAGGCCATGTATTCCTGCTTGGCCGGGCTGTAAATGTATTCCCCCCAGAGCTGGGCTTGGCAGCCCAGCACCAGCTTGCGTTGGGCTTCGGTGAACTTCGGGGGGATGGGTTCAAAGCTATAGACCTTCTCGACGGACAGGTTGCCGCCGATATTGTCGAAAGCGGGGTTCTCGGGGTGCTTGCCTTGGCCGTAGTCGAAGTAGGTGTGGGAGGTCGGCGACATCACGATGTTGTTGCCGTGGTCCGCGGCCAGCTGCGCCCACTTCCAGTCGCGCCACACCATCATCGTGGCGGTCTTCGACAGGCCGCCTTCTTGGATCTCGTCCCAGCCGATCAGGCGCTTGCCGCGCTTGGTCAGGAGTTTTTCCACGCGGCCGACGAAATAGGACTGCAGTTCATGGGCGTTCTGGAGCTTTTCCTTGGCCATGACTTCCTTGGCGAAGGGCGACTTGTTCCACTGGTCCTTGGGCGATTCATCACCGCCAATATGGAAGAAGGCGTTGGGGAAGATCGGGCAAAGTTCGGCGAAGACGTCGTCGATGAAGGCGAAGGTTTCTTCCTTGGGAGCGAAGGTGTAATATTTCACGCCCCAGCTGGTGGCGACCTTGGGGCTATAGCCCGGGATGTCGGTATTGCCAAGGTTGGGGTAGGCGGCGATGGCGGCGGCGGCGTGGCCCGGCATCTCGATTTCCGGGAGGACGTTGATGTGGAGCTTGGTGGCGTAGGCCACGACGGCCTTGAGGTCTTCCTGCGTGTAGAAGCCAGCGTAGGGCTGACCGTCGGGCTTATTGCGATTGCCCATGGTGGGCGAGGCGTCGCGCTTGGCGCCGACTTCGGTGAGCTTGGGGTACTTCTTGATTTCGACGCGCCAGCCTTGGTCTTCGGTGAGGTGCCAATGCAGCGTGTTCAACTTGTGCAGGGCCATGAGGTCGAGCATGCGGAGGATCTGGGCTTTGCCCATGATGTGCCGGCCGTCATCGATCATCAGGCCGCGCCAAGCGAAGCGCGGCTTGTCCATGACGTCACCCGGAGGAACGTAAGTACCGCCATCGCTGCCCGTGTAAGCTAACTGCTGTAAAGAAATGATGCCGTAGAAGGCACCAGTGTCGGTGCGGGCGTGGATGCGGACCGGTTGGCCAGGGTGGGCTTCGATGACGTAGCCTTCCTCGCCGACTTCAAAGCCGCGGACGGGGCCGGTGACCTTGACGAGCTGGACCGTCTCGGTGCCGCCAGTGCCGAGTTGGGCCCGGAGGCGCTCAGCCGTGGCGGTAAAGGCTGGGTCCGCTTCAACCTTGGCGCCACGGATATTAGTGGCGGGCGCATCCATGATTTGGGCCACTCGGACGGGCTTCGGTAGAATCGGGCCAGCGAGGCAGGCCGCCGTGAGGAGGAAGGACGCTAGGAAGGGGAGTCGCATGGGGATGTATGGTTATCCCCGCGACTGGCTCGGTTGTCGAGCGACCTAATCGCCCAGTATCACTCTATTCCCTGAGGTTTATTCCAAGGTAAAGAGCGTCCCGCCGATGCTGTTGATGGTCAGCGTCGCGGTCGTGCCAGCGGCGGCGGCTTGAGCGTTGGCCGCATCGGCGCCTTCGATGGTTGATCCGGCGGTCGCGGTGACGGTGCGAGCCACTAAGAGGTCACGGAAGGCTCCGTAGAAACGCTGGAGCTCGGCCTTGGACTTGACCGTCATCTCCACGGTCTTGGCGTGGGTGGTCGTCGGATAGCTCTTCACCACCAAGCCAGCCGTGGTGGATTGCGTCAGGTTATTGACCTGTGTTTCGATGGCACCCAGCGGGCCGGGGATGGGGAGCTTGCTGGCGGCGGCTGGGTCGAGGCCGCGGTTCTGCGAATTAGCCGTGCTGGCACGGTTGGCACGGTCGGCGACATCGGCCGAGCCCGGGGGGCGAGCGTAGTAGATGCGTAATTGCTGATTCGAGTTCTGCATGTCGACGACCACTTCACTCACGATATAGGCGCCGGTCGTGTATTCCTGGAAAGAGACGGAGACAACATGGTCGGCCCGACCATAGAAGCTCATGTCGGTCCCTTTGACCTCGATGCCAAAGAAGCCTTGGTTGGGGAAGGCTTTCTTCTTCATGGTCATGGCATCCGCCGTCGGGGTCAGGCAGAGGGCGGCGGCCAAGGTCAGGGCAGAGCAGGGGAGTCTCATGGCGTTCATTCTTTACCCCGCCGAATGCGCTGGCAAGATTTCATCCAATGCTGAGCTGCCAAAACCTCACCGTCCAGGCGGGTACGGATGGACCCGTCATCCTCGATGGTGCCAGTGCCCGGTTCCTGCCGCGCGGCCTCAATGCCGTCATCGGGCCTTCGGGCTGCGGCAAGACGACGTTGATGAAGGCCATCTTGGGCATCTTGCCATCGACCGGTGAGGCCAGCCTCGCGGGTCAGCCCATCAGCTGCACCGAGGACTTGGTTGGCAAGGTTGGCTTCGCCCCGCAGTTCACCGCGGCCCAGGCTCAGTTAACCGTCCAGGAGTCGCTCGACTACGCCTTGCGCCTTGCCGTCCCGGATGCGGCGGAACGCCACCGCCGACTGGAGTCGGTGCTCGGGGTGACCGGCCTCTCGCCGCACCGCGACAAACGCGTCTCCTCGTTGTCGGGTGGGCAGTTGCGCCGTCTTTCGTTGGGGATCGAACTGACGCTCGATCCGCCTTGCATGGTCTGCGACGAAGTGACCTCCGGCCTCGACCCGCAGTCGGAAGATCAGATCCTCGCTCTCCTGCGCCAACTCGTCGTCTCCGGCGGGAAGAGTTTCGTCTGCATTATTCATAACCTTGGTAAGTTGAATCAGTTCGATTGGGTCACGGTCGTCTATCAAGGCGACGTCGTCTTTCAAGGTTCGCCGGACAGCCTGCTGAGCTACTTCGGCATCCCGGATGGGTTGCGACTTTATGAGGTGCTGAACGCCCAAGATTTGGCGTTCTGGCGCGATCGCTGGGCCATTCATCAGGCGGAACATGCCGGCGAGTTCGAAGCCGCCGTGGCTGCGGTCGCCAGCGAGGTCGCTCCCGTGGAAGTTTTACCGGAGCCGGAAGTCCCAGGAGGCATCTCGCAGTTCTTCACTTTGCTGGCGCGTCGTTTCCGGCTGTTCTTCCGTGACACGGGCTACTTGGGGCTGACCTTGGCCATCACCTTCGGCTTCCCGCTACTGGTGATTATTTTCAATCTAAGCGGTGAATGGAATATCCTGAAGGAGCCGCTCGATAGTAATGTGGCTTCCATCAAAGAGGTGCAGACGGCCCTGCGCGTCCAGATTTCCAATGCGCAGGTGGCTTCGATGGCCGCGGGTCTCGTGATGTTCCAGGTTATCTTGCTGACGCTCATGGGCGCGAATAACGGCGGTCGCGAGATCTCCGCGGAACGCATCCTCTACGAGAAGGAACGCATGACGGGTCTGCGCCCGTGGTCCTATGCCTTCTCTAAAATCTTTTTCGTCTCCTGCATCGCAGTCTTCCAAGGCGCGTGGATGTGTTTCTTCGTGAAGATGATTTGCCAGTTCCCCGGACCCTGGGCGCCGCAACTCGCCGTCTTGGCCGCCAGCTGCGTCTCTATGTCGGTCGTCTGCCTCGGCTTCTCAGCCCTCCTGACTTCCCCCGAGAAATCCTCCCTCCTGTCCATCTACTTGGTCGGCTTCCAACTGCCCCTGTCCGGGGTCGTCCTGGCCCTCCCCAAGGCCCTGACCTGGGTCTGTCGTCCGTTCATCAATTCCTACTGGGGTTGGTCGGGTTACATGAAGTCTATGACCGAATCGGGCATCTGGACGGCCTATGAACGCAGTCTTCCCGACCTGACCTCCTCAGTGGCCTCCAATGAAATCGCCCTGTTTGTGCTCCTGATTCAGGGACTCGTGGGCGTGTGCATGGTCGTCGTGGGTTGTCAGCAAAAGCGCTGGAACTAATCCCCAGCCTTCTCTATGCTTCTTAATAGCCCAGCCCCCCTGGGCCTTCCCCATGTCCAAAGTTAACCCTCTTTTCTTCGCCCTCGGTATCCCGGTGTTGGTGATCGTGGTCCTCATGGCCATCGTCATCCCGCGGTTCGCCGGCGGCGGTAAGTTCACCGACCTCTCGCCGTTTTCCGTCGACGATTACCGCAAGGACTGGGCGACGCTTCAGGGCAACGCCTACCGTTTCGACTGCCAGATTGAGAAGCAGCTCGCCTACGAAGAAGGCAAAGGCCGCGTCCTCGCCGTGAAGCCGACCGACATCACTCGTGGTGCCGGCCGCGTCCCCGTTTTTGTGCCCCTCTCCGCCGGTGAGACTTTCGAGGTTGGTCAACGCTTTAAGTGCAAGGTCCGCGTCGTCCGCGACCTCCTCGTCGTCGAAGACCTCGAACGCTTTTGAACCCCGCCATGTCTAAACTGCTTTGTTCCTTCCTCGGCTGCGTCGCTTTCGCCTCGCTGGCCATCGCGCAGGCACCGCAACCGGGCGCCACGGTCTCGGGTGGCGGCGGCGGTGATTACCGCAGCTCGTCGGGTGAGGCCATGGGCGATCGCCTGTTCGACGTGAACAGCGACTCGGTGGACATGGAGAACGGCTCGATGCAATGGAAGGGGAAGACCTTCAACCTCGGCAACTCGCGCGCCATGCGCATGCGTTTCGAGCGTTACCTCGCTTCGCCGGCTGCAGGGGGCGACATGACCAAGTATGTCGCGACCCTGACCCAGATTGAAAAAATCCTCGGGCCCAACGCGGTCAACCCGAACAACTACTACGCCAGCCAGCAGGCCGCGTTCGATTTGCTCTTCGTGGCGGCGGAGCATGAGGTCGATGGCAATAACTGTCTGACCATCGCGACGCAGGTGAAGAAAATCTGGTCCATGCGCGCGGAATTCCGTGACCTGAACATCAATAAGAACCAGCTGGAGGCCTTGCGTAAGACCCAAGAGGGCGTGGTCATCAATCGGGCCGAACGGATGGAGGAAGCCAATGATTCCAAGGCGAACACCCCGACGACCGCCAATGGCGGTAAGACCGGCCTGACCAAGACTTCCCAAGGCCAGACTGAGCTGGGCTATCGGGTGAAGGATGAACAACGCACCCAGGCCGAGATCCTCGCCAAGAACGCCGAGATGATGGCCCTGGGCTTGAAGGCCCAGGTGGAGTTCCAGTCCCAGATGGTGGGTTTCCTGCTCGCCCGCCGCTACCGCCACTGCCTCATCTCGAGCGCCTTCTACCGCGTCCTCTTCAAGGGCGGTAATCAGAATATCAAGGTCGGTGCGAAGGAAGTGAAGGAGTTCTTTCCCGTCTCTGATTTCGTCCCGACGCTCGAATCCGTCGATACCTTAGCCCGGGAGGCCATGAATGACGTCACCACCGGGATGCGCACGGTCGATGATCTGTATAAGCAGGGCGAACTCTACGGCGCCTTTGAGCGCCTGCAGGAAACTTACTTCCTGGGTGAGTTCGAACCCGCGGTGATGATGTATGACCAGGTAAAGAAGCGGGAGATGCTCGACCTCTGGCGCGACCTCCGCGAATTGCAGCGCCTCGGCGACGAGCGTGACCTCGCTAACGTTGAAGGCTACGTCAACAAGGTGCGTGGTCGGGCCCGTGATTTCCCGGGGGCCGCGATCCTGTCTCGCGTGAACAACGCCATCAACGCCTCGAACATGGCGGTCCTTTCCGCCAAGCAAGCGGCCCTGAGCGGCGATACCGCCAAAGCCGAGGCCTCGCTGGAACGCGCCACGAAGATCTGGCCCCAGAACCCGTCCGTGAAGGAATTTGCAAATCAGGTCGTGAGCCGCCAGGACAAGCTTTCGCAGATGGTGCCGGAGTTCGACCGCATGATTGCGGAGGCCCGCTGGCGCGAGGTCTTTAATAAGAAGCTCGAGTTCGCGTTGGCCCTCGCCCAGGACAAGCCCCGCTCGGACAAGCTCCGCGAGGTCATTAACCGCGTCGGTGAACTCGACGCTAACATTCAAAAGGCCTCCGTGCTGGCCTCACAGAATAACCCTTACCTAGCGTGGGACGTCATCGTGGAGATTTCCAAGAAGGAGAGCGATGACCTGGTCCTCGCTAAGACGCGTTCGGATATCGCCCCGTTGGTTGCCGACTATGCTCGCCTCATCGGCCAAGCTGAGAAGCTCGAGCGCGAAGGGGGCGAAGCTGCCGCTTTGACCGCCTGGATGGCCGCGCAGGACCTTAATCCCGCCTCGCCCTCGTGCGGTGCGGCGGTGAAGCGTTTAGCCGCCATGGTCGCGAAGGCCGCGGCCGCTAAGGCCGCGACGACCACGCCGGTCCCAGCGGCGGGCGACGAAGTCCCAGTGCCAACCGGTAAGTAAGCGCCTACCAGGTGCTGACGGGGTTGTCCTCCAGCGGGTCCACGACGGTGACCCGGAGGTCGCTCTTGTGCTGGCGGACCGCGTTCATGACTTCGTCGACGAGGATGGTCCGGTTGCACTCCTTGCTTAGGTGTCCGAGGAAGAGTTCGGAGGTTTGCCATTCGCGCAGCCCGAGAAGCAGGTCGCGGGCGGCGACGTTTGAAAGGTGGCCGTGGTTCCCCCGGATGCGTTGTTTGAGGTGCAGGGGACGTTTCGAGAGGTCGAGCATCTCGTCGTCGTAGTTTGCTTCCAGGACGAGGATGTCCGCCAGCGCGCAGTGGTGCTTAACCACATCGGTCGCATGCCCGAGGTCCGTCAGCCAAGTCACGCGGCGGGCGTGGTGGCCATCCTCAGCCGGACAGTCCACGGCGTAACCGACTGGGTCCGCGGCATCGTGTGGAATCGGTATCGAGGTGATCTGGAGGCCGCGAAACTCAAACGTGGTGCCCGTTTCGAAGAGTTGCCAGTCAGGCTTCACCTTCAGCGAGCCTTGGATGCGGCGGGCGGTCTCGCGGTTGGCGAAGACCTTTAATGCTGGGTTTTGGCGGAGCAGGGCGGCGAGCCCGATGCAGTGGTCCGAGTGTTCGTGGGTGATGAGCACAGCGTCCAGGGCTGCGCAGGCTAAGCCAAGTTTGGCCAAGGAGGCCTCCAGCCGCGGGCCTTGGAAACCAGCATCCAGCATGATCCTGCTGCCGCTGGCCTCGAGGATTGAGCAGTTGCCGGAACTGCTCGTGCCGAGGATGTGGAAGGCGAAGGCCATGCGGGAGTCGTAGCAAACCTACCCGCGGTCCGTCTTCAAGCCGCCATTCGGGCTTTTCGCTTGAGGAGGTTTCCCCGTGGGGCGAGACTCTCGGTATCCCACCAGCCATGCACACCCTTCCTCGAGTCATCTGCATCATCATGGGAGGCGGCCGCGGTTCCCGCCTTTACCCGCTGACGAAAGATCGCTGCAAGCCGGCGGTGCCGCTGGCCGGAAATTATCGCCTCGTCGACATCCCGATCAGCAACTGCCTGAACTCGGGCTTTAACCAGATCTTCGTGCTCACACAGTTCAACACGGCTTCGCTGCACAAGCACATCCAGCAGACCTATAAGTTTGATGGATTTGGCCGCGGTTTTGTCGATATCCTCGCCGCCGAGCAGACGGGCGATAAGGAGTCCTGGTATCAAGGCACCGCCGATGCCGTCCGCCAGAACCTCCACCACTACAACCTTAAGGACGAGGATTTGGTGCTCATCCTCTCGGGCGACCAACTCTATCGCCTCGATTTCGCCGACCTCGCCCGCCAGCACATCGAGTCGGCCGCGGATGTGACCATCGCGGCCAAGGCCATGCCCTCCGACCAGGTTTCCGCCCTCGGCGTCATGCGCGTCAACCCCGACCTGCGGGTTTCCGAATTCGTCGAGAAGCCGAAGGATCCGGAGGTCATTCAGTCCCTCGTGCTCGGTGGTAATGCCCGCGCCCGTCTGGCCGATAAGTCTGACCGTCCGTACTGCCTCGCCTCGATGGGGATCTATCTCTTCTCGGGCCGCGTGATGCGCGAGGCCTTGGCGGACCCAGCCCAGACCGACTTCGGTAAGGAAGTGATCCCTGGCCTGCTCAAGACGAAGCGCATGATGGGCTATGTCTTCGATGGCTATTGGGAAGACATCGGCACGGTGGGCTCGTTCTGGGAGTGCAATCTGACGCTCACCGACCCAGTACCGCCTTTCGATTTCTTTGATGGTGCTAACCCCGTCTACACGCACGCCCGCTACCTGCCGACGGCCAAGCTTAACGGCTGCAACGCCCACCGTGTGCTGATGGCTGACGGGGCCATTGTTGACGATTCCGAGATCAAGCGTTGCGTCATTGGCGTCCGCTCAGTGGTCCGCGGCGGTTCTCGCTTGGAGAATGTCGTCATGATGGGGGCGGATGCTTTTGAACGCCCCCACGACCTCGCTAAGAACCATGGCCTGGGTCGCCCCGACATTGGCGTCGGCCCGAATTGCGTCATTCGTAATGCCATCATCGACAAGAATGCGCGCATCGGCGCGGGTTGTCGCCTCTCGCCGGCGGGCTTGCCCGAGAAGTGGGAGAGCGAATCGTTGTTTGTCCGTGATGGTGTCATCGTCGTCAAGAAGGGTGCAGTCGTTCCCCCTGGCACGGTGGTCGGCGAATGAAAAACTTCGGCCG
>CAIYEN010000234.1 GCA_903925205.1 uncultured Opitutia bacterium | reverse complement strand
GCCAGCGACCGTCACGCCGGCCTTGGCGCAGGCGGCGGTGAGCGCATCGCAGCGGGCAAGCGTGACCTCGAGGGGTTTCTCGACGACGACATGCTTGCCGGCCTGCGTGCAGGCGAGGGCCGGGGCGAGGTGGTCGCCGCTCGGCGTGCAGAGGCAGACGATATCCACGGCGGGATTAGCGAGTAGCGCTTCCGGCGTCTCGGCGAACGTGATGCCGTGCTTGGCCGCGAAGTCGCGACCCTTGGCGGGTGAGCGATTATAGGCAGCGATGAGCTTCACGCCGGCGATCTCGGCGAGCGCCTTCGCATGGAACTCGGCGATCATGCCGGTTCCCCAGATACCGAAACCAAGGGGCCGTTGGGACATGAACTTACCATAGCCTAATCCCGCAGGGCAGGGGAAGGATGAACAATCCAGCTTGGCGAAGGTAGTTATTTGACGGAGGTGGCGCTTCTGATCGCCCCCCAGATTGCTTCGCCATACCGTCGTAGGCTCGCGTCGCTCTGCGCAAGCAGTTTGGCTTGATCGCGCGGTTCAGGGATTTCCGCCAAGGCCGATTCCATGAGTCGCGCCAGGGCGAGATGGTCCCCGCAGGGAAAGAAACGGACATCTCCGCAATCTGCTTCCCTATTAACAGGCAGGTCTGAGAGCAGTACGCGCTGGCCGAGTGCGACCGCCTCATAGGTCGAGCCGCCGCCGGGGCCTCCTTCGAAGAGGGTAGGCTGGACCAGTGCCACCGAATATTTAAGCAGTTCAATCTGGTCGCGCTTGGGGATGTGACCAAGAAAACGCAGTTTTGAGCCTAGCCCGAGCTTCGTTGCCTCCGCCTCCAGCTTCCCGAAATAACCAGGGTCCCGATAGTCGCTGGTACCGCCTGTGCAGATCAGGGAAACTTCAGGGTGACGGCTTGAGATTTCCGCCATGGCACGAAAAGCGGTAAGGTGATCTTTGTGCATCCAGAACTGGTTGCAGACGATAAAGTAGGGACCAGTAATCCCGTAGGCTGAAAGCAGTCCGGGTCGAGGCCGCAGCCATTCTTGGTCAACGTATGGCGCAAACGGTAGCGCATGCAGCCCTGGTAGCGGCTCGCCCTTGAATCGGCGCATATCGTCGGCAACCACACGTGCGTTCATGACGATTGCGTCGCTGGAGTCGATAAGCGCGCCGGAAATCTCATCACGGAGAGCCAGTTCCTTGGCCTCGAAAAGATGGGGCAAGTGTCGATGCTGGTAGTCGGGCACGTAGCCGATAAGCACACAGTGCGGTCGCGGTATCGGCGTCCTCATCGCAAGGTAGACCGCATCCAGCCGCAGGTCAAAGGCGGCACGCTTCAGGTCTTCGTCCAGCCCGGCGCCATAGCGTACTTCCAGCCCCGGAACATTTGCGCGGATTCGACTGATGAGTTCGGCCCGGGCAAGGATAAGGCTGGCTTCCGGGCTATCCTTTAGGCGGGGGCGGCCTATGACGGCCTTCAAGGCATCTTTGATCGCATACCGGAAGCGGCTCCAGGTGAATTTGGGTTCAGCGGGTTCGGCTCCTGGCGCCAGCAAATATAATCGACTCAGGGGTTCTGCGGCATGCATCGCTGTTGCAGTCATCACGAGCAGGTCGCGGCCTCCTGCCCAGCCGAGGAGGACATCACTGCAGAGCCCCACATGGAGCGGCTTACCTTTGCTAGCTGATGCCGCAGGCTGTGTCAGGGTGATTGCCAAGGCGGTAAGGATATGCCGCAAAGCGGCTTGTTGCTGAGGTTGCCTGCGAACGCGATGCCAGTCAATCCCCGCGGAACCGGTCCCAAAGTCGCCCGATGAGGCCCGGTTTCCGCGGCGGGTGCTGCTCGTTGACGTAGAAGCTGTTCACGTGCAGCGAGGAGTCGAAGCGGAAGGGGAGCCCTGCGAGCGCCGCCCGCACCTTTTCCACCCCGAAGTGGCCGTGCTCGACGCAGAGCACGCGGGGAAGCAAGGCGCTTCTGCGCATCCCGTCGATCACCTGCAACTCATGGCCCTCGACGTCGAGCACGAGCAGGTCTGGCCGGCCGACGCCCGTCTCGGCGAGGAGATCGCCGTAGGTCAGCGTGCGGACCTCGTACTCATCAAAATGGCAGCCGAGCTTGGCCAGATCCGCAAGGTGATCGGGCTGGTGGGTGAGGCTGCCGTTACCGAAATGGTCACCGCAGGTCGGGGAGATGGCGTGCCGGAAGCGCGCGGTGCCCGCCAGGTTCGAGAGGGCGGCCCGGAGGTTGATCGCCCGGGGGCGATTGGACTCGAGACGGGCGAAGATCGGCGGCGACGGTTCGACGTTCACGGCCCGCCAGCCCCGCGATTCTTCGAAGAAAAGGCAGCTGCTTTCCAGCACGCCGTCGAAGGCGCCGCACTCGATGGCGAGCCCGTCGCGCAGTTCCGGGAAAAACCGTTCGAAGAGGTAATGATCGACGGGTGGGTCGAACTGGCCATGGAAACGGTACGGGGTCATCGAAGGGCTTTATCCAGCAGAGGGAGGAACCCTCGCCGCCAGGCATCTTCGACGAACTTATCCCGGAATTCGTCGAGGATGCGTGCCTGGGTGGAGCGGATGCCATCGATCAGCTTGCGATCCCCGTCGAGGATGCGGCGGAGTTTGTCCTTTGCCTCCGCGGGCGTCCGGCAAAGCCCGGGCTGATCAGGGCCTCCCATGCGTTCGAGCATGCCGCCGGCCATGTAGACAAGAGGTACGCCCATCGCGACAGCTTCCAGCGGATGATAGTGAAGGTGGCAGGGCTCGCTCGAGTGGTAGAACATCGCGGCGTGGCGGCGCATGCGGCCATCGTATTCATCGCGCGGCAGGAAGCCGACGAGATGCGAGTCACCGTGGCTGGATGCCTGATTGCCGTAGACGGCATAGGGCAGGCCGCCCATCTCGGCTTTGAATTCAGCGTAGATTTTTCCGTAGTATGGGTTGTGGATGACCGGACAGACGAACATCACGCGGTCGTCGCCGCCCGTCCAGGTGTCCGACAGGCTCCAGATTTCCGCCGGCAGGCCGATCGGCAAAAAGGCCGCCTTCTCTCGGAGATACCCCTTCTCGTTATGAATGACCTCTTTGTAGCAGCCGGCGAAGGCAAAGCGATCGCCTCGCGAGACGAGCTTGTCGAGGAGGGTGGGTGGGCCTTTGCGGCGGAGCAGCCAATTGCGCCAACGTTTCCAGAGCGGCTTCTTCGGGCTCCATCCGAGCAGGGAGGCGTAGGTTTTCTTCTGTTCGCGGCCGAAAGCGCGAAAGACGAGGATGCCTTGGTAGCCCTTGTGGAAGTTCTCCGTCATGGGCAGATGGGCCGAGACGAAGACCGCGTCGAAATGGCGGTTAAGCAGTTCCATCGCCTGCGGGTCGATCTCGCTCGCGTAGAAATCGCAGGCGTTCAGGGCCGCGAGCTCTTCCGCCGGGATCGTGAGGGTGCGGTCGAAGGAGTAATCGACCGATCCCGAGCGCTCGATGATCTCCTTGGGGCATACCTTCGGCGTGAGCACCTCGCAGCCGAGTTTTTCCAGCAAGGCGCATTCCGATTTGGCTAAGGTGGTGTGATTAAGAGCCCAGAAGACCCGAGGTCGTCGTCGCATGGAAAAAGTTCAGGGGTTTCGGCCGAATCGTTTGAGCAGCCCGAGGGATAGGCGTTGGCCGATCGCGGCGAAATCATCCCGGAGGCGCCGGGGGTAGAGCGGATAAACCCGCGAGAATCCGGGGGCGGAGGCGGTCTCGCCGCCGAGGCGGACCCGAATGTCGAGTCCCTGGTCGGCGGTGAGGGCGAAGCGATAAGTGGCGTAGCGCAGCAGGCCTAACCGAGCACTGAGCAGTCTTCGCCGCAGCAGTTTGCGCAGCGGGTGAGCGATGAATTCGGCATACGGCCCGGCGGCGGAGTGAGCACCGATGTCCTGGAGGGATTCGTCACCGTCCGCACCTTCGACCGTCACGCGTGAGAGGGAGTAAAGCTGCTTGGCCCAGGCCTCTGACGGATGCCGGACGATGATCTCGGGGGCGCAGGCGACGCGGTAGCCGCGCCGGCTCGCCTCAAGGCAGAAGCCGACGAGGAGGCCGTCAGGATAGTTGCCGGGCAGGCGTACGCTTCGGCGAAGGATTTCCGTCGGGAAAAGCAGGCAGCTCCCGACAGAGGCGAGTTCGATCAGGCCGTCTTTCCGGTCGAGCGAGAGCAACTGTTTGTCGAAGCGGATACGGCGGCCGGCTTTGGTCCGGAACCCCCAGGTATCGTAGAAGCGCCCATCGCAATGCACCCGTGGCGCGACGATGTCTCCGCCGGCCAAGAGCAGCCGGCGAACCAGGTCGGCGTCGAAATCGAGATCTGCTTCGACCCACAGGGTTCGATCGCTGGGATGGTCAAGGGAGGCCTCAAGGGCTAGGTTCGCGGCCCGGGCCCATCCGACCGAACGTTCGGCCATCGTCTCGACGGTGGCGATGGGGCCGCCTTCGAGCACGATCCGGAGGCGGGAATCGCCAGCGGCGGCGTTCCGCAGCGCCGGGTCGAAGATTTCCGTGCCGTCGACCACGACCGTGATCATGCCGACCTGGAATCCCGTCTCATCCAAGGCCCGGACATGCCTGAAGAAATCCTCCACGCAACCCGATCCCTGGCGCACGGCGGCGCAGAGGTTGACGATAGGGGTGCCGGGGCCTGCTGGCATAGCGTCCTTATAGAAAGAGTCCCCGACTCGCCTCCCGCAAGTCCACAAAGCCCGGGAACCCCCTAGGGCCTCAATCGACTGACCGTGACGCCTGCAGCGCCGACCAGAGGATTTCGCCAACCGCGGCGATCTTGGCCTGGCCGTTGGCGAGCAATGCTTCCGGCGGGCGGCGGGTGGGCGTCTTGTCTAGTGACTCACCCATCAGTCGGGCGAGGGCTGCGTCATCCGTCGGCGCAAAGAAGCTGACGTCGCCACAGTCGATCTCGCGGTTGACAGGTATGTCCGAGATAAGGACCGGCACGTCCAGGCCGATCGCGTCGTAGGCCGCGCCACCCCCTGGGCCTCCCTCGAAGAGGGTGGGTTGGATGAGGGCGACGGAACCTTTCAGCAGCTCGACCTGATCGCGCTTCGGAATCAGTCCCAAGATCCGGACGCGCTCGGCGAAGCCTTGCTGCCGGATCTCTTCCTGCAGGGAGGGGAAGTAGTCGGGCGACCTCGAATCCGTGGTGCTGCCCGTGCAGACCAACCGGACTGTAGGATGTTCGGCGGCGATCCGGGCGAATGCGCGGAACGCCGTGCGGTGATTCTTATGCTCCCAGAATTGGTTGCAGACGATGAAGTAAGGCCCGTCCAACTCATAGCGGGCCGCCGTGCCATCTAAGTCGGGCAGCCATTCGGGCCTGGCCGCCGGGGCGAAGGGCAGCGTGAAGACCCGGGCGGTGGCTTCCGGGACGAAGTCGCGGACGTCTTGCGCCACGCAGCGGGCGTTCACGATCACGGCGGACACGCCGGTCAGCAGCTCACGGAAGCGCCGGTCACGCCGCGCGCGGTCGACCGGCGAGAAAAGGCCGGGAAGATGACGGTGCTGGAAGTCGTAAAGATACCCGACGACGCCGCATTCCGGCCCGAAGTCCGCCGGACGCATCGAAGGGAAGACCGCATCCAGCTTGAGCTGTCGGCTGGCTTCGGCGTGCGCCTCGGCGTCGCTCCGGATCTCATGGATGCGGAGTCTGGGTCCGAACGCCAAGAGACGCTCGCGCACGGCGTCCATCCCCGGCGGCTTGGCCCGGACCCGGCGGCGGATCACCTGCTTCAGGCGGTCTTCGATGTCCTTGAAATAGGCTTTCGACCAACGCTTTGGGGGTAAGGTTGGTAGAAGTACGACCAGTTCCGCGTTCTTGGCTGACGGCGCCGCGAGCAGCGAATTGATCAGCCCGCAGAGGAAGTCCAGGCCGCCCGCCCAATGAATGAGGCCGCTCGTCAGGATGCCGATGCGCATCGACGGGGTCAGGATGGTGCGGCCGAGCTCCTCGCCGTCCGCGATCGGAGTCATGGCATATCCCAGCTTGAGGTAAAGCGATCGGGCCGCCTGGTTGCGCGTGTAGACTTTAAGCCGGATGCTGGCCGCGCCTCGCGCCGACGCGACCGCATGCAGGTGCTCGGTCAGCTTGCGTCCGAGGCCTCTTCCCTGGAACTCCGGGAGCAGCGCGATGCCGAGGCTCGGCTCGGCATAGCCTTCGTCCCAGCCACGCAGCATGCCGTAGCCTGCCGGCCGACTTCCCAGGTAGGCCAGGCAGTAATAGTCTTTGCCCGCATAGGAACTCCGCCGAACGGCTTCTTCCCGGTCGAGCGGGTGCGGATGGAAGAATGCGGCCGCCGGAGACGATCGTAGCGACTCGAAGCAGGCAAGGAGGTCGTCGAAACGGGCCGGGGTGACGGCCTCGAAGCGAAGCTCGCCGGCGCTGTCGCCATGAGGCCCGGACGTCATCCCTTGGCGAAGTGGCCGCGGATGACCTCGTTGATCGTCCGTACGCCTTCCTCGCCAAGACCGGGCCAGCTCGGCAGGTTGATGCCTCGACTGGCCAGTTGCACGGAGGTCGTCAGACCGCTCTGGCCGGCGGCATACATCGGCATGGTGTGTACCGGGTGGAAGACCGGGCGGGTCTCGATGCCCGCCGCGCGCATCGAGCGACGAAGCGGGTCGCGCTGCGCCGGGTCATCCGTGAGGAGGGAGCACATCCAGTAGGAATGCGTCGTGCCGGCCGCCTCGCCGTGGAGGGAGACCGGCAGGCCGCGGAGGCCTTCGCGATAGCCTTCGGCAAGGACGCGCTTGCGGCGCAGGAAGTCGCCGGCGCGTTCCAGCTGGGCGAGGCCGATGGCGGCGCAGATATTGGTCATCCGGAAGTTGTAGCCGACGACGTCGTGCCAGTATTCGCGGTCGTCCGCCAAGCCTTGTCCGCGGAGCTTGAGGGCGAGCCGATGCAACGCCGGATCCCGTGCCACGACCATGCCGCCTTCTCCCGTCGTGATCGTCTTGTTGCCGAAGAAGCTGAAGCACGCGATATCCCCGAAGGTCCCCACGTGTTGCTTGCCGATGCGGGTGCCAAAAGCCTCGGCGCAGTCTTCGATCAGCAGGAGGCCGTGAGCTTTGGCTAAATCGGAGAGCGCGGCCATGTCGCACGCCTGTCCGTAAAGGTGGACCGCCATGATGGCCTTGGTCTTGGGCGTGATTCGGGCGGCCACGTCCGCCACGCTGACCTGCCAGTAGGCGGCTTCTGAATCCGCGAACACCGGCGTGGCGCCGACGTAACGGATGGCGTTCACGGCAGCGACATAGGTCAGGGTCGGGACGATGACCTCGTCGCCAGGTCCGAGGCCCAGGGCGGCGAGAGCGAGATGCAGGGCGACAGTGCCGTTCGAGACGGCGAGTGCATGGGGCGCCCCGATATATTCCGCGAAGCCGCCTTGGAACCGGTCGATGAAAACCCCCTTCGAGGAGATCCACGTCGAATCAAGGCACTCATTCACATACGCCTTCTCGTTGCCGCTGAGGTCAGGCTGATAGATGGGAATACGGATGGGGGGTTGCATGCCTATGGCGTTATCGGTGACGAGCTCTCGCCGAAATTACCTTGGCTATGGTTTTTGGCCAGAAATATCTCCGGGCGGCGGGTGCGCTGGACGTCGAGGTGAGACTGCGACGCCGGGCGGTACGGATTAATTGAATGGATAAAACGTCCGGCAGGTTTATCACTCCATGCGTCCCGCGATGCGCCTCTGGCCGCCGCCACTATTCGCACCTAGATGCTCTACGCTTCCGTCCTTTATCGCGATTACGCAGACAATTCTCTGTTCAAGCCCGGCGAAGGAGAGAACGGCGGAGAGTTCTACCTCCCTTACGCCAAACTGAGAGAGCGCTTCCTGGCCGCAGGGATCGAACTGAACACGCCAGATGTGAACGCCGGCCGCGAAATCGCCTTCGAGCTCCATATCAACTGCCGCCGGCAGGACCCATCGGCCCGTGCCTATGTCTACCTGTACGAGAATCCGCTGATCCGTCCGCTCAACCGTGACCGCTCTGCCTTGGCCCGCTATGCGAAGTGGTTCGCGTGGGATGGCGAACTGCTCGACGACCCTCGCGCCGTCCGTCTTCTCTATCCGAACCGCTTCGCGCGAGGCCCTTGGAATGGCCCGGAGAAACGGCCGTTGTTCTGCGTGATCGTGGCCTCGAACAAGGCGCTCACGGTCGTCGACCCTCGCGACCAATATCAGGCCCGCGTGCGGCTCCTCGACTGGTATGAGCGGAACGCACCGGCGGATTTCCATCTGTTCGGTCGCGGCTGGGACCGCCCGGCCGCGCTGCCCGGCCGTTGGGGCCGCGTCCGTAATCAACTGCGGAAGCTTTTCTCCAGACTAAAACCCTCGAGCTCGCCCTACGCCACCTGGCGCGGGCCGGTCGCCGATAAGATCGAGCTGCTTACGCGGGCCCGCTTCTGCCTCGCGCATGAGAACTGCCGCGACCTTCCGGGCTACGTGACCGAGAAGCTCTTCGACTGCTTCCGCGCCGGCTGCGTGCCGGTCTACGTCGGGCCAAAGGAAATCGCCGAACTTGTCCCCGCGGATTGCTTCGTCGACGCGCGTGCCTTCGCGACGCCGGCCGAGCTGGATGCGCACCTGCGTACGATCGATGACGCGGCCTATCTCGGTTATCAGGATCGCATCCGCGCGTTCCTGCTTTCACCTCAGGCGGCGCAGTTCAAGCAGGATCATTTCGTGGAGGTCATCGCCGGCGAAATCCTCGCCGACCTTGGCCGATGAAGTTCCGTCGGTCAGGGCGACTGCCAGCCTAGCCGCACCGACATCACGCCGCAAGACGTCGCGCATGTCGTTCGGCGCATCAGTTAAGGTGGGGCGGTCCTGCTACTCGCCAGCCGCGTTAGACTAGCGCAGGAAGCCTTCCGTCAACCCGTGGAAGAACCGGCGCGTCTCTTTATGCGTCCGGAAGCCAAGTAGACGGAGGAGGCGTAGGGGCGAATTATCGCGGCCTTCCTTATCGGCGTAGCCGATAGTCGAGATGAGCGCGTCCGCGGACAGGGTCACGGGCATCGGCCGGATGCCGCGGATGCGCAGGCCGGTCTCCCAGGGGCGATCCAGTGCGTGGTCGACCTGTTCCGTGATCGGCCGCAACGCTTTCAGCAGGGCCTCGGCCGCGCGCCGATTCACGGCGTACGCGGCCGAGGAGGTCGTGCGGGTGAGGTGCACGACGAGATGATGCGCCAAGCCTAGGCGGCGTTTCCGAATCGGCAGGCCTTGGTGGAAGCAGAAGAGCTTCACG
>CAIYEN010000233.1 GCA_903925205.1 uncultured Opitutia bacterium | reverse complement strand
TGGACACCAGCGTGGCCGAGGCGGAGCAGGTAGGAGTAGACGCGGACCTTATGGGCGAAATTGCCCCAGTGGCGATGGAACGACCCGATGCTATGCTTCGGGCGCACTGGTACGAAGCGGTCGCCTTGCTTCTCGATCTGGAAGCCAGGGAGGAAGTCAACCAGGCGGGAGGACACGCCGACGATGCCGTCGCCCGGGCCGCCGCCGCCGTGTGGGACGGTCCAGGTCTTGTGCAGGTTGTTGTGCACGGCGTCCACGCCGAGCTTATCGAGGTTCACCCAGCCCGCGATGGCGTTCATGTTGGCGCCGTCCATGTAGACGAGGCCACCGGCGCGGTGCACGGCGTCAGCCATGCGCTTGAAGTCGGTCTCGAAGACGCCCGAAGTGTTGGGGTTAGTTACCATCATGCCGGCGATGCGGTCACCGTACTGGGCAATCTTGGCGTCGAAGTCGGCTTGGTCGACGCGACCATCAGGGGCGGACTTCAGGATGACGATGCCGGACGGGGCGCCATCAGCGCGCTGGCGGTTGATGTAGCCGGCCGTCGTGGCCGTGGCGAAGTTCGTGCCGTGGGCTGTCGAGGGGATCAGCAAGATGTCGCGATGGGCCTGACCGTGGTGACGGTGGTAGGCTTGGAAGAGCTTGAGGCCGACGAGCTCGCCCTGCGCACCGGCAACGGGCTGGGTCGTCACGCCGGGGAGGCCAGTGATGGCCTGCATCCACTGCTGGATTTGCCAGAGCAATTCTAGCGAGCCTTGCGCATCTTCGGCGGGGGCTTGCGGGTGCAGGGCCGTGAAGCCCGGCAGGCCAGCGGCCCAGTCGTTGATGTGTGGGTTGTACTTCATCGTGCACGACCCGAGTGGGAAGCAGCCGGTATCGGGCGAGACATTGAGTTCGCCGAGCTTGCTGTAGTAGGCCTTGAGTTCGGCCAACGGGAAGGAGGGAAGGCCGACTGGTGCGGGGCGCAGTAGGTGGGCGGGGACGGCCGGCAGCGTGGCGGCGCCAGTGGCTTTGCCGTAGAGGCCTTCGAAGAACGCCACGAGGCGGTCGGCCTCGGCGTCGGTCTGGATGTCGCTGAACGAGATCTTTAGCAGCGAGCAGTGGCAAGGCGTGCGGCCAGTGATGTCGACCCCGAGGTGCAGTCCAGCAGCGCGGCCCTTGGCGAGCACGGCGGCGGCAGGTTCCGGCAGCATGAGGCTGAATTCGTTCCAGAACGCCTGTTGGGCGTAGCAGACCTTGAGGTCGGGGATGGTGTGCAGCTGAGCGGCCGCACGGTGAGCGCGGTCGCGACCGGCGACGCAGCTGGCGGCCATGCCGGCTTCGCCGCGGGCGAGGATGGCCGCGCCGGCGATGGTGGCGATAAAGGCCTGGTTGGAGCAGATGTTGGACGTGGCCTTATCCTTGCGGATGTGCTGTTCGCGCGTGGAGAGCACCATCACGATGCAATCCCGGCCGGCGTTGTCCTTGGCCTTGCCGACGAAACGGCCGGGGGTTTCGCGGACCTCGTTCTTGCGTTCGGCGTTGTGGCGGACGGCGAAGATGCCGAGGCCCGGGCCGCCGAAGTTGGCGCCGATAGCGAGGTGCTGGCCTTCACCGACGAGGATGTCGGCGCCTTGACGGCCATAGTTCGCCGGGGCCTTGAGGCCGCCGGTGGCGAGGAGCATCGGGTCGATGACCGCAATCGACTTCACGCCGGCGTCGGCGCAGGCGTCCGCCAGCTCATCGGTGTCTTCGACGAGGCCGAGGTTATTGATTTGGGGGAAGATAACCGCAGCGACCTTGCCGCCGTGCGCAGCGACGCGGGCCTTGATGGCGGCGCCCCGGATCCGGCCGGTTTCTTCTTCGGGCGCGAGGAACTCGAGCTTCACGGAAGTCTCCGCGCAATGGGTGCGGAGGACTTCGAGGTCGCCAGGGAAGAGGTTAGCCGCGACGAGGATGGTGTCGGCCTCGGACATACGGACGGCGCAGACGGCGGCTTCGAAGAGCGCGCTAGCACGGTCGTAGAGCGAGGAGTTGACGGCTTCAAAGCCGGTCAGTTGCGCGAGGGTGGACTGGTAGATCCAGTGCGTGATGAGCGTGCCTTGGGAGCGCTCGGGCTGGTAGGGCGTGTAGGATGTCGTCAGGTTGCGAATCGAGCAGACATGGCCGACGATTTCATGCGTCCGGTAGACTTGGAGACCGTCGCCGAGGAAGCCAGTCTTGGCGTCATTGCGCTGGGAGAGCGCCAACATGCGGTCGGCGAGGGCGGCGTATTCGAGTTCGTCCGGGAGGTTGAGTTGGCCAGGGAACTTCACGTCGTCCGCGATATGCGAGTACATGTCGCTGAACTTCGTCGAACCGACGGCTTGGAACATCGCTTGGATGTCGGCCTCGCTCGCCGGGATATAGTGCCGGGAGAGCTCGCGCGAAATTTTGGAAGGATCGTAGGGCAGTTGGGCCATGAGAGAGTGAGTGTGTTTTTTGAAGGGGGGAGACGCCCCCGCAACCGTCCACCTTGGAGGGGTGGGGGTATTAGCGGAAGATGGTTTTCCCATTAGACGAAGCCACTCGCATCGCTGCCTGTGAATAAGTCTTCATGGGCGATTGCCATCATTACCCGCAGGCTAATCGTTTCATCGATGACCCGCCAGCAACGAGCCGATTATGTCGCCCGCGAACTAGCGAAGTTATACCCAACGACGCCGATTCCGTTGGATCACACCGACGCGTTTACATTGCTCGTCGCCGTGGTGCTCTCGGCCCAGTGTACGGATAAGAAGGTCAATGAGGTGACCCCGGCCTTGTTTGCCGTCGCTGGGACGCCCGCAAAGCTGGCCGCCTTGCCGGTGGACAAGGTCCTTGGACTGATCCGTCAGCTCGGTTTGGCGCCCCAGAAGTCTAAGGCGCTCGTCGGCCTGGCCAAACTGATCATATCCAAGCATGCGGGCCAAGTCCCCCGGACCTTTGAGGAACTTGAGGAACTACCGGGCGTTGGGCATAAGACCGCCTCGGTCGTCATGGCGCAGGCCTTCGGCGTGCCGGCGTTTCCCGTCGATACACATATCCATCGCTTGGCTAAGCGGTGGAAGCTCAGCCCAGGTAAATCGGTCGAACAGGTCGAGCGCGACCTCAAGAAAGTCTTCCCGGAAGACTCCTGGAATAAGCTTCACCTCCGCATCATCTTCTACGGCCGTGAGCACTGCACCGCGCGGGGCTGCGATGGGAAGACTTGTGGGATTTGCGCCAAGTTGCTCGAAGGGTAGAGGGCAGAGTGGATGGTAGAGTACGGATTACAGAGTACGGAGTGCGGATTACAGATTACAGAGTACAGGGTACAGATTACAGATTTCTGAGTAATAAGCACTCGAGCGGCGAAGACGGAAGCAGGGTGTACCTAGGCCATCGGCCCTAGGCGCTCGGTGAGGCGTCTCCTGCATTGCTACAGCAGCCTAGCAAGTCGCCAATGTATGGATGGAGAAAGAGATTGAAGGGCCAAGCCACAGGAGACTGCTCGCCTGGCAAGAGGCCAAAACCTTGGTCGTCCAAGTCTATGAGGTCTGCAAGCAGCAGAAGAACTTCATCGACCGTGGTCTTGCCGATCAGATACGTAGGGCAGCCATCTCCATCCCGTCTAATATCGCCGAAGGCAATGGCCGGGGAACGAACAAGGACTCCCTCAGATTTCTGTATATCGCCCGAGGTTCGCTCTGCGAACTAGAGACGCAGATCGAAGTTTGCCTCAGCATGAAGTTTCTAACAGAAACAGACGCCCAACGGCTGATGAAGCAGGTGGCGGCAGTCGGGCGACTCATCGGCGGGCTGATTCACTACCGCAAACAGAAGGTAGATGAACGGACTAATCCAAAGAAACCATCCACTCAGCCACTTCCGCCATAATCCGTACTCCGTACTCTGTAATCCGTACTCCTACTTCACCAACGCCTCGTGCTTGGCCCGGAACTCGTCCGACCATGCCGCTGGCTGGTGTGACACTCCATCCATCCGGCACACCGTGCGGGAGGCTTTTGCGTAAAGGGTGTCGCCGTCTTCGCTGCGGAACTCGAAATCGACGGTGAGGCCGGCGGCGCGGACCTTACGGACCGAGAGGTACAGCTTGACGGTGCACTCGGGGCGGATTGGGACTAGGTAGCTCAGCTCGAGGTTGCGGACCACGACGTAAACGTCGGGCGCGATGGCTGGGTCGAGGGTGTCCTTCCCCATCATTGCCACGAAGAAAATCTTCTGTGCACGTTCCATCAGGAGCACGTAGTGCGAGTGGTGCAGGATGCCGAGTCCGTCGGTCTGGTCGAACCAGGTCTTCATCGAGACCACGAAAGTCTTATCAGGCTGGAGTCCGTCGGTGGGCATGGGCGCAACCTTGAGAGAAAGCTCTTATCGTGCAAGCAACCTCCCATAAAAGGGGTCAGGCCGTTAGTACGGAACCCTGTTAGTTAGAACGCCCTTTCTGGGGCTCTAAACTAACAGGCAGCCCCCCGCTAACGGCCTGACCCCTTTTGTGGGAGGTTTATCTTAGGACCTGAACGTCGCGGCGAGTCGGTCGAGCTCGGTCCAAGTATCGACGGCGGGCTTGAGTCCGAGGTCCCGTTGGGCGGCGGAAACGTCGAACCAATGGTCTTTGGCCAGTTCGACGGCGACGAAGCGAGTCATGGGCGGCTCGCCCTTCAGCGGCAGGATTGTCCAGAGGACTTCCATCACCGAGCCGATGGCGTAAGCGCGCTGCAGCGGGATTCGCTTCGTGACGGGCGGAAGGCCGGCGCCGACCACGAGGCGATTGATGAAATCCCAAAGGTTCACGGGTTCACCTTGCGAGAGGAAGTAGGCTTTGCCGTTAGCCCTTCCGGCCAGGAGCGCGTCCAGCGCGCCGAGGTGCGCGTCGGCGGCGGTGTCGACGTGGGTGACATCGACCTTGTTCCTGCCGTCACCGACGATGCGGAGCTTGCCGGCGCGGGCGCGGGCTAAGACGCGGGGGAAGAGGTGGTGATCGCCCGGGCCCCAGATGAGGTGCGGACGGAGCGCGCAGACCTTAAGGGAGTCCGAGGCGGCCTCGAGGGCACGCCGTTCGGCGGTGGCCTTGGTCTCGGCGTAAGCGCAGAGGAATGCGGTGCCGTAGGGTAGGGTCTCATCGGCTCCGCGGAAGGACTCGCCGTTGAAGACCACGCTCGGGGTGCTCGTGTAGACGAGGGCCTTCACGCCATGTTCGCGGCAGGCTTGTACCACGGTTTCCGTCCCAGTGATATTGCTGCGGACGAAGTCATCCCAGCGGCCCCAGACGCCGGCCTTGGCCGCGACGTGGAAGACGTAGTCGCAACCTTTGACTGCCGCGGTCAGCGCGGCGGCGTCCGCCAGGTCACCGCGATGGAAGGTCACCCGCGGAGCCAGATCGGCGGATAGGTCCGAGCGTCCATACACGCGGACCGCATAACCACGGGCGAGGCAGCGCTCGACCACGGCGCGGCCGAGGAAGCCGTTGCCGCCGGTGACGAGGACGGTGGGTGGGTTCATGCGCGGGTGCGGGCTGTCCATTCCTTGGCTAGCAGAAGGCGGTGAATCTTGGCGTTGTGGCGCACGTCCACGGGAAATTTCTTTTGAAAGAAGATGTGCTGGATCGCGGCGGCCTGGGGGTGGGTGGCCGCCTGGGCGCGCAGGGCGTTGGCGAATCGCTCGCGTTCCCCGGCGTTGGTAGGAAAGTGGCCTTCCTTGGGTTCGACGACGAGCGCAGGGGTTAGGGGGGCTTGCTCGCCGAGGCCAATGAGCGCACAGCGCGCGACCTGTGGGTGGGCGCGGAAGGCTGGCTCGAGCGCTTCGGTGTAAAGGTCGCCTTGGGCTGATTTAACTTTTTCCGCGCGTCGACCGAAGAAACGCAGCAAGCCATCCGCGCCGATGGCACCGAGGTCGCCCATCCGATGCCAGACGCGTTCGCCGTCGGGAATCTTCGCCAGCGTCGTCGCGGCGGGCAGGCCATCGTAGGTTCGCGTGACGCTCGGTCCGGTGGCGATGATTTCGCCCACTTCGCCGGGGGCACAGGGTGTTGTCTCGGCCAAAGAACCAAGGGCCCCCTCCGTTTCGCGGATGATGCGAATCTCCACGCCGGCGACGGCGCGGCCGACGCAGGTGCCGCCCCCTTGGCGGGCTAAGTCGCGTTGCGTGGTCAGCAACTCGCGCGCCTCAATCGTGCTCACCGGCAGGCACTCCGTCGCCCCGTAGGGCGTATGAATCTGCGCCTGTGGGGCGATGCGTTGCAACTGCGTGAGCAGGCCATCGGGCACGGGGGCGCCGGCGATGAGTACACGCCGAAGGTGTGGCAAGGTGAGGCGACGTTCGTCGCAGTGGTCGGCAATCCGAGCCCAGATGGCCGGGGAGCCGAAGGAATTC
Source organism: uncultured Opitutia bacterium (assembly GCA_903925205.1). GTDB lineage: Bacteria > Verrucomicrobiota > Verrucomicrobiia > Opitutales > UBA953 > UBA953. The sequence continues at coordinate 13,218 of CAIYEN010000233.1, read as the reverse complement.
GTCACGCACTCGGAGATTAGTGCCGCCACAATCGGAGTCGGGTCGGCTGCTGCCGGCTTGGTCGGGTCAAGCAACGGCGTTACAGTCGTCATGCCCAGTGCTGGATTGAAGAGCGCGAACACCGGCAGCATCGGCATGTCGACTTCGCCCGGTTGGATGCCGTAGGTCGCGCGGACGAGTTCGATCTGCGCGTCGAACATCCCATGCGTGTAGGCGACGCCCTTGGGGGCCCCCGTCGAACCCGAGGTGAATAAAATCGCGGCAGGGTCGTCCGCGGACAGCGTCGCTAAGGGCCGAGGTTCCGCGGAAGTGCCTTGCGCGAGCTGTTGCCGCCAGTGGCGACCGCCGACGGTGATGCGGTGTTCGAGGCTCTCAAAGGCAGCGAACGGTAGGAGGCTGAGCCAGTGTGCTGTCCGTACGGCGACCAAGGCCGTCGGGCGGGCGTGGCGCACGCAGTTCAGGTAACTCCGGAAGCCCATCCCGGGGTCGATGGCCACGGGGATGGCACCGAGTTTCAGTAATCCAAACATGCCGACGATGAGGTCATGGCCAGGGCGGACCGCCAGGAGGACGCGGGTGCCTTGGGCGATGCCTTGCGCATGGAAGACCCGCGCGGCCGCATCGCTTTCTTGATCGAGCTGTCGGAATGTGCATCGCTGGTGGATGACCCGTCCCGTTGGGCTGACCGACAATGGCGAAAGCGTGGCCGTCAGGTCCGGCGTTTGGGTGGCGGCGGCGCGGAGGTGTCGGGCGACGTTGCGGCCAGGGTCGTGCATTTTGCCTACAAACGAAGAAGCCCCGTTTCCGGGGCTTCTGCAAGGCCTCTTGTGAGGTTTAGTAGTCGGTGATCGTGATCGCGCCCCAGAGGAGGACGATGCGGTCACCAGAGGACGTACGGCGGCTGTAGAGCTCGTTGGTGCTCAGGCGGACCGTGGCGTTGTTGTTTGCCGAGTAGGAACCTGGCTCGGTGCGGATGATGCCGAGGAAGTTGTGGCTAGGCTCGAGCGAGACCGCCTTACCGTGGTTCGGGGTGTCGTACGTGTTGCATCCGACCAGACCGGCGGAGGCGATGAGGGTGGCAAGGGCGAGCTGCTTCATGGTTGGGGGTGGGTTTATTTGGGAGAGGGGGGGAGGGGGTGACAAGCCAGAAACCTCAGCCAGTTACCCAGAGGTGCCAGGCTTGGACCAATTCGGGGCCCCGGAAGAACCAAATGGCCCCAGCAATGGCGAGGCTAGGGACGAAGGGGACATGGCTATCTGTCTCTTTTTTGGTGAAAACCGCGATAACCATCGGGAATTTGAGCAGTACTCCAATGACCGCCCCGCCGAAAAGGCAAAAGACCGCCCCTTGCCAGCCGCAGAAGGCCCCGACCCCAGCGCAGAGGATAATGTCGGCTTCGCCCATGGCTTCCTGCCCCATCAAGATTGTCCCAATCGTCCGAATCCACCAGACGAGGGCCGTGCCCACCGCAATGCCGATCAGCGAGTCACCCGCGGCATGGAGCCGATTGATGACTTCGATGGCCGCGCCCGTCTCCCCTTGCAGGGAGGGGACGAGGATGGAGAAAAGCAGGCCGAGTCCGACGAGCGCGAGGTTCGGGGCATCCGGGACCATCATGTCGTCCAGGTCGCAACCCGCTAAGACGATGAGCAGCGGTAGGAAGACGGCAGCGATGGCAGCCTTGAGTGGGGGGAGCGTTAGGATGGCTACCGCGAAGAGTACGGCCGTGAGGAGTTCAACGATCGGGTAGCGGACGGAAATCGACGCCCCGCAGCAGCGGGCTTTGCCGCGCAAGGCCAGCCAGCCGAAGAGCGGGATATTGAGCCACCACGGGATTAACTGCCCGCAGGCGCACCGCGACGCTGGCGTGACGACGGATTCTTCCTTCGGCAATCGATGGATGCAGACGTTGAGGAAACTTCCGATGCAGGCCCCCACGGCCCCGGCACAGATGGCGGCGACCGCAGGATGCAAGGCGATGAAGATTTGGGCGGCGACGAGGGTCATGGGGTCACAGGGGGCTCGCCAAGGGCGGCGCGCATCGGGGCGGCAGGAGGCATGATGCCCGTCCACAGGCGGAAGGCGAGCGCTCCTTGCCAGCGAAGCATGGGACGGCCATCGCAACCGTCGACGCCGCGGGTGGCGGCATCCTGGAGGAGCTGCGAGCGGTGCGCACCGTAGGTCGTATCGAACACGAACTGCCCAGGGTGGAGTAACTCCGCGGCCAGCGGCGATGCGTCGGTGGGCTGCAGTCCCAGCGTGGTGCAGTTGACGATGACGGCATCCGCGGGAAGGCTTGGGCTATCGCCCGCGCGGGCGCGGGGATCGGCGAGGGCGGCGGCGAGGGCCTCGCCTTTGGCGGTATCGCGGTTGACGATGCGCAGTTCGCTGCAACCAGCGGCGAGGCAGGCGGCGGCGACGGCGCGGGCGGCGCCACCGGCGCCGAGCAAGCGGACCGGTCGCCCAGTAATGCCATGGCCACTGCGTTCGCGGAGGGCTTCGAGGAAACCTTGGCCGTCCGTGGTATGGCCAGCCCAGCCCGTTGCGGTGGGTACGAGCGTATTCACGGATTCTGCGCGGCGGGCTTCGTCCGAGAGTTCGGCGACGAGTGTGAGTGCTTGGATTTTGTGCGGCACCGTGAGGTTGAGGCCGGCAAAGCCTAGTTCGCGGAGGCGGTGTAGCGCTGAAGGGAGTTCGGTGGCGGCGATATGCAGGCGCAGGTAATGGAGCGTCGCGAGGGTCGGGTGCGTCGGGCGCAGTGCCGCCAGGGCGGCGTTATGCATCGCTGGGCTGAGGGAGTGCGCAATCGGGTCGCCCAGTACGCCGAACTGTGGGTGTGGGAACGTCCGCGTGCGGAGGTCCGCCAGCGTCAAGGTATCAGGCGCGCTCATCGATCTTTTCCAGGACGTGGACGATGCCAACGAACAGCCGGCTACTCCGGTCATCGCCTTGGGCCTCGAACTGCGAGACCAAGTTACGGCAGCAGCGAGCGATGGTCTGGAGCGCAGTCACTGGTTGCAGAAAGGCTTCGTCGGCCGGCAGTTGATTGTCGAGCAACAGGAGTTGGACTTCGGAGCGCGTGCGAAAGGCGCCGCCTTCATAGCAATCGATGTAGAGCGGTTCCTTGCCGCGGAAGACCCCGACCATGAAGCGGCCGGGCAAGCCGACCGGCTCGACTGGGAGTCCGAGGCGACGGGCAACGAGCAGGAAGATGAGGCACAGGGAAATCGGGATGCCGCGGCGTTCGGCTAGGACGTGGGAAAGCAGCGAAGACTCGGGTGTCGCGAACGATTGCTGGGAGCCGCGATAGCCTTCTTCACCATAGAGGACGCGACAGAGCAGGCGGCATTTAGCACGCACATCTAAAGGCTCCGCGATGAGCTCGCGGGTGCGGGCACAGAGCTGATCCAGCTTTTCTTTGTAGGCCCCGTCGGTGAGCTTAGGGTTATGGATGCGCTCCAAGAGAAGACAGGCTTCCTCGAGGTCGATATCGCCAGCTTGGAGGTACTGGATCAGTGCCTGCGCGGAGGACTCGGGGGTTCGGAGTTCGGCGAGCAAGGCGAGGGCGTAGGGACCCAGGGCCTCGTCGTCGCTTAACTGTTGGAGCCAAAGCAGTCCCTCCGTGCCCGCCGCCTGCACGCCCTTGAGCACGGCTTTGCGCACAACCGGAGAGGGGTCGTCCATGAGCCGTTCTAAGGCGGCTAGCTGCGCATCACGCGTCATCTGGCTTCTATGACGGAAAGACCTGTAGGGAGCAACAAGGGACTCCGGAGGTGGGCGTTTCTGCGACAACTCGTCGCGTTCGTGACGGGCTGTCGCGGCCAAGATGCCGAAGAGTGCTTTTTACCCCTTATTTATATTAAGTTTGGGTAGTCGTGGCTTGGAACGCTTCGTGCAGAATAGCGGGCAACATGAGTTCTCCTTTCGGCAACCTGACGGATAAAACCAATGAAGCCCTCCAGCTCGCCCAGAGCGAGACGGTGCAGCGCCGGCATTCCCAGATCGAACCCGCCCACCTACTCTTCGCGCTCATGTCCCAGGAGGGTGGGGTGGTGCCGACGATTTTCCGCCGCGCGGCCAAAGACGATAAAGCCTTGGCTTCGACGTTGGCGGGTATCCTCGCCCGCTTGCCCAAGCTCAACCAAGCTCCCAGCCAGCCAGGCCTTTCGGGTGAGGCGCACGAGGTCTTGCTGAAGGCCAAGGAAGAAGCCACGGCGATGAAGGACGACTACGTCTCTGCCGAGCACGTGCTCTTGGCGCTTTCCGAGTCGCCCTCGCTGCGTGCCGCCTTCGCGGGCATCGATTTCGGTCGTACGAACATCCTCGGGGCGCTCAAGGCCGTCCGGGGTTCGCAACGCGTCACGACCTCCAACCCGGAGGCGACCTACGAGGCCCTTTCCAAGTACGGCATGGACCTCACGGCGCGTGCCCGTACCGGCAAGATGGACCCCGTGATTGGGCGCGATGAAGAGATTCGCCGGGTCATTCGTATCCTTTCCCGCCGCACGAAGAATAACCCCGTCCTCATCGGTGAGCCCGGGGTCGGCAAGACCGCCGTGGTCGAAGGCCTTGCCCAACGTATCGTCAATGGCGACGTGCCGGAGGGCCTCCGTGATAAGGTTATTTTCTCTTTGGACATGGGGGCGTTGCTCGCCGGAGCCAAGTACCGCGGTGAATTCGAAGAACGCCTCAAGGCCGTCCTGGCCGAGGTGAAGTCCGCCGAAGGCGGCATCCTGCTCTTCATCGACGAGATGCACACGCTGGTCGGTGCCGGTAAGGCCGAGGGCGCGATCGATGCCGCCAACCTGCTTAAGCCGATGCTCGCCCGGGGGGAGCTCCATTGTATCGGTGCGACCACGCTGGATGAATTCCGCGAACACGTGGAAAAGGATGCCGCGCTCGAACGTCGTTTCCAACAGGTCCTCGTCGAGCCACCGAGCGTGCCTGACACGGTTTCTATCCTGCGCGGCCTCCGCGAGCGTTTCGAGGTCCACCATGGGGTGCGCATCGAAGATGCGGCCTTGGTCGAGGCGGCGGTGCTTTCGGACCGCTACATCACTTCCCGCTTCCTGCCCGACAAGGCTATCGACCTCATCGATGAAGCCTGCGCGCAAATCCGCACCGAAATCGATAGCGTCCCGGCCGAGCTCGACGTGCTGAATCGCCGCGTCCTTCAGCTCGAGGTCGAGGAATCGGCGTTGAAGAACGAGAAAGATGACGGCTCGAAGGCCCGGCTCGGCAGCCTCCGCAAGGAACTCGCCGAAGCCCGTGAGTCGCAGCGCACCGTGCGGAGCCGCTGGGAGTCCGATAAGGCTTCTGTGACGAAGGTTCGCACCGCCCGTGAGCAGCTCGACGCTGCCCGGCGGGAGATGACCGAGGCTGAACGTAAGGGCGACTTGAATGCCATGGCCGCACTCCGCCACGGTCGGATTCCCCAACTCGAGAAGGACGTCGCCACGTTGGAGAAAGGCGCGAAGTCGGGCACGGGTCTCTTCCGTGAAACCGTTACGCCCGAAGAAATCGCCGAAGTCGTCGCCCGCTGGACAGGGGTGCCGGTGTCCCGCCTACTCTCGGGTGAGCGCGAGAAGCTCCTCCAGTTGGCAAACAGTCTCAAGGCCCGCGTGGTCGGCCAAGAAGAAGCCGTCTTGGCGGTCGCTGATGCCGTGCAGCGTTCCCGCGCGGGCGTGCAGGATCCGCGCCGTCCGGTCGGCTCGTTCCTCTTCCTTGGTCCGACAGGCGTTGGCAAGACCGAGCTGGCCAAGGCCTTGGCCCTGGAACTCTTCGACAGCGAGAAGTCGATGGTCCGCCTCGATATGTCCGAGTATATGGAGAAGCACTCCGTTTCTCGCCTGGTCGGCGCGCCTCCGGGCTATGTCGGCCATGAAGAAGGCGGGCAGCTGACCGAGGCGATTCGCCGGCACCCCTACACGGTGGTCCTCTTGGATGAAGTCGAGAAGGCCCACCCCGACGTCTTTAACATCTTACTGCAGGTGCTCGATGACGGTCGCCTGACCGACTCTCAGGGCCGCACGGTGGATTGCCGTAACGCCATCTTCATCATGACCTCGAACATTGGTAGTCGGCATATCGCCAGTGGTGCCAGCTTGGGCGAAATCACGGAGAATGTGCGTGAAGCCGTCATGACCGACCTGCGGGCTCACTTCCGGCCGGAGTTCCTGAACCGCGTCGACGACATCGTCCTGTTCCGTCCGCTCGGCTTGGAGCAGGTCGCCGCCATCGCTGGCCTCCTGCTGCAGGGCCTTAACGCTCGCTTGGCCGCCAAGCGCATCCAGCTCATCCTCACGCCGGAGGTCCTTCGCTGGCTCGCCGATCGCGGCCTCGACCCCGTGTATGGGGCTCGCCCGCTTCGCCGCTTCATTCAGCGTGAGATTGAGACGCCGCTGGCCCGCCAGCTCTTGGCTGGTACGGTGCTCGATGGATCGCTCGTCCGCGTCTCCTTGACCAAGGATGGGGTCGCCTTCGAGTCTCAGCCCGGAGGGTTTTCGGGTTGAAGTAGGCGGGCGGTCGCTGAATCCTTCTGGCATGACAGCCACGCGCATTCGTTGTGGGGTAGCCGGCACGGGATCCCTCGGTCAGCACCACGCCCGCATCTACTCGACCCTCCCAGGCGCCGAACTGGCCGGTATCTATGAGCCCGATGATAAGCGGGCGGCCGAAATCTGCGCTCGGCATCATTGTGCCCGGTTTGCCACCTTGGACGACATGGCCGCCGGCTGCGATGCCGTCAGTGTTGTCGTCCCGACCAACTACCACGCCGCTTTGGCCGTGCCGCTCTTAGAAAAGGGCTGCCACCTCCTCGTCGAGAAGCCCTTGTGCGTCACCCTCGAGGAAGCCGAGCAGATTCTGGCCGCCGCCCGCAAGGCCGACCGCATCGTGCAGGTCGGTCACATCGAGCACTATAATCCCGTGATGTCCTACCTCGAGAAGGCCGTTACCGATGCACGTTACATCACCGCCGAGCGCCTCGCCCCCTTCACCCCGCGTGGGACCGAGGTGGGTGTCGTTTTGGACCTCATGATCCACGACATCGGCATCGTCCTCCAGCTGGCCAATTCCGAGGTCGAGAAGATTGATGCGGTCGGCGTCTCTGTCGTCACCAAGACCGAGGACATCGCCAATGCCCGCCTCGCCTTTCGTAACGGCTGCGTTGCCAACCTCAGCGCCAGCCGCGTTTCCCAGAAGAAGAACCGCGAGATCCGCGTCTTCCAGACCGGGGGCTACGCCTCCATCGACTTCATGGGCCAGAAGGGCCACACCGTCCGCGTCGATCCGACGGTGGAAGGCGGCTTCGCCAAGGAAGAGATTCCCATTGAGAAGGCCGAGCCCTTGGCCGTTGAACTGGGTTCGTTTGTGGCGTGCGTGCGCGAGCGGAAGAGCCCGAAGGTTAGCGGTGAACTCGGTCGGACCGCCCTCGAAGTCGCCTTGCGCATCACCGAACAGATTCGGGCGGGCATGGCGCGTCGATGAGCGCCTTCCCGTCCATTCCGGCGGCCTTTGCACGGCCTCGCACGGGCGGGGTCGACGTCCTCTTTGTTGCGGGTGAGCATTCCGGTGACCAGCATGCCGCCAAGGCCATCCAGGATTTATTAAAGCACCGTCCAGACCTGCGCGTGGCCGCTTTTGGCGGTCCGCACATGCAGGCCGCTGGGGCGCAGTTGCTCTTCGACATGACGGGTTTCTCCGCGGTCGGCATCGTCGAAGTCCTCGCGGCTTACCCTTTTTACCGCCGACTCTTTGCCCGGATGACCGCTTGGTCGCTGCAGTGGAAGCCGAAGCTCGTGGTGCTCGTCGATTACCCGGGGCTTAACCTGCGGTTAGCGAATGAACTCCGCTTAGCCGGGCTCTCCCGGGCCGGCGGCGGGGAAACGGCCGTCATTCAATACGTCAGCCCACAGCTCTGGGCTTGGAAGCCGAAGCGTCGCTTTACCATGGCGCGCGACCTCGATGCCGTCGGCACAATTTTCCCCTTCGAGCCTGCGGTGTACGCCGATACCAAGTTGGACGCCCGTTTCGTCGGCCATCCTTTTGCGGAAGCGGAACACGTCCCCGCCTTGCGCTACGACGCCGATGGTCCGGTGCTCCTTTTACCTGGCAGCCGTCCGAAGCCCGTCCGGAAGATCTTCCCGGCACTCATCGAGGCCTTTGCCCGTTTTCGTCGCGACCACCCGAAACGTCGGGCCCTCGTCCTGCACACGGGCGGGGAAGTGCACGCCGAGCTCTATCGATTGTGCGCTGAGTACGGTGAAGAAGCCAAAGGTATCGACCTACGTCCCGTCTCCGATGGTCCCGTTGCTGGCTGTGCCGCCCTCGTCAGCTCGGGCACGATGTCGCTGACCGTCGCCTTGGCCGGCATTCCTGGGGCTGTCGTCTATCGGGCGAACCCTTTGACTTGGATTATTGGCCGTCGCTTGATTGCGGGCCGCGTCGATAACCTCGGCATTGCTAACATCCTGCTCAAACGGCAGGCGTGGCCTGAATACCTGCAGTCCGCTTGTGAACCGCGGGCCCTCGCTACACGTTTGAGTGCCTGTGTCGACGGGGTGGAAGCCCGCCAGCAGGCGGCAGCGGATGCGCGTGAACTCATGAGCCTCCTCTCCGCCTCCGCGGGCTCTACGCCCGCGGAATGGATGGCCAGCTTTTTGCCGCGGTGAGTGGCTCCCTCCGCATTGCCGTTCTCGGTTGTGGCTATGTCGGCACGGCTTTTGCGCTACAGGCTCAGGCTCGTGGGCATACGGTTCTCGGCGTGGTCCGCTCCCAAGAGTCCGTTGGGCGGTTACAAGCGTTGGGAATTTCCGCTCAGGCGTGCGACCTCCAAGCCGACGATTGGTCGGTGCTGACGCCAGCCTTTGACGTCGTCATCTACGCTGCGAGTACGGGCGGGGCTGGGGTGGACGCGTATGCTCGGACCTATGATACGGGCGTGAAGCGGGCGTTGGCTTGGGCTGGGCGGGTGGGTGCGTGCCATTTCATTTTTACGAGTTCGACGGGCGTGTATCGTCAGGACGACGGCAGCGTGGTCACGGAAGCGAGTGAAGTGGGCGGCACCCCGACGGCGGATGCGATGCTGGCGGGCGAGCGTGCGGTCCTCTCCTCCCGTTTCGACCAAGCAACCGTGCTACGCTTTGGCGGCCTCTATGGACCTGGTCGTCATTACCTCCTCGACCAACTTAAGCGTGGCGAGAATGTGATCGGGGGCCGGGTGGACCATTTCATTAACTATCTCCACCAAGAAGATGCGGCGGGTGCGATGCTCGCCGCCGTTGAGCGTGCTGCCATGGGCGCCCATCTCTATAATGTTACGGATGGCCAGCCGGTCACGAAGGCCGAACTGGCCGTGTGGATTTCTGCTCAATTGCAGCTTACGCCGCCGACTTTCGACGCCGAAGCCCCGGCCGGTCCACGCCTGCGGCGGACGGGCCAAGCCCAGCCCAGCCGCCGGGTTGACGCAGGCTTGATTCGGCGAGAATTGGGTTGGGAGCCTCATTTCGCTGGGGTTTTTGAGGGTTTACGGCCGTTCTTAAGGTAAAAATCCCACGGGAGTGTGTCAGTCGTGTGGCAGGGTGTTCACCTGACCGCCATGGTTCTGTCACATTCGGGTGCGATAGTCCTCTCGCACATCGCACCCAAACCTATGAATAATACCCTGAAGACCATGCTCGTCGCGGCCGCAGCCCTCACCGCTGTTGCTTCGCAAGCTCAAGACAAGGCCACGCTCGACCTCCTCGTGAAGAAGGGCGTGATCTCCGCTGAAGAACGCGCCAAGACCCTCGACGAGGCCGCCGCCGCGCGTGCTGCTTCGGGTGTCAACCGCATGTTCCCGAAGGAAGACGCTACCAAGCGCTTCACCATCGCTGGTTACTTCCAGACCCAGATGGAGAACTTCAGCTACAGCCAGACCGCTACCGCTGGTGCTGCCTCCACCTCGAACTACCGTTCGCAGAACGCCTTCCTGATGCGCCGCCTCTACATCGAGTTCATCGCTGACGTGGGCGAAGGTATCCAGGGCGACGTCGTCTTCGACATGTCCGGCAACACCGCCAACAGCATCGACCGCGCCATGGTGTCCCACACCAGCTCGATTGGCACGATTGACTTCGGTTACAAGAAGGTGACCTGGGGTTACGAAGAAAGCACGCTGAGCTCCCTCTTCAAGGCCTCGTCCTCGAAGCTCCTCACCGTTGAGCGTGGCATCACCAACCGCTACTGGAATGAAGCCGAAAACGGCTCCAGCACGGCGATCCTCTCGTCTGGTCGTCGCCTCGGTTTCGGTGCGCACCACACGGGCGTGCACTACACCAGCGTCGCTAACCCTCAGGGCTTCGAGTACGGCGCTTCCCTCACGGCCGCCGCGCAGGGCTTCAATAACTTCAAGGGCCTGAACGACATTGGTGGTTACGCTAACCTCGTCTACAACTACAAGGTTTCCGATACCCAGAAGTACGCAGTCGGTGTGAACTACGGCAAGGTCCGCTACTTCAGCGTCGCCGGTGCCTCCAACACCCAGTCCAACATGGAAGGCTACAACCCCTTCGTGCAGGCTCAGTACGACAACTGGACGGTCTATGCTGAATACCTCAGCACCAAGATCAATGGTACCGCTGACGTCCCCGTCAGCTCGGGTGACCGTAAGCCAGTTGGCCAGAACCTCACCGTGGCCTACAAGATCAACGACAACTGGGAAGCTGTCGCTCGCTACACCAACCTCGACACCGATGGCCGCGGCCAGGCCATCTCTGATGGCGTCCGTGACTTCGGTACCGTTGGTGGTGCCGGTGGTGCTGGCATCAGCGCTTCGAACTTCAACAAGTCCAACTCCTACTACCTGGGCGTGAACTACTACTTCACCCTCCCAGTGGCTGGTGGTGCGACGGTTAACGGTGCGAACGCCAAGATCCAGCTCGGCTACGAGCGTTCCGAGTTCAAGGACATCGTCAGCGGTGGCGTGGTCACCGTCGCTGGTGCCAAGGCCAACGTCGACGCGATCCGTCTCCAGGCTCAGATTGCCTTCTAAATCCTAGGATTTAGTTTCATAGCACGAGGGCCGGCAGGGATGCCGGCCCTCTTTCTTTGGGGGAGTTCTCCGAGGGTAGGCCGGACGCGAGTGCGTCCGGCCTATTTCGTATGAATCACATGAGGTACGGAAGCGTCTGCTGCCCACCACCCATCGCGTGTTGATGTCCGCGGTGCGTGGACGCGGTAATCCTGGGCCGAAAGCCTGCGCCCAGGGCGGCAGCCAGACCGCCACAGCTGGCCACTTGGTTGGCGGGTGCTTTGAGCGTGGCGCCCCTCCGTAGGCGGGCGTGACCGCTCGGTAACCCCGTAGGGCCTTAGCGCGTTCAGGCTTAACCGAGGCGGGCTCGCCATCGTAGACGCGATTTGTAGGCCGCTGGCTGGTGCTGGGAGCGCCTTTCGGGTGTACGTTAGACTCGATGGCTGCGTTTAAGCCGTCGGTGGCTCACTGCGGCAGCCTCCGCCAACAAAAAGGCCCGGCGGGTGCCGGGCCTTGGAGTAAAGTCCGTTCGGACTTAGAGCGGGCGGTGGTCAGGCGTGGAGCCCGAGCCAATCTCGCGGGAGCGAGCCTTGAGGCGGTTATTCTCTTCCGTCAGGGTCGCAAAGGTCTTTTCGATTTCAGCCATCTTGGAGTTGGCTTCGCGCAGGGCAGCCGAGGCGGCTTCGAGGTCAGTTTCTGCCTTCTTGGACTTGGCGTTAGCTTCGCGCACTTCGGAGCCGTCACGCAACTTGGCGACTTCCGCGGTGAGTTCGTTCACGCGGGCGGCGGACTCGGAGCGGGCCTTTTCGAGTTCAGCAATCTTCGTGGCGTTCTTGGCGAGGGCGTCCTTGGCGGCGGCGTAATCGTCGTCGGTCTTCTTGTGGGCGTCGGCAGCGGCGGTGACCTTGGCGGCGGCGGACTCGGCGTCCTTGGCGGCGGCCTTGGCCTTCACCTCGGATTCGGCGGCCTTCAGCGAAGCGGCGGTCGCCGCGTTGCGGGCAATGCGGAGGTCGTTAGTAGTTTTTTCCTGTAACTCAGCGTACTTGTTGAGAGCGTCATTTTCGGCGGAGACGCAGACAACCGCGACGCCGGCGAGGGCAGCGGCAACCAAGCTGAGGATGATAGTGGTGGGCTTCATGTGATTCTGTTGCCTACAGGAATTGCCTTAAAAAGCCCTTGGGTCAAGAACCTAGGCGAAGGGCTCCCCGCCGTTAGGGGCTTATGAGAGGCGGTTTTTGTAGTCCGCGTATCCAAAACGGCGAATAACCTGCGTTTGCCCGACGGCGGGGTCGAAGGTGGCGATGGCCGGCAGGGGGACGCCATTGAAGGTGGTATTCTTCACGAACGTGTAGTGCGACATGTCCATGAAAACGAGGCGTTGTCCGATCTGGAGCGGCTCGGCGAAGGAGTAGTCGCCGATGATGTCGCCCGCTAGGCAGGTGACGCTACCGAGGCGGTAGGTGTGGGCCAACTTGCCCGGGAGGTCGCCGTCGAGGATGTCCGCCCGGTAGGGCATCTCCAAGGTGTCAGGCATGTGACAAGTGGCGGAGACGTCGATGATGGCGATGTCGACCCCGTTATGGACGAGGTCGAGGACCGTGCCGACGAGGACCCCCGTGCCGATGCCGATGGCTTCGCCCGGCTCAAGGTAGACCTGGATGTGCTGGCCCCAGCGGGCGCGGAAGTCGGTGATGACTTTGACGAGCAGGTCGAGGTCGTACCCAGGGCGCGTGATGTGGTGGCCACCGCCGAAGTTAACCCACTTCAGGTGCGGGATGAATTCGCCGAACTTGCTCTCGAAGGCAGCGACGGTGCGTTGTAAGACATCGGCCCCCTGTTGGCACATCGTGTGGAAGTGTAAGCCTTCAAGGCCGGCGAGGTCGCTGGCGTCCTTGATTTCGGAGCGCAGCGTGCCGAGGCGGGAGCCGCGGGCGCAAGGGTTATAGAGTTCCACTTCGACTTCGGCGTGCTCCGGGTTGACGCGGAGGCCAAAGGAGATTTTGCGGCTGGCCGCTTGGGTTGCGGCCCGGTGGCGCTTCCATTGGGAAGGCGAATTGAAGGAGATGTGGTCGGCCACGCGCAGGAGCTGGGCGAATTCCTCGTCCTTAAAGGCCGGCGAGTAAGCGTGGACCTCGCCGCCGAATTCTTCGCGCCCCAGCAGCGCTTCATGGATGCCGCTCGCGGTCGTGCCGGCGAGGTATTTGGA
>CAIYEN010000232.1 GCA_903925205.1 uncultured Opitutia bacterium | reverse complement strand
TGTGCGAGAGTAGGTCGTCGCCAGGTTTACGGACCCCGGTCACCGCAAGGTGGCCGGGGTCCTCTTATTTCCAGGGGTCGCCCGCGACCCCCGCCCACCGAGGCGCGTGCCCAGCTTATTCTAAGCCGCGCACGCGCCTCGCACGGCGTAGGCAAGGTTTGCGACGGGGTGGATTCGTCCGCGGGCGTCGCTGGGCCCATTGGCTCTTTCCCCGTGCTCCGCCGGGTTCGTCGTCTTACCCTGATCGGTCGCTGGGTTGCCTGGATTCCCTTCGTTGTCGTGCGCCGTACGGCGGTCCCCTAGTCCTTGGCTTGGGTCAGGCTCGTCTTCGGCCTGCGTCCTCCTTTGTGGGGATCTTGAGGCCTTGGGCCGATTGGCCCTGCCGGTGAGATGATTCGTCCTCCGTGGGCGCAGCAGCGGATACCACCGAGCCCGCTGGCGAGGGCCCGCTCGGTTTAGTTGCGGGCCGCGAGTTCGCCGAGCGTGACTTGTGACTCGGGCGTTTGCATCAGGCGCTGCTCGATGAGGGAGAGTTCCTTGGCCGCGGGATCGCTGCGTAGGTCCGGTTCGCCGGCGTTATTGTCGGAATGCAGGTCTACGACGCCCCAGAGCTGTCCGACCGTCATCGACTCCAACGGGCGGGCAGGGCGGTGTCCTTCGGTGCGGCTTTCCATGGCGAGGAGGCCCGCGTCACGCAGCATCTGGAGGCAACCATCGGCGACCGTTGCTGGGATGCGGGCGATTTCTGCAATATCTTCGGCCCGGGGGCCAGCTAAGCCCCCGCGATAGCGCCGCAGCGTCTCCGCCGCGCACACGAAGGCGAGGGTACGGCGAGCCCGGTGGCTCAGGCTTTCCCACGCCTTATGCCGTGCGAGTGCCCGGCGGTGTTGGTAGGCGTAGGCGACCTGCCCCCCTAGCAGCACGAAAAGCCAAGAAAGGTAGGTGCCGAACATGAGTACCAAGATGATGCTAAGCTCTCCGTAGAGGTCCTGGAATTGCGTCACTTTGCCGACGTACAGCGCGGCGAGGTGGTGGTTTGCGGTGATGAGGAGCGCGATGGTGGTGCCGCCAATGAAGGCAGCGCTCCAGCGCACGCCCACGTTCGGCATCATCCGATTGAAGATAGCAAACGCCAGGGCCAGCAAGCCGAGGGAGACAAAGAAAGGACCATTGCCCGCCACGAAGCCGATGAGCTCTTCGCCCCAAGGTAACCGGATCAGCCAGTCGCCAAGCCAATTGGTGCTGTCGCCAAACATTTTGGCGATAGCCGCCATCGAAAGCATCGTGACGGTCGTCGCGCCAATCAGGAAGAACAGCACGAGGAAGAGTAGGTAGTTTGCAAAACGGTCCCGCCAACTCCGGCCGTAGCGAACGCCCCAAATGCCGTTGAGCGCATCTTCCACACGGCTCAGCATGAGCACGGCGAGGACGAGGATGAGGCCTAATCCGACCACGCCCGCTTGGCCATTCGCGGCATTGGCGAGCAAGTGGTCGACGAACGCATCCAGCTCGACGTTGATGTCGCGCAGTTGTTTGGGGCCGGCCGCGACGGTGCTCGTGCCCGTGCCATTCGTGGCCTTGGCGGAGACTTGGGGGACGACGTATTCGATGCCGGCGACAATCGCTTGCTTCGCCGGGTTATCGCCTTGGCTGCCCGAGCGCGTGAGGATGTATCCAGAAACCGTGAGCGCGAGCGCGAGGATCGGCCCCACGGACATCAATGTGTAGTAGGTCAGCGCCGCCGATTGTTGCGGCAGGCGATTGCTGACGGTGCCATGCCAGCAGGTGGCTAAGACGCGCCACCCGGTCTTCAGGGCTCCGCGCCAGCCTTGTTCCGCGAGCGCCGCCGGCGTCCAGCAGGAGGCGAGCAGGGCCGGGCGCGGGGGCGGGGGGGAGGTTTCTGCGGGCAGGCCTGGTTCCATGCGGGCAGGGTGGACGAGCTCGGGCTCCGGGGCAACCCCGTGGGTGGGAGTGAACAGCGTGAGCAACACTAACAACTGGCGTTTGCGCCGGAACGGGCCGCCGATTTTCTCTGGGGCGTGTTCCCAGGGGCTTTCTTTATCAATTATTCGTTAAAAACAGCGATTGTGAATAAAGTTAGTTCCCCAAGTACCGAAATGTCAGTGATTTGCATCAGAACGCTACATTTAGTGTCGGTTTTCATTTGCACCCCCTACATCTAGTATTAATTTCGGCAAATACCTCCTTCCTAGCGGCCTTCCCCGGCCACTAACTAAGCCCTTTTCTCCCACTCTCCTCCATGGAAACCATTACGATAACCGTCGGTAAAAAAACCTTCGTCCTTGATAAGTCGAAGGCTGAAGAAGCCTTCAACAGCAAGAAAGTCATCAACGGCCGCCAGACGATGTTCTTCAACATCCTGCCGCTGAAATATCAGTGGGCCTACGACCTCTACAAGACGATGAAGGCCAATCATTGGGAGCCCGAAGAGATCCCGATGCAGGAAGACTGCCAGCAGTGGCGCGACACCAACGGCAACATCACCGACATTGACCGCTGGATCATCAAGATGGCCATCGGCTATTTCTCGGCCGCCGAAGGCATCGTGGGAGACAATATCATCCACGTCGTGCGCGAGGTCGTCACTGCGCCCGAGCTCAAACTCGTCCTCGGTCGCCATGCGCATGAAGAGAACATCCACGCCGACTCCCTGGTGTACATGATCTCCTCCCTCGGCATCAACCCGCACGAGTGTGAAGCGATGTTTGAAGACATCCCGACGATCGCCAAGAAGGCGGGGTTCGTCGTCAATAATTCCCGCGCGCTCCGCCGTAAGCTCGACCTCACGAAGCTCGAGGACAAGCAGGCCCTAGCGCACAATATCTTCCTCTTCGGCCAGTGCATGGAAGGCACCCAGTTCTACGGCCTCTTCGGCATGGTGCTCTCCTTGGCACGTCAGAACAAGTTCCCGGGCATCGGCAACATGTTCAAGTACACCCTGCGCGACGAATCGAACCACATCGACCTTTTCTGTCGCCTGCTGCTGGCGCTGGTGGAGGAAAATCCCGACATCTGGACGCCGGCCTTCCGCGAGGAGCTCCGTCAGCTCATGGCCACCGCCGTGGCGCTCGAGAAGGACTTCATCCGCGATTGCCTCCCGATCAACGGCCTCGGGCTCTCCTCCAAAGAGTTTGAGCAGTATATCGACTTCATCGCGGACCGTCGCCTCCGTAACTGCGGCCTCGAACCGCTCACGACCGACCCGGTCAACCCTTTCCCGTGGCTATCCGAGATGATGGACCTGAAGAAGGAGCAAAACTTCTTCGAAGGCCGCGTCACCGAATACCAGAAGTCGGCCAACCTAGAAACCGTCAGCGACGACGAGCTCTAAGCCGATTTCTCGCCAAAAAGCGGACGTACCCCCTCGCGCGTCGGCCTTGGCATAGTTCCTGTTCTTACGCCCCTAACTCCCTCCGTACTCACCGCATCCGCCGTTGGCCCACGCCCGCAGCGACCTCCCTCCATCTTTCCTTCCCGCTCCCGTTAACTCAACCGTCCCATGAATCCCGAACTCCCTTTCTTCCGCGAAGACATCGCCCTCAAAAACGCTGTCCGCACTCCGGCTAACGCCAAGCCGCGCTTTAACTGGCGCGAGTCCCTCCCGGCCGCCGCCGCTGGCGCCGCGGGCGCGGGCACCGACTCCGCCCGTTTCGCTGACATCATCGGCAACGCGCTGACCGACCTGCTCCTGTCCCGCCAGGTCACCGAAATCTTCACCGAGCAGAACCGCACGTTCGTCGCCGCGGTCGCTGGCGAAGTGACCCAGCTCGTCGCCCAGCTCGCTAGCCAAAACGGCGGCCAGGTCAGCGAAGCCCAGCTCATCCCGATTATCGAGCGTGCCCTCATCAGCAATAATCGCCACGACGTTGCCAAGAGCCTCGTCTTCTCCTCCGATGCCGCGCGTGGGGTCGACGTGCCCGTCGTCACGACGCGTCTGATGCGCCGCAACCACCAGGTCGTCCCGTGGAACCAAGACAAGATCGATATCGCGGTGCGCAAATCCTTCCTCTCGCTCGGCCTCGATTCCGCTCCTGCGGAGCGCGTCGCCGCCGCCGTGACCCGCGCGGTCGCCCAAGGTGGCCAGAACATCATCGGCATCGAAGAGGTCCAAGACATCGTCCAGACGGAGTTGATGCGCCAGGGCCACTACAAGGTGGCGGAGGCTTACATTCTCTACCGCGCCATGCGCACCAAGCAGCGCGAACAGGAAGCCGCCGCGGCCGTGCCCGTTGACGACCACCAAGATTCGCTCCTGCTCGTCAAGAACCCTGATGGTTCTACTTTCCTCTGGAACGGCGAAGACCTCCGCAAGCGGATCTCCTACGCCCTCACCGGCCTCGAGATCGACATGCCCGTCGAAACCATCGAAGCCGAACTACGCCGCGGCCTATTCAATGAGGTCAGCGAAGCCGACCTGCGCAAGACGGTGGAACTCAACGCCAAGACGCTCATCGAGCGCGACGCAGACTTCGCACTCTTTGCCGCCCGCATCTCGCTGTCCTACATCTACGAGGAAGTCCTCGGCTGGAGCATCATGCGCGATGGCGTCGCCAAGCTCCGCGAATTCCACCGCGCCAAGTTCTCCGCTTACATCGAGCGCGGGATCGAAATCGGCCGCCTGTCGCCTGACCTGCGCCGCTACGACCTCGCTAAGTTAGCCGACGCCCTTGACCCGATGGCCGACATGGACTTCGAGTTCCTCGGCGTGCAAACGCTCTACGACCGTTACCTAATCATCGATAAGACCGCACGCACCCATCGTCGGCTCGAGACGCCGCAGTTCTTCTGGATGCGCGTCGCCATGGGCCTCTTCCTGCGGGAGGAGACCAACCGCGAAGAGTGGGCGATCCGCCTGCATGCCCTTTACAAGTCTCGCCGCTTCTGCAGCTCGACGCCGACGCTCTTTAACGCCGGCACGCTGCATAGCCAGTTGTCGTCCTGCTACCTCTACAAGGTCGACGACACAATCGAGTCGATCATGATCCGCGGCATCGCGGAGAACGCCTTCCTCTCCAAGTGGGCCGGCGGTCTCGGCGGTTCCTGGACCGCCGTCCGTGGCACGGGCTCCCACATCAAGGGCACCAACGGCGAGTCGCAGGGCGTCATGCCGTTCCTCAAACTGCACAACGACCAGCTCGTCGCGGTCAATCAGGGCGGCAAGCGTCGTGGCTCTGGCTGCGCCTACCTGGAAACGTGGCATAACGATGTCGAGGACTTCCTTGAGCTCCGCCGCAACACGGGCGATGACCGCCGGCGTACTCACGACATGAACACGGCGAACTGGATTCCCGACTTGTTCATGAAGCGACTCCGCGATCGCCAGAACTGGACGCTCTTCATGTCCAACGAGGTCTCGGACCTGCACGAAACTTTCGGCGCCGATTTCGAGCGTCGCTACGTCGCCTACGAACAGAAGGCCAAGGAAGGCAAAATCTTCGGCAAGACCGTCCCGGCGGTGGAACTGTGGAAGAAGATGCTCAACATGATCTTCGAGACGGGCCACCCTTGGATGACCTTCAAGGATCCGTGCAACGTGCGTTCGCCCCAAGACCATGTGGGCGTCATCCACTCGTCCAACCTCTGCACCGAAATCACGCTCAACACGAGCGCCGACGAGACCGCGGTCTGCAACTTGGGTTCCGTCGTCCTCGATGCGCACCTCGATGCGGCCGGCAACATCGACCACGCTAAGCTCGCCGAGACCGTCCTTGTCGCCGTCCGCGCCCTCGACAACGTCATCGACATCAACTTCTACCCGACCAAGGCCGCGGAGGTCTCCAACCTCCGCCACCGCCCCGTCGGTCTCGGCGTCATGGGCCTGCAGGATTGCCTGTACCGTCGCAACGTCTCCTTCGCCTCCGACGCCGCCGTCGAGTTCAACGACGAGATCATGGAAGCCGTCGCCTTCTACGCCTACGGGGCTTCCTCGGACCTCGCCGCGGAACGTGGGGCCTACAGCACCTACAAGGGCTCCAAGTGGGACCGTGGCTTACTCCCGCAGGACACCGTTGACCTCCTCGAAGCCGAACGCGGCGAGAAGATCGAAGTCAAGCGCGGCGGTCTCCTCGACTGGGCGCCGATCCGCGCCAAGATTGCCAAGCAGGGCATGCGCAACTCCAACGTCCTCGCCATCGCACCGACCGCGACCATCTCGAATATCGTCGGTAGCTCGCCTTGCATTGAGCCGACCTACAAGAACCTCTTTGCGAAGAGTAACCTGTCGGGCGACTTCATCGAGCTGAACAGCAGCTTAGTCCGCGACCTGAAAAAGCTTGGCCTCTGGAATCAGAAGATGGTCGAGCAACTCAAGTACTTCGATGGTGAGCTCAAGGAGATCCCGGAGATCCCCCAGATTCTCAAGGAGAAGTACCTGACGGCCTTCATCATCGACTACAAGTGGCTCATTGATGCCGCCGCCCGCCGTCAAAAGTGGATCGACCAGGCGCAGTCGCTTAACTTGTTCCTGCCACGCGCCGAACTTAAGGCCCTCTCCCATATGTACCAGTACGCTTGGCGGACGGGTCTCAAGACGACCTATTACCTCCGCACGCTGGGTGCCTCGAATATCGAGAAGGCCACCGTCGAAGTGAAGGCCAAGTCGGAACCGGTGCCCGAGAAGAAGGTCTTCACCGAAGCCGAGAAGAACGCCTGCTCCATTGAGGCGATGATGAACGGTGGTACCTGCGAAGCCTGCCAGTAAGTGCCAGCGCTGCAGGGTCCTTCCAAGGGCGGCCGTTCGGCCGCCCTTGCTGTTTGGGGGCGTGCGCAAGGTTGCTTTTTCAAGCCGGCCGACTTCCATCGCGGGATGGCTTCCTCCCTGCTGACTTCTGCTGGCGAAGTCCTCGTGCGTACGCGTGAGGAATCCTTCGCCGAGCTCGCGCACCGCATCAATACTTTGGCGGCGCGCGGTCCCGCGACGGTGGCGCTCAGCGGTGGCTCCACGCCCAAGGCTTTCTACGCTTGGGCGGTGGCGACGGGGGCGTTATCGCCCCAAGCCTTGGAGCGCATCACCTGGCACGTCAGCGATGAGCGGTGCGTGCCCCTCGCGTCCGAGGACTCTAATTTTGGGCATGCCGTCCGCGGCTTACTCGATCCCTTGCAAGTGCCCGCCGCGCATCGCCGGCCTTGGCCCGTGGAGTTGGCACCCGCCGCGGCGGCCGCGGCCTATGAGGCCGCCTGGCAAGCCCAGCCCCATCAAGCCTACGACCTTTGTATCCTCGGCTTGGGGGATGACAGCCATATTGCCTCGCTCTGGCCGCAGTGCCCCCTCATCGGGGCTCCCGGCCTGCCGCGTTTCGTTGCGACCGAGTGGCCAGGCCGTGGTTGGCGCCTGACCATTACCGAAGTCGGCTTGGCGCAGTGCGGGTCCGTGGTCGTACTCGTCAACGGTCCGTCCAAGGCGGCGGCCTTGCTCAGCGTCTGCGCCGGCGAATTCGACCCCGCCCGCTATCCTGGCCAAGTCCTGCGCGCCATGGCGCACAAGGTTACTTGGCTGGCGGATGCGGCAGCGGCGGCGGCGCTATAAGCGGAGCCGGGTTCGTTTCGACGACTGTTTCCTTGGGCAAGGGGCCCTGCGCGGCGAGGCCCGGACCAACGACCAGGATGAAGCGGCGTGCCGGCGAGAGGATCGTCTTCGTCGAGCAATCAGGTAACCACTGCTTTCCCTCCTGGTAATCGAGCGTGAGGTGAGCGCTGGTCCGGTCCGTGGCGATGAAGGGGATGACGCCGGATTTCCCCGGATCCACTTCGCCGGCTTGGTCGTTGAGGCGACACCGGAGGCGTTTGTCCGAAAGGTTGAGCAGGCAAGCTGACCCCCAAGGAAAGGCCTCGAGGTCCGCGGGCACGAGCCAGGCCCGCATGGAGGCAGGGTGTTCGCCTTGCAGCACCAAGATGAAACGCTGGCCAGACTTGGGGAGAGGGAACTCCGCCACCCGCTTGGCTTGCGGGGCGCTCGCGACCCACAGTTCAAAGCCTTCACACGGGGGCACGATGGAGTTGGCGACGATGGCGCTGGCTTGCGCCTGTAAGGGGATGGCCTGATTCGAGGGCTTTGTGACGAGGTGAACTTTCCCTCCGGGCGGGCCGGCCCAGCAGGCTTGCACCAAGATGCTTCCGGGGGGAGTTGTCGCCGCGACCTGCGTTGGCGTGGCGGGTTCTTGTGCCACCAGGCGGGTCAGCACGCAGAGGCTGAGCCAGAGCTGCCTCATTTGACCGCGGGCTTGCCGTTGGGGGGCGGTACGACGACTGGGGCGACAGGCTCCACACTTTCGATGCTACGGCTTTCAAAGAGCGGTCGGCCATCCGTCGAGACACCCGTCTGCAGCACGAAAACTAAGGAGCGGCGGTTGGGTCGACCTGCAATCTTAGTGCCCAAAATCGGCTCGAGGCCGTTGTTCGGGAGCAGGGCCGCCAGCTTGATGTGGCTCGTCACGCGTTCCCGGAAAATGACGGGGAGGAGGTCGGAACTGCCGGGGGCCAAGCGGAAGCCCTTGGCATCGATTTCACCGGCCAAAGTGGCCGCCGAAAGGTTGACCACGCGAATGGAGCCATACGGAAAGCGCCCCGCCTCGTAATCAAAGGACCGGCCGGCGCAGGTGCCGTCGGGAGCCATGAGCAGCACTACGCCGACATCGGGCGAATCGGGCAAAGCCACCGTGGCGAAAGGGGCCCAGTCGTCCGCCTTTTCTTTTTTTACGGGTTCGGGCTTGGCCTTGGCGTCTGGCTTCGGGGGCGGGGAAGCGCCTTGGGCGTAGAGTTTATCGGGGTCAAAGGCCTCCACCTTTTGCACGTCTCCCTTTTTACGCACCAGGACCAGCTGCGCGGGGCCGCGGTATTCCTTCGAGAGGTCGAGGTTCATTTCGAGCGCCACGACGGGGACGATTTCCTTGCCCTGGACGATGGCCAATTCTACGCGCTCCGTTGGGTTCGCCCACCAAGCCAGCCGTAAGGTACACCGACGCTCGGGGGGCGGTTCGGGGGCAGCCACCAGCGAGAGAGCGGTGGCTAGGAAAAGGAAGAGACGCATACGATCAGATGTCGGAATCGCGGAGCCAGCGGACGGAAGTGATCTTAAACCGGCGACCGAGCAAGTTATTGATACGGCTGGCATCCTTATTGCGCACCCAGCGTTCCATGATGGGCGAGGTCGCGTAGTTGGTGATGGAAGGGGCGCGGTAGCCGCCGAAGCCACCGCCACCGCCGAAGTTATCGCCGGCGGAGCTGCCGCCCGCTGGCACCGTGATGCTGCTGCCGACAGGGAGGGCGCCGATGGCCACGGTGGGCTCCTTGTCGTCCGCGATTAGTAATTCGGGCATGCGCTGGACGGTGAGTTCGACCCAAGCTTTGCCTGCGACTTCGCCATTGGCGCTGAGGCTTTCGCCGTACGCTCGGACGACAAACGTGTCGCCGCGGACGGTCAGGGAAGGGCCGATGGCGTTGAGGACTTGCATCTGGAGGAGGTGCGAGTGGGAGCCAGCTTGCGAGGGGAAGGCGCCCGTGCCTTGGGCGTTGGACGACATGGAATAAGCCGCTGGGTCAAAGGCCTTCGCCTGTGGGAAACGTCCGCCGTCGGTCGTGACTTTCGTGGCGAAGCCTTCCTTCATCTTGCCTGAAGCCACGGCGTAATCATTCAGGCCAGAGGCGTCAATGGCCGCCTGGAGGGGGCCCTTGAGGCCCGTGGCTTGGTTGGTGAGGCGGCGGTTGACAAAGTCGGCGATGCTCATGAACGGCCCGCGGCGGCGGACCTCGATCACGATGTTATCGGCGAGCTTATCGATTTCGGCGTCGGTCAGGCTATGGAATTTTAAACCCCAATAGGAGCCCGCGCCTTGCGTGTCCGTGGTGTTGGGTGGGATGCCGAAGCGGCTGAAGACGGAGGAATTGGGTGTGTCAACGCTCCGGAGTGACGTGAGCATCAGGCGCCACGCTTCCTTGGAGGTCGAGTTTACGTTGAAGGCACCTTCGTACAGGAACTGTTTTGCGACGCGCTCAGGGCGGGCGGGGACTTCACCAGCGGGGCGCGGCGTGGAGGTCGGCTTGCGGTAGAAATCGTTCTTCAGTTCGGTGTCGCTGCGCCCATCGCTGAAGCGGCCCCAGGTCAGGCGTTTGTTGGCCAGCGGCTTATTCCCGAGGGCGAGTTCGTCCCAGACGTCGGCTAGGCTCGGCTTCTGGTTGCCGGCCGTCACCACGGCGGCGGCGGGATTGCGCGTGGAGACGCCGCCTGAGAAGGTATTGCGCGCGATGTTGGGCATGGCGGCGTTGGCGCCAGAGAAGAAGTAGCGATCCCAGAGCGCCAAGTTGGCGAGGAAGGCGCTGTCCGTTCGGATGGTCGACGTGTTGCCATTATCCGTGCCGAAGTCCGCCGTGCCGTTGTCGACGCGGGCCATGGGACTGACGCACGAATTCGGCCAGAAGAGCGTCATGGTCGTGTTCGGCAGGCCAATGTGCGGGAAGCTATTGCCGACGGTGTAGGCGGGTTGCGTCGCAAAGGTGCCGAACTGCACATGGCCGAGCCCGGTCAGGGAAAGCATCGGGCGCTGGGGAACCTCGAAGAGTACCGTTTCGGTGCGGCCTTCGTTCAATTTGTAGCTGTTGCCGTAGTAGCCTTTATTGTTCGACGTCATGTCGACTGGCGTGAAGGAGCCCGGGTCTTGGTAGAAACTTAGGATCATCGGCGGCGACTGCAGCGAGTCGGCATCCCAGTCGCGCGGGTCCGTGGCATCGTAGCGCATGTCGGCGACGAGCGGTGAGCCCGTGCCCGCACCGACGCCGCGCGCGTCGCCGAGGGCGAGGTTATCGACGGTCCGCGCATCCGCGGGCGAGCGCCAGCGTAGGTCCATGACGCCGACGAACGTGCGTTCGATGAAGGCGGCGGAGGAGGATTCTCCCGTGCGGGTGATCGTCTTTTGGGCGAGCACCTTGCGGGCGGTGACGGCGTCGGGGTAGAAGCAGGTGAAGAAACCCGTCCGATTAATAAGCCCTTCGTCGGAGCCGTCGCACTCGGCGTAGTTCTCGCCGCCCCAGATTTTGGCGAGCGGGTAGGTCGTCGACCCATTGTCCCGCTTATAATGCATGAGGTTGTACTGGATGAAGAGGCCGTCCCAGTAGCCGCCGGAGGAGTCATTACCGTTTGCGTTTGAGCCCGACGTCGGCACCCACGCGGCATACATTCGGCTGATGATGGGCAGTCCGTTGGTGGCCGTCGAGACGCTGCCGCCGTCGCCGAGGATGCGGTAGAAGTGGCGGGCCTTATCCGGGTCGTAGCTGCGCCCCGATTTGATGATGGAGGCGCCGTTGTTGGAGAGGCCGGTGTTGGTGGAGCCTTCGCAGCCGATGACGACTACTTCGCCCGGGTTCATGCGCAGCACGCCCCCCTCGTTGGCAACCCAGCGGATGGCGAACGAGCGGTTGAAGCCGTTGGTCTGCGGGTAGAAGACGCCGTTGGTGAAGGAGAGCCCGTTCGTGTTTACACCGCTGAGGTTGAGCGGCTCTTCGACGCCCGTGCTCGTGTTGACGCGCGAGAAGGTCAGCGCCAAGGGGTAGTATTTATTGAAGTACGCCCCAAAGCCTGTGAACTCGAGCGCGACATTGTAAGGGTTATGTAACGTGATGATTGGGTCGAAGGTCACGCCGAGGGTGTCCTGATTATAGATCACGCCCCAGCGCTGGGTGTGGCGCAGGATGGTGGGCGCGAGCTTCATCGCCGTGGGTTGCGGGAACTGCCCGCCTGCGGTCGACCAAGAGACCTTCGAGAATTGATGCGGCTGGTAGGTGGTGCGGACCCAATTGCCGCCGCCGTAATTGAGCATGCGTGCTTTGCGGTGGAGGATGCCGGCGTTGTACTTCTCGCCCAGGTAGGTGGGGCCCGCGGGATCGCCCACGCAGCTCCAACCCGTCACGCCTGAGCTATAAGTGAACGGTTCGGCCGTGCGGGCAAACCAGGCATCGGCGGCACTGGCCGGCTGGCCACGCGCGCCGGTCGTTTCGAGCTCACGCTTATACAGGCGATAGAAGTTACGCATCAGTAGCCACGTTGGACCTCGGACGGTCCAGTCGTCGCCACTGTAATCCTTGGAGCCATTCGCATAGGTTCCGGAAGAGGGCACCGAGCGCGGGCCTTGGTCGATGAGGGCTTGGTTCGTGCCCATCGCTGGTGGGACGGCCGACGGGCCGCTCGTGTTGTTCGGAATCGGAGCCTCGAAGACGAAGCCGAGCTTATTGCTCGTGTCGCCCCATTCGGCAAACGACGGCGTGTTGGCGGCGGAGAATCCGAAATTACCCGCGAGGTTAATCACGTTACGGTCGCCTGGAGAGCCTGGGCTGTCATGGAATTCGCCCAGTAGTTTGAAGTCTTCGTGCGGCAACTCGAAGGCGATGGAAAGGTCCGTGCGGAGCCCGCCGTTATAGGTGTCCGAGAGCACGCCATAGGAGCGGAGCGTGATGTCGTTGTAGTACTTGGCGACGGTGTCGGCTGCGAGCGTGCCGTTGGCCGCATTGGCGGTGATGCCGGCCGCCCAAGCGCCGAGGTCGCCCCCGGAAGAGACGTAGGAAAGTTTGGAGCCGCCGATTGACGCGATGTCGGCGTCGGCCCAGAGCTTGAAGTTAGGCCACGCCAGGGAAGTGCTGCCGCCGAGCGTTTCCTGGCCCGTGCGCCGGGCGGCACTGTAGAGGAAGCCCTTGTCCCAGACGTTCGGCGATGTTGTGTAGGCTTCGGAAAGATTGACCTTTGCCTTGATGCTTTCGTCCCCGGTCCACCAAGCATAGTTGCCAAGCGGGGCGTCGTTGGTACCGACGCCGGGCAGGGGGAGTGGCGGAATCTTGACGCGGGTATCGGTTTTAGCGTCGCGGGCAATGGTGCCGTAAGCGAGCAAAGGAACGGTGCGGACCGAAGTGCTCGCAGCCGTCGCGGCGCTCTTCAGCAACTGGTCCATCGAGAGTGCTTCACCAATCTTTAGCTGGCGGTTCGGCACCATGTTCGCCACGGCCTGGCCAGTGCTCGGGTCGGCGGAGACGAGGTAGCCGAGGAAGAGGCGCTTATCCGGGTCGGTGACCAGCCAGTCGCGGATCTTCGATTGGTCAGCGCCGCCGGTACACCAGACGCCGGTCCAGGTCCGTTTATCTTCAGCCACCGTGAGGGCGGCCTTGCTTTGCAGATAGGTGTTGAGGGAGGTCCCTTGCTTCGTGCCGTCGAGCAAGTCCATGCGGGCGGTCACGCGCTGATCGTGCCCCGCCAGGGTTTGCAGTTGGGCGACCGCGAGGCGGCCGGCGACGGCAGCGTTCATGCGGGCGCGCAGGTAAGCCGAATGCGTGGTGGCGAGGCGTCCCTCGACTTGCAGGAAGGCGGCGAGCACAATCACCAGCATCACCATCCCAGCCATGATGGTAAGAGATAGGACGAGCGAAAATCCTCGCTTGTGCGTGGGGGGCATGGGGTGAAATTAGCCAGTCACCCAATTGATACAATCGGTAATAAAGACGGTCTTCAGGCTAATGCGTGAAGGCCGTCATATAGCACTGTGTTTGTACTATTTCGCCGCCTTGCCTGGGGTCTTCGCTTCAGCTTTCCCGGTGCCCTTGCCGTTGTTCGCGGGAGCGACGGGTGGCGGGGGCACGCCGTTCGGATAAGGGTTCACGTCCAAGATGCACTGGCTCTGGTAGCGCTCATCCTCGGAAGCCCCGTTCTTTTCGATGATGAAGAACAGGGTGCGGAACGTTTTATTAAGAATGACCTTGGTTGAGTAGAGCACGCGTTGTTGGCCGTCGGCTTCGAGGGCGGCGACCGCAATGGAGGCGATGGTACGCTCCTCAAACTTTTTCGGGCATTGGGCGGTCTGGCCAGGTTCCGTCATGAACACGGCCCCGTCTAAGTTGCAGGCAATCCGCGCGCGCGAAAAGTTCACGAGTTTGAGCGTTCCGTAAGGGAATGCTTCCAGGCCAAAGTCGAACGTCCGAGTGATGCAAGTATCGTCCGCCTCATTGGGGATCAGCAAGACGCCCATGTCCGTGTCCGTGGGACTTAAGGCGATGGTCGCATAAGGCACCCAGCCGAACTTGGGCTTACCGTCCTTCTCCGTCTCTCCCGTGGTGACCTTCTTGAGCAGCACCGCGTTCACGTCGCCTTTGTAGTCGATGGGGTTGCTCAGTGACATCGGGTTCGGCGAGACGGGGATGCGTTCGCGGCCCATCTGCAGGGCGAGTTCCGGCACCTTGCGCGGGAAATTCCACCAAGCAAAGCGGAGGGCGCAGTGGCGTGATTCCACCTTCGGCGCGTCGGCCGCAGGCAAGGGGAGGGCGCCCAGGCAAAGCAGGGCGAAGCAAAAACGGAGCCAGGACATGGAATTAGATTTCGTTGCCGCTCAGCCAGCGGGTCGACGTTGCCTTGAAGCGACGGCCGAAGAGGCGGTTGATGTTGCCCGTCTGGGCGGTGCCAGTGGCGAGCGGGTTACGTTCGAAGTGGTCCACAATGGGCTTGGTGTCGTATTCGGACGTCGTGGTGCCGTCGTTGTTACGGTAGTTCTGTTTCCGACGGTTCGGTTCGACCCAGGCGGGGCCGACGAATTCCGTGGTGCGTTGGACAACCACTTCCACCCAAGCTTTGCCGATCGGGTTGCCGGCGTTGTCGAGGGCTTCGCCGTAGGCGCGGACCACAAAGGTGTCCGAACGGGCGGTGAGGTTGGGTCCGATGGAATTAAGAACGTCCTTCTGGGTCACGATGCCCGGGGCGCCCAGACCAGCGATGGCCGAGCCTTGGCTGCTGTCTTTGCTGAGCGAGCGCAGCGTGGGGAAGCGGTCTTGGGCGGGGAGCGGGAGGTAGGGGTCGGACAGTGGCTGGCCGGGCACCGCGGCGAACGTCCCGCCGGCGTTGGTGATGGCCTGATCGTTGATGTTGGTCGAGTCGATGGCCGCTTGGAGCGCGCCCTTCAGGCCAAAATTATCCGAGGCCACCAAGCGCCGATTGATGAAGTCGGAGAGCGACATGAACGGACCGCGTTTCCGGACTTCTTTCACGACGGCGGCGGCGAGGGTATCGATTTCTGTGTCCGTGAGTTCACGGTAGGCCGTCCACGGGGCGGTGGCGCCGTCGCTATTGCCGAAGGCCCGCGCAAACCGGGTAAGCGCGGTGCCCGTGGAGACGCCCGACGCGTCTGGGAGTTTCTGTCCGCGCAACGAGCCAAGGACTGCCTTCCACGCCGCCTTGGAGGTCGAGTTCACGTTGAAGCCGCCATCGTAGAGCGCGTTCGTTGGAATGTAGCCGGGGTGAGGGAACGTGAACGGCTGGCCGCCGGTGGTCGGCGCATAAGCCACCCGTTTGTTCGCCAGTGGATTGCTCCCCTTGTCGAGGGCGTCCTTGATGCCAGCGATCTTCGTGAGGTCCGTGACGCCGTTAGCGGTGAGCGCGAGGGCTTGGTCGGCCTTGACCTTGGCGTCGGTTGGTAGGTTCGGGCCGCTCGGCCACGTCGAGGCGGCGTCGCTGTAGGAGGCGACTTGGGCGTTGAGTCCGCTGAAGAAGTAACTGTCCCAGAGCGCGAGGTTGGCCGCAAAGGCATCGTCGGTGCGGATGTTGGCGTTATGGCGGATGACGTTTGAGCCCATCGCCTTGGCGACGTAGCCGTGTTCGATAACGGGTTCCTCGCCGCCTTTGGTGCCGGGCCAGTCGCAGACCTTGGTGAGGTTCTTGATGCCCGGGTGGGCGAAGGAGGCGCCGACGGTGAGGTCCGCTTCCGTGTCGGTCTGCGCAGTCGCCGCATCCCCGAGCTGCGAGAGCGAGAGCAAGGGACGACGCGGGATGGGGAAGAGGATGACGTTATTGTTGCCGCCTTGGCCAACGAGGACGCTCTTACCCCAGTAGCCACGGTTGCGGCCGGAGTTGTCGATGTCGTACATCTTGTTGACGCCGAGTTGGTCGACCGCGCGTTGGCTCATAATCCAGCCGGCCGGGGCGTGCGTCTTGCCATCGTAGCCCAACATGAACGCCTGCGAGGCCCGCGTGCTGAAGACGTAGGGAGACATCGGGGCGGAGCGCATCTCTTCGGGGGTCTTCATGCGGTCGAAGTCGCCGCTGGGCACATAGCTGCTGTTCTGCGGATACCAGTTATTGCCCGCATAGGTTTCTTTGGCCCCGCGGGCGAGGATGTCCAAGATGAAGAACTTCTGCTTGTCGACCGCGCTGCCCGCATTGGCCCACGCGTCTTGGTTTTGGCCGGCAAACCGTAGGATGGTGACGGGCGCCAGCTGGAGCGAGCGCGACCATTGGCTGCCGAAGCCTTGGGCGGCGCCGAATTCCGGGTCACTGTTCACGGTATAGCCGCTGTTCGCGTTGCCGTACATCGGCCACCCCGTGGTCATGCAGCGCAAGTTCAGGAGCAGCGGTTCGTTGACGAGTTCAACGCCCATGACGGCCCCCGTGCCGCCGGCTTGGCGCGTGTCGTCGGTCGTGCCGAACCAGCGCCGGCCCCAGCTGAGTTGCTGGTTGTCATGGCTGTACTTGTTCAGCAGGTAGAAGTTCCAGGTTTGGTAGCCGCCATCGACGACGTGGCCGCCGCCGCGGATGCTGTTGTTCAGGAACATGTTTCCGCCGAGGGCCACGCCGCCTTCATTACGGACGCGGACGTTGAGCGAGAGCCCGCGCTGTGCGATAATCGAGTTGAGCGAGGGGATGGTGCCATCCCAGCCAGGGAGGGCGGTTTGGACGGCCTGCAGGGTCGCGTTGCTCGTGGCGGCGATGGCGGCGCCCGAGGAATTACGGAGACCCGCGTACGCGTCGATGGGGAAGAACATGCGGCTTTGTTCTTCGTAGACGAAGTCGCCAGGAACCTGGTTGTTGCCGTTGGTATCAAATTTGCGCAATGGGCCTTTGGTCGAACTCAGCACGCGGACTTCGCCCGGCTCGAGTCGGAAGACGCTGCTCGGCGAGGTGCCGTTGCTGGATCCAGCCACGGCGCGGAAGGAGAATTCGCGGCCTTCTTCGAAGCTCGTGCCCGGGAAGACGTCCCCGATGATTTGATTGCCCGCGTAGAATTCGAAGAGGTGCGAGAGCGAGTAGGCATTCATCAGCATCGCGATGCCTTGGAACTCGATGGCGCAATCGTAGGGGTTGTGCACCGTGATGAGCGGGTCGACGGCGATGCCGAGCATGTCGTCGTTCCAGACTACCGAATACATTAACGAGAAACGGATGATGCTGGGCGCGACCTTCATGGAAGTCGGCCAGAGGCGCGTCGTGGCGAGGCGTGGCTGATCGTAACTCGAATCGGCGGCCTCTGAACCGGTGCGGCCGGTCGGTGTGCCGATGCCGGCCGTCGACGAGGTCGTGGGGTTCATGTAGCCGCCTTGGGCGCGGTAGTTCGGACCGACAACCGAGCTGTAGTTGTTGCGGTAGTGGTAGTCGTTGGAGGTGCCGCTGCCGGGATACGCGCCGTAGAAGCCGGGTGGGCTGACGGAGAAGGTGCCAGTGCCTTGCTTGGCGACGGGCGTGCCGCGGTCGCCAGCAGCGTAGGAGAGGGGTTCGACGCCCCGAGCCATCACCGTGGTGGCGTCGGCGACGGCGTTCTGCCCGAGAATCTTATTCGCTGCGCCGGCGGTTTCGAGCTCGCGCTTGTACATGCGGTAATAGTTGCGGTATAAGTCCCAGGTCGGGCCGCGCACGATCCGGTTGTTGAGGTTGTCGACGTCCCCGGCGCCGAGGCCGGAGAACGCGGAGGGGCGTTGGACGACCCCGCCGAAGAAATTACCCCGCAAGGGGATTTCGTAGACAAAGCCCATGCGCTCTGGCGTTTCGCCGCCGTTCAGGTTCTTCAGGGTCGCATAGCCAGAACCGAGCGTGCCTTGCATGAAGCGCGGAGCCCATTCCGGGGAACGCGGCGCCGATTTCAGCAAGTCGCTCGCCGAGCCCAAGTAGTCGAGCATGTTGGGGCGGTTGAAGTCGAGGTCGGTCGGCCCCGCCGCATCATGGAAGAGGGAGGGGCGACGGAGTTTCGGGTCGGTCGTGATCGTGGCGTTCTTCTGGCCGGCGTAGGTTTCGAGCGCCCGGTAATCCGCGTAGGGGATTTCAAAGGCCGTCGAGAGGTCCATCTTGATGCCGCCGTTATAGGTGTCGGTCAGGGTCGAGAACGACCACGGGGTGACGTCATGCCACAAAGCTTTACTCGCGGTGATCATCGCCTCGCCGGCGGAGGTGTTACCGACTTTGTTTGCCCAGAGCGTGAGGGCAGTGCGGTCCTTGACCGTGCGCATCAACAGGGCGTCCCACTTACTGGCGGTCGTGGTGTCCGCATCGCGCCAGAGGCCGAAAGTGAAGGCCGTGGGCAGAAGCGTGGCACCGGTGATGTCAGTCTTATCGGCTGGCTTGATGGCTTCGATGGCGCTGCGTTGCGCGGCGGAGGCACGGAAGCCGGCATCCCAATCGGTGACCGAAGAGAAACTGGCCCCAGTCGCGGTGACGGCGTAGGCGTCGGGGAGGTTGGCCTTGGCCTTGAGGCCTTCGTCGCCGACCCAGAAAGCGTAGCGTCCGTTGATGCCAGTAGAAATGCCACCCGCGGTGGTCGCACCCGGAAGGGGGACAGGGAGGGCGTCAATCTGACCGGAATATTCGAGACCGAAGCGGTTAACGCTGCCGGGCAGCTGCACGGAGCCGCGCCCGACTAACGGGACGAGGAGTCCATCCGGTGCGGCGGCAATCGGGTTGGCTAAGTCATCAATGAGCTTTTGCCCGTCGTAGGTAGCGGGATTGAGAACTTTGCCGAAGTTATCGAAGTACGAACGGTTCGCGAGGTAGTTCGGCAGCTTGGTGGCGTCCGGGGCTTCGGGGTCGGTCGTGCTGATGACGCCGGGGGAGGTGAGCCAGCCCAGGAAGAGTCGCGAACTGTGCGGGTCCATGACGTTCCAGTCGCGGACTTTGGTGCTATTGACGCCACCGGTGGCCCAGACGCCGGTCCAGTAGCGTTTTTGGTGGGAAAGTTTACGCCCGACAGGGGCGGAAGGGTTGACCGTGTTCGCGATGGTAGTCGCGTCAAGCGGACCGGGTGCGATGCTGTCATCCGCATAGAGGTCGGCCCGCATGGTCACGCGTTGGTCGGGGCCGGCGAGTTGCTGCAGTTGGCCGATGGCGATTTTCGCGGCGACGAGGGCGTTGAAACGGGCCCGCATGTAGCCGTTGTGCGCGAGCGCCAGCTTGCTTTCGACCTGCAGGAAAGCGGCGAGGACGATGACCAACATCACCATGCCAGCCATGATGGTGAGGGATAAAACGAGGGAGAAACCTTTGCGGGGGCGACGCATTGAAATGGGGTATATATTAAATGTGGCATCGGGGTTTCTGTTGTCAAAAGATTGGGTACTCGCCTTACGAAGTTTCGGCAGTGTATTGCCGAATTATATGAGCGATTTAGAGTATTATATGAATGTATCCATTCATATAATGGGCATAAGGAGAGTGGGCTTGCCGATTGGAGGGCGGCGTTCAGGGTTTCTTCTGTGAATACCCTTCTCGAAGGTGCTGGTCTCTTTATCTGGCCGCTGGGAGTTTGCTCCATTTTGGTCGTTTTTCTCGTGATCGAACGCGCCCTGGCCCTGATGCCTGGCAAAGTCGCCCCGGCCGCCGTGCTTAAGCTGGTCCGAGAAGGTCGCGCCAAGGAACTGAACTCGGAGGCCGCCGATTCGGTCGCGGGGCGTTTGGTGCTGCGCTGGAAAGAGGGGGCCACGGGCGAGGTGCTCAAGGCCCACGCGCGCGCTGAACTGGTCCGCCTGCAACGCGGCTTCTTCCTGATCGATAGCATTGTCGCTGGTGCCCCGCTCCTCGGCCTGCTCGGGACGGTCACGGGGCTCGCCACGCTTTTTCCTGACCACGGCCTGCCCGATTCGCAGACGCTCACACGTGGGGTCGGCTTGGCGTTGAGCACGACCATGATCGGCTTGTGCATCGCCATCCCGGCACTCATTGGCGCTAACTGGCTCGGTCGTCGGGTGGAAGTCATGTCTTCGCAGCTCGATGTGCTCGTCGAAGGCTTAGAAAAAAACCCGCGATGAGTCTGGTCGTTCCCCGTCGCCGGCGTGCCGATATCAACGTGATTCCGTTGATCGACGTGATGGTCGTCTTGGTCTTCTTCTTGCTGTTGGCGGGGCGTTTTGAGGAAGCTCGAACGTTGGCCATCGTGCCTCCCGCGGCCGATGCCGGCGGGGCGAGCACGACGGCGGCGAGCTTGGTCGTCGCGGTGGATCGCGAAGGAAAACTTTTCCTGGAAGGTAAGCCGATCACCCGCGCGGCCCTTGAGCAGGCCTTGGCGGCCAAGGCTCTCCAGTCCCCCAGCGCCGAAGTGCTCATCATTGCGGACGAGCGCTCGTTGACGGGTGCCGCCATCGCCGCCCTCGACGCCGTGGCGAAGTCCGGCCTGCGTCCGCGTTTGTTGACGCGCCCCAATCGCTAAGCTTTTTCTCCCCTATGCCCGCCGATAAGTCGCTTTCTCTCCTCGAGGAGTACACCCAAGCCCACGGTATTTCTGGCCATGAAGACGCCGTGCGCGCCATCTTTGTCCGCGAGATGCGCGGCCGCACCTTGAGCGCCGATGGCCTCGGTGGCGTGCTCGCTGCCCCGGCCAAAGCCACGAAGGGGCCGCGCGTCGTGCTGACGGCCCACATGGATGAGATTGGTTTTCTCGTGCAGGAAATCACGCCGAACGGCTTTCTGCGCTTAGTGCCCATCGGGGGTTGGCCGGATGGCGTGCTGTCGGCCCAGCGTCTCCGCGTGTGGGCTCGCGCCCCGCAGCGTGAGTTCATCGGCATCGTCGTCGCGTTGCCTCCGCATCAAGGCGGCGCCCAAGCGGCGACCGTGGATAAAGCCTACGTCGATATCGGCGCCCGTTCCCGTGAGGCCGTCTTGCAACTGGGTATTCGTCCGGGCGACCCCGTTGCTCCCGACGGCCCGTTTACCCCGCTGGCCGAGCCTGGGCTTTATGCCGCCAAGGCTTTTGACAACCGCGTCGGCATGACGGCTTTGACTTTGGCGACGCACCAGTTGCAGGCAAAGCCGACGCCGAATCAGTATCTCGCCCTCGCGACGGTCCAGGAAGAAGTGGGTTGCCGCGGCGCAACGGTTGCCGCCCGTTTGGCCAAGCCTGATGTAGTCATCGTCCTCGAAGGGCCGCCCGCCGATGATGTCCCCGGGATGAATCCCTCCGAGTCGCAAGGCTCGCTCGGCGCGGGTGTCCAGGTGCGCGCGTTCGATCCCACCGCGATTATGAATCCTCGGCTCGTGGATCTGACGCTGCAGGTCGCCGCCGAACGCGGGATTCCGTGCCAGCTCGCGGTGCGCCGCACGGGCGGTACCGACGCCCGTTCCTTCCAAGCCCATGAGTTGGGTATCCCCGTCATCGTGTTGGGCGTACCCGCACGTTACATCCACACCCACAACGCCGTCATCGACGTCGCCGACCTCAAGGCCTGCGTGGATCTGGCGGTGGCGTTGGTGCGTAAGCTCGACGCAAAGACAGTGGCCGCTTTGACGGAAGTGCTGTGAGCGTGGGTGCGGCCCGGCTTAAGGTGAAGGTCGTCCCCGGGGCGTCCCGCACCGAGATCGTTGGTCGCCTCGGCGAGGCCTTGAAGGTTCGTGTCGCGGCCCCCCCTGAGGGCGGCAAGGCCAACCGTGAAGTGGTGGCTTTATTGGCGGCGAAGGTGGGCCTGCCGTGCGCCGCCGTCTCCGTGGTCTCCGGCCAAGCTTCGTCTTCCAAGGTGGTGGCCTTTCAAGGCTTGGATGCGGTCGCCTTGCGGGCCCGGCTCCCGTTTTGATTCCTGCACAATCCGCTTGAGAGCCCGGGCAACTCGGCCGACAGTCATCGTCCATGAGCGCGGATAAAAAAGCTAGCCCTGCCTCCGGCAAGGAGTCCTTTGAAGTCGAGATGGCGAAGCTGGAGAAGCTCGTCGACTCGCTGGAGTCCGGCACGGTTTCGCTCGATGAACTGGTCGCTAAGTATGAAGAGGGGATGCGTTTGCTGAAGTCCTGTCAGTCCAGCCTCCAGGCCGCCGAGTTGCGGATCGAGCAGTTGGGCAAGAAGGCGGCTGACTCTGAGCAGGGCTAAGCGATGGCCTTGCTTCCTCAAATCCGCGGGCCGCAGGACGTCCAAGCCTTGGCACCAGCCCAGTTGCCGTTGCTGGCCCAAGAAATCCGCGAACGCCTCATCGCCGTCACGGCGAAGAACGGCGGCCACGTCGGCCCTAACCTCGGCGTCGTCGAGCTCTCCATTGCACTCCACCGCGTTTTTAATACGCCCCAAGATAAATTCGTCTTCGACGTCGCCCACCAAGGCTACGTCCACAAGTTACTGACCGGTCGCAACGGCGCTGACTTTGACGGTATCCGCACCACGGGCGGTTTATCTGGATTCCTCAATCGAGAGGAGAGCCTGCACGACGTCTTTGGCGCCGGCCATGCGGGGACGGCTTTGTCCGCCGCCGTGGGCTTGGCCAACGCCCGCGACCGCCTCGGCGAAGACGCGCATGTGGTCGCGCTCATCGGCGACGCGGCGCTGACCTGCGGTGTCACGATGGAGGCCCTGAATAACGCCGCCAATTCGACCAAGCGCCTTGTCATCATCCTCAATGACAATGAGTGGTCGATTGACCGTAACGTCGGGGCGATTGCTGACATCCTGAACAAGTTGATCGTCACCCGTCCGTATAACCAGTCGCAGCAAGGCTTGAAGCGCCTGCTGGGCCGGACCCGCGTCGGCACCAAGCTCCTCGATTTCGGACGCAGCTTCAAGCGGCACGTCAAGAATTGGTACACGCGTAATTCGTCGCTCTTCGAGCAGTACGGGATTCGTTACATCGGACCCATCGATGGGCACGACCTCCCAACGCTCGAAAAATACCTTCGCTTCTGCAAGGATGCGAAAGGCCCGGTGCTGCTGCACGTCCGCACCGAAAAAGGGCGGGGCCTCGGCGCCGCGCTCCAGAATCCGGAAAAAGTCCACGGCACGGGCGCTTTCGATCCAGAGACCGGCGACAGCTTGGCCACCGGTAAGCCGGGGGCGCCCAAGGCTTGGCAGGACGTCTTCGGTGCCTTGCTGGTCCGCGAAGCCAAGGCCGATGCGAAAGTCGTCGGCGTGACCGCGGCGATGCCTTCGGGCACGGGGCTCAATCAATTGAAGCAGGCCTTGCCGGGGCAGTATCACGACGTCGGCATCGCCGAGGAACACGCGGCCCTCTTCGCCGCCGGCTTAGCCGCGCGCGACCTTCGGCCGGTCTGTGCGATTTACTCTACCTTCCTGCAGCGCGCCTACGATATGGTCATCCATGACGTCTGCCTGCAGCGCTTGCCGGTGACTTTCTGCATGGATCGCGCCGGGGTCTCCCCGAGCGATGGCCCGACGCACCACGGTCTCTTCGATATCGCCTACCTGCGGTGCGTTCCGAACGTCACGCTGATGCAGCCGAAGGATGAGGATGAACTCTCCGACATGTTGCACACAGCGCTGCAGTCGGGGGCGCCCATGTTTATTCGTTACCCGCGTGGTCCCGCCGCCGGTAAGGCCATCAAGGCTCAGCCCGCCCTGATTCCGCTCGGTAAGGCGGAGGTACTGCAGCCCGGTGCCGACATTCAGTTGTGGGCGCTCGGCACGATGGTGCCCGAAGCCCAAGCGCTCGCCGAAAAACTTGCGGCCGAAACCGGCCTTTCGGTCGGCGTGGTTAACGCCCGCTTCGCCAAGCCCATCGACGCGACGTTGCTCGTCGAACAGGCCAAGGTGGCCCGACTCATCGTTACCCTGGAAGACGGGGCCGTCACTGGCGGCTTCGGGACGGGTGCGCTCGAGACGCTCGCCGAATACGGCGTGCGCACCCCGATCGTTCGCCTCGGCTGGCCCGATCGTTTCGTGGGCCACGCCACGGATGTGAAGACCTTGCGTGCCGCCAACGGCCTTTCGCCGGAGCAGATGCTCGCGACGGTCAAGGCGGCGCTTCGCTGAGGTAGGGACAGCACGTGCTGCGGTCCCTGCCTGTTAATGGTGGTCCGCCTTCGCTCAGAACTCCCAAGACACCTTGAGGCGGGCTTCGTAAGGGCTGTACTCGCTGACGTTCAAACTACCTTTGTTGGCCGGCGCGCCTGTGAGTTGGGCGAGCACCGTGAGCGCGACCGAGAGGTTGTCCTTGCGGTAGTTGAGGCAGGGGCCGACGAACACGCCAGATTCCTCAAAGTCTCCCCCTTCGATCCATTCAGCTGCAGCCAAGGATTCGACGCCAACGGTCCAGTCCTTGGTCAGTTGGTAGGAGAGGCCCTGCGTGGCGAAAACTTCGAAGGCGTCTTCGCCCCCTTGGGTGTGCATGAGCTCGAGTCCGAGATTGGCGACGTAGAGCCAACGGCTGTCCGCGCCGAAGTTGTGCTGGAGGATGTATTTCGACTCGAGAATCCAGCGGTCGCGGAGGTGTCCGTCATGCTTACTGATTTGTGAGTAGCCCGCTTCGAGGTAGAGCGCCCGACCCCAGTCTTCCTTGTCAGGGTTGGCTAGCATCTTGATGTATTCCACGTTGATGCCATCAAAGCGGAGGCCCTGGCGGGCGGAGGAATCAAAGTAGGACTGATTGACCTCGACGGCGATTTGCTCGGTGGGCGAGAGGCCGAACTCCATCTCAGTGCGGAGGTCGAAGGCGCGGTAGCCCGCTTCGTAGCCGGCACCGAGGTCCTTGCCAAAACGACCGGTGACATACTGCTCGAACTCGAATTTCCCAGGCTTCAGCGTTTCGGCGAGGTAGGAATAGCCGAACGGGTTTTCACAGGCAGAGGCGGCGGCAGCAATCAACAGGCAGGGCGTGAGGAGGGTAGTACGCATAGGAACGGGTTTTATTGAGAACGAGTCTCACTAGTCAATTAATTAATGAGACGTGTTCTCAATAAGGTCTCGATAAGGGTGATGCTGGGTTGAAAGTCGCTCATGATTAGGCACTTTCGGCTTAAGCATGGCCCTGCTCATCGTCATCCCCGCCCGCAATGAAGTGGCCCGCCTCGGGGCTGGGTTGCGGCTGTTGGCGGATAGCCTCCGCGCGCAGGGCTTGCATGATGCCCAGGTGTTGGTCGCGGATAACGGGTCAACCGATGCCACCCGCACGGTTGCCGAAGCGTCGGCCGGACTGTTCGCTCGCCCACTCATTTATTTACGCGCGGCGGAAACCGGCGACAAGGGGCTAGCGATTCGGCGCGGTTGGGAGTCCGCCCCGGCGGACTGTGACGTCTTCGCCTATTGTGATGCCGACATGGCGACCGACCCGCAGGCCCTCGGGTTAGGCGCTGCGTTGATTCGTTCGGGCGTGTGTGACGCGGTCGCGGGGTCGCGCTGGCATGACGACTCGGAAGTGCGTGGCCGCTCGCTCGCCCGCACGTTCATTTCGAGTCTGCTGTCCTTTTTTTGGCGATGGTTGCCAGGCGCTACCATCACCGATCCCGGTTGTGGCCTGAAGCTCGTGCGTCGTTCCAGCTATACGTCGCTGGCCTTGCCGGCGGCGGCCCGCGGATTTTCGTTCGGGGCCGAAGTGCTCGTGCGGCTGGCCCGTGCCGGTGGGCGCATCCAAGAAATCCCAGTCGTCTGGACGGATGACGACGCTGGCCGAATTCGCCTCGGGAAGACGGGCCGCGAATACGCCGCCACCTGGTGGCGCTTGTTGCGGGGTTAAGGTCGGCCCGGCTCAATTCGCGGGTGGATCTTGCTTGGGTGGTTCCGCGGCGGCGGGCGCATCCAAGGCCTTGGTCTCGGCTGCCGCTGGCGGCACGGGCTTGGTTCCGGTGATTTTCGCCCAGACCCAGCGGCTCCCTTGCACGATATATTTCCAGCCAGCGATGACCGGAATGAGCAGGAACTTGCCGAACTTCAGCAGCACCACGAGGAAAGCGCCCTTGCCGAGGAGCTTGGCGGCCGCGCCGGCGGCGACGATGCCGAGGACGGTGTATTCGGCGACATGGTCGGTGCTCGCGTTGAAGTCGGCGTACGTCTCCCCAGCGTCGAAGTTGGCCTGCGGAATAATGCCTTCCATCGCTGCCCTGATCTCGGGGAGCTGCTTCATACTCGCGACCGCGTTGAGCGAGAGCAGGCCGCGGCGGCCGAGGCAACGGGCGTCGTAGTTCAGCGTGTCGTGGTCGGTACCGGCGCGCACCGACGAGAGCCGCTTGGCCCAGAAGATGATGTGACGGGCCTTGTCGTAATGGGGGTTCTCGGCCCAGTCCACACACCAGAGTTCGTCGTAACCGCGTTTTTTACGGGCTTCGTTGACTTCTTCTTCGTGTTCATGGAAAGCGCTGAGCAACTTCTTCGCATCGATCTCCGCTGCGTCGTCGTCCTTCACGTAACCGCACTTGTCGTAGGAGACGACCACGCACCAGGCCTCCTCTCGGAAGGGGTTGAAGCCCTTGGGCACGATGATACCGTCGACGCCGCGGATGGCTTCCTTCGGGTTGCGCCAGATGTCGGAGAGGATGAAGGCTGCGTCGTCCTTGCCGATGAACCGATAGCCTTCCTTGAGCTGCAAGGTCGCCTTGGCCTTCGTCAACGTCACCTTGCCTTCGAGCTGGGGCATCTCCTTGAAGCGCTTGACCATCGCCAGGAAGCGTTCCTCCTCCTTCTTCTCGGCCTCCGCTTGGGCTTTGGCGGCCTCCGTCGTGACGGCTGGCTGCCCCGTCGTCGGCGTAGCTTGGGCGGACGCAGGGGTCGGCCGGAGGCCGAGTAGCAAGAGGCACGCCAGGATGAGGGGGCGGGGCAGGGGCATGCCTTGAGCGTTTCTTGTACCAACCCTCAGGCAATCCCAAAACGGTCGGCTCAGCCGCGTCGACGGTCGGGCGGGCGGACTTTCGGCTGGCGGTCGTCGTAGAGGCGGAAGTCCACCTGGCGCTTGAAGCGGTCGACGCGGTCGACGGTGACTTGAATCGTGCCGCCAGCCATGAAGACGCGGCCAGTCCGGCTGCCCCGCAAGGCGGTGCCGGCGTCGTTCATGCGGTAGTAGTCGTCCGTCAGGGTCGACATGTGCACGAGGCCATAGGCCTGCGAGGCGGTCAGTTCGACCATCAGGCCATGGGGCTTGACCTCGGTAATCATGGCCTCGAAGGGGCGCTTGTCCTTGCGCTCGACTTCCCGCTCGAAGAGTTCGAGGAGCTTGATCTTCACGGAGTCGCGTTCCGCTTCGGAGCTATTGCGTTCGGTGATGGAGATGTGCTCGCAGGCACGTGCGAGTTCGCCGATGCCGGGCGAGCGAATCGGGTCCTTCGGTGCGGAGGGGACGCCGTGCTTGGCGATATAGGCGTCGAAGATGCGGTGTTCGAGGAGATCGGCGTAGCGGCGGATCGGTGACGTGAAGTGCGAGTAGTGGCGCTTGGCGAGGCCGAAGTGGCCGTCGGGCGAAGCGCGGTAGCAGGCTTGCTTGAGCGAGCGGAGCAGTTGGATGCGAATCGTATAGCCGTCTTCGCGCGTCTTGAGCAGCGCGAGCAGCTTGACCATCTCCTTGCGCTCGGTGAGGTCACCGACCTTGAGTCCATCGACCGCGAGTTGGTCGCGCAGGGCCTGCAGCTTTTCGGGGTCGGGTTCGTCGTGGACTCGGCAAACGTGGGGGATCTTCGCTTGGTCGAGGGCCTTGGCGACCGTCTCGTTGGCGAGCAACATGAACTCTTCCACGAGTTGGTGGGACTCGTCGTGCTCGACCACCACGGTGCGGTCGGCCCAGCCATCCTTATCGCAGTAGATCTTGATCTCCTTCATGTCGAGGTCGAGGGCCCCGATGCGGAAGCGTTCGGCGCGGAGGACCTTACCGACGGACCAGAGGTCCGCAATCATCGTGCGGATGAGGTCGAGTTCGGCGTCGGTGAGTTCGGCCAGCGGCCGGCCGGGCGAACCGGTCTGGTGCGGCGGCGGGGCGGGGAGGGCACGAATGGCCTCGTTGGTGTCGCCGCGGAGGAACGCGTAGGCTTG
Source organism: uncultured Opitutia bacterium (assembly GCA_903925205.1). GTDB lineage: Bacteria > Verrucomicrobiota > Verrucomicrobiia > Opitutales > UBA953 > UBA953. The sequence goes on along the minus strand of CAIYEN010000232.1, from coordinate 7,769 downwards.
CTTATACGTCAGGCGCTTGCGGCTCGAGATGACCGAGTTCGCGAACTCCGTCTTCACGAGTTTGGCGTCAGGCGAGAATTCGCAGATGACCGTCTTGACCAAGCGATTTTCCGCTTCGACGAGTGAGCAGAGGCCGCTGGAGAGGGCGTGCGGGAGCATCGGGATCACCGTACCGACGAGGTAGGTCGAGTTGCCGCGTTCCTTGGCTTCGGTGTCGAGTGGCGAGCCGGGCTTCACGTAGTGCGACACATCCGCGATGTGGATGCCGAAACGCAGGTTCCCGTTCGGCAGACGCTGCACTGAGAGCGCGTCGTCGAAGTCCTTCGCGTCATCCGGATCGATGGTGATCGTCGGGATGGTGCGGAAGTCTTCGCGGCCGGAGAGGTCGTCGGCCCGGACCTTTGAGCCGAAGGAGTTTGCCTCCGAAGAGACGGCCGGCGGGAATTCGGGGTTGAGGCTATAGCGACGCAGGATGGCGAGGTACTCGGCCATCGGCGTGTGGGTGACGCCCAGCACTTCGGTCACCGTGCCGGTGGGGCTCATGTTGCGGCGCTCCCAGGCGTCGAGGCGGACGACGACTTTATCTTCTTCCTTGGGCACGGGCTTGAGGCCAGCGCGGATCGGGTCGCGGACGACGATGTCGCGCGAGATGCGGGGATCATCGGGGACGACGAACCAAACCAAGCGCGTGCGGCGCAAGGTGCCCGTCAGGGACGTGAGCGCGCGCTTGGTGACGCGGACGACCGTGCCTGTGCCCCAATCCTCGTGGTCGCGTTCGCGGCGGGTTTGGTTGAGCTTGATGACGACTTTGTCGCCGTGGAGGGCGACGCCAGTGTCCTTGGCTTCAATATGGACGGGGTCGCGGGCCTTCTGGCCAGGTTCCGGCGTGAAGACCACGCGGGCGGAGCCGCTTTGGCGGAACAGAATCGTGCCTTCGGGGAGCAGCTTGCCCGAAGGCAACATGAGGAGCTCGCGGTCCTTGACGGCGATGGCGCCTGAGCGGATGAGGCCGGGAATCACCTTCCGCATCTGGCGGAGGTCGGACTTATCGCCGCCGATGGCCTGCATGATGGCTTCGAGCTTCATGGGGACGTACTCGGGCCGTCCCATGAACTCCAGCATCGCTTCTTCGGCGTTCATGCTTGGTTCGCGGACTGGTTCAGCAAGCCGGCCAAGAAGGGCATGAGCTGCTTCTTTCGGCTGACGATGCCAGGCAAGTCGAAGATATACGGCGGGGTCTTGGGTGAATACGTGATCCCTTGGAGGATGTCGGGGTCGCCGCGGACTAATAAGAGCGACCCTTGCGTGTCGATGTCGGTCACGAGCAGGCAGGTGAAGTGTAACCCGTTTTCACGGCGATATTTCTCGAGGGACTCGAGTAGGCTATCGCTGCACTTCCAGAAGTTATTGAACCCGAGTTCTTCGACCTGGGCGACGGAGAAGCGCTTGTCGCCTTCGTTGTAGAGCTTGCAGTCGACGCGGACCGCGGCGTCGGGCGAGAGCGTCGAGAGCACCGAGCCCGCGTTGAAGATCATGTCGGCCAGCGCGCGCGGATCGGCGTCGGCGATACGGGTCAGCCAAGCGAGCAGCGAGACGTCCAGCGGCGTCGTCGTCGGGCTTTGCAGCAGGAGCGTGTCCGAAATAATCCCGCACATCATCAGCCCCGCGATTTGCGGGTTCGGCGTGAGCCCCGCGGTGCGGAACATGTCGGCCACGATCGAGCAGGTGGAGCCGAGCGGACGGTTCAGGAAGAGAATCGGCTGCGTGGTGTGCGGGTTGCCGAGGCGGTGGTGGTCGACGACTTCCGCAATCTCGACTTCGTTGGCGCCATCGACGGCCTGCGAGAGCTCGTTGTGGTCGACCAGCACCAAGCGGGTCCGTACCGGCTTCAGGATATCGGACTTCGAGAATACGCCGACGAGGCGGGCGTCCTCGTCGATGACATGGTAGATTAGCGCGTTGGACTGGATGATGCGTCGGCGGATGACGCCGAGCTTCTCCTGTGGACTGAAGCGCGGGGCATCGCGCTGGACGAGGCCGCCGATGAGGGTGGCGGCGCGCACGGCCCAAGCCGTCGTGGCACTGTCGGTGTCGGCATAGGCGACGGAGACCTTGGCGTCTTGGGCGAGGGCGAGCGTCTCGGGCTTCATGCGGTGGCCGCCAGTGACGATGATGAGACGCACGCCCATGCTGATAGCCCGGCGATGCACGTCGTCTCGGTCGCCTACGACGATGATGCTCTTGTTGTTCGGGATGCCTTCCGCGGTCGCGGACTTGCCGAAGGACTCGAGTTCCATGGCGGCGACGCGCACATAGAGCTCATCGACGGCGGCTTGGTCGAAGGCGATGACCTCGGTGCCACCGATGGAACGGATGATGGCGGCAATCGAGCTCTGCACCTTGCGCATCGACGTCGCACGCTTGGGCTTCGGGATGAAGTAGTCGCCCAGGCCGAAGATAGATACGTAGCCGTCGAGGCGGCCTTCACGGTCGAGGACCGGCAGGGCCCGGACGTCGTGCAAGTCGAGGAGCTCGAGGGCGCGGGCGCAGGTGTCGTCGACGGAGACGACATACGGGTTGCGCTGCATGATGTCTTCGACGCGCGGGGTGACGTCGCCGACGAATTCCGGCAGCGTCGCGCCGAAGCGATTCAGGATGGCATCGATGCGCGCGTTGGAATTGCCGCAACGGGCGGCGACGTAACCGGTCTGACCCGACGCTTCCTTGAAGGCCGCATAAGCCATCGCCGAGCAAATCGCATCCGCGTCCGGGTTCTTATGTCCGATGATGTAGGTCGGAGCGAGCGGACGGTCGGTCGGGGACGGAATGGGGGGAGGGACGGACATGTGGACTCGGAGGGCACCCGGAGGTGCTCAAGCACTTCTAGCCCTGACCTTGCGGGGAGGGAAGAGGGAAGTGGCCGGACGCGGAGTCGACCGTAGGTGTGGCGGCTTCAAATCCGTTCATGAAAGACGACCCTGGGTCGCCTGCCCGGCTACTGGGCGAACGGGTAGTCGGTATAGCCTTTAGCGCCGGAGGCGTAGAAGGTGCCTTCGTCGGGGGTGTTCAGCCCGAGGCCTTTTTCGAGGCGGCTCGGGAGATCGGGGTTGGACAGGAAGGGGACACCGAAGGCAATCGCATCCGCCCAGCCCTCGTGGATGGCCGCATCGCCTTGGGGGCGGTCAAAGCCGCCCGCCGTGATGAGCACGCCCTTGAAGCAATGACGCAGCTCCTTGGGGCCGACGCCGTCCTTGGCGCCGTGCGCGATGTCCTGAGCCGTCACGCGGGTGACGTGCGCATAGGCGAGCTCGAGTTTGGAGAGTTCGCCGAGGACGTAGCTGAAGGTGCGCTGCGGGTCGGAGTCATGCATATCGTTGAACACGCCGCCGGGGGAGAGACGGATGCCGACGCGGTCGGAGCCCCAGACGGAGACGACGGCGGCGGTGACTTCCAAGGTGAGGCGGGCGCGGTTCTCGACCGAGCCACCGTAACCGTCTGCACGCTTATTGGTACCATCACGCAGGAACTGGTCGAGGAGGTAGCCGTTGGCGTTGTGGATTTCGACGCCGTCGAAGCCGGCCTGCTTGGCGAGGCGAGCCCCGCGGACGTATTCGGCCACGATACCAGGCATTTCCTCGGTGCGCAGGGCGCGCGGTACGACATAGTCGGCCATGGCCTTCCCGGTCCAGAGCTGGCCCTTCGGCGCGATGGCCGAAGGGGCCACCGGGAGTTCGCCGTTGGGCTGGTAGTCTGGGTGCGAGATGCGGCCGACGTGCCAGAGCTGCAGGAAGATGCGGCCGCCCTTGGCGTGCACGGCATCGGTGACCAGTTTCCAGCCGGCGACCTGTTCGTCGGTGTAGATGCCCGGGGTGTTCGGGTAGCCGTGGCCGCGGGGGCTCACGGTCGTCGCTTCGGCGATGATCAAGCCGGCGGACGCCCGCTGGGCGTAGTATTCAGCCATCAGGGCGGTCGGAACGTTGGCGCCTTCGGCGCGGCAACGCGTGAGCGGGGCCATCAGCACGCGGTTCGGGAGCGTGAGGGCACCGACTTTAAGCGGAGAAAAGAGAGAGGACATGCGGGTGATAAAAGGGAGAAGGTTCTGAAAAGCAAACTACGCCTGTCGCGGGGAAGGCGTGGGAGAGTGACAAATGGGCAACGTGCACGCGGTCGCTTGGTCACCTGACCGCGCAGCGCTGGTACGCACAGAGAGAACTCAGTGGCCCGACTCGGCCTGGCGCTCGGCTTCAGCCTTCTTGCGGTCCCACTTGTAGTGGCTGTCGGGCAAGGCACCGCCGAGTTCGTAGAGCTTGGCCTTGTTATTGACCATCATCTCACGGTTCGTGCCGGTCATCGAATACTGGCTCTGGAGCCAGATGGCTTCTTCTGGGCAAACTTCTTGGCAGAGGCCGCAGTAGATGCAGCGCAGCATGTTAATCTCGAACTCCTGCGGGGCCTTCTCGACGTGCGCGTTGGTTGCGGTCGGGGCGATTTCGCCCGGGGTGATGCGGATGGCCTTCGGCGGGCAGACGAATTCGCAGAGCTGGCAGGAGACGCACTTCTCGCGGCCGTTCGGGTCGCGCACGAGTGTGGGAACGCCGCGATAGCCGTTCGGGATGGTGGGTCGTTCCTCCGGGTACTGAAGCGTCACGGGCGGGCGCAGCATGTTATCCCAGGTGACCTTGAGGCCAGCGAGGATCTGCGGGAGGTAGGTGCGCTCCGCGAGGGAAAGGGGACGGCGTTCGACGACTTTGATGGCCATGGGTGTGTTTAGCCTTTGACGGCGTACCAGAGGAAGTAGGCGAGGAGGTTGAGGACGGCGACGGGTAGGAGTACGCGCCAGCCAATCCGCATGACTTGGTCATAACGGAAGCGAGGAATCGTCCAGCGAACCCAGACGAAGAAGAAGAGGAAAGCGCAGAGTTTGAAGAAGAACCACGCCACGCCGAAGAGGGATGCGATCAGGCCACTGCCCACGGTCGGTACGCCTGGTACGAAGTGCCAACCGCCCAGGAACATCACGATGAACAGCGAGGAGCCGATGATCATGTGGCTGTACTCGGCGACGAAGAACAGGCCGAACTTGAACGAGCCGTATTCGGTGTGGAAGCCGCCGACGAGGTCGGTCTCGGATTCCGGCATGTCGAAGGGGTGGCGATTCGCTTCGGCAAAGATGCAGATGAGGAAGACCAGCGCGGCGATCGGGTGGTAGAAGATATTCCAGACACCCGTTTGAGCATCCACCATCGAGACGAGGCTCAGTGCGTTATCTTGGTCGGGCTTGGCGGTCGCCAGGAAGACCGTGAGCACCGAGAGGCCCATCGCGAGTTCGTAGGAGATGAGCTGGGCCGAGCCGCGGACGGCGCCGAGGAAGGGGTACTTCGAGTTAGCAGACCACCCGGCGAGCGCGATGCCGTAGACGCCGAGCGAGCTGATCGCGAACATGAAGAGGACGCCGATGTCGGCGCCGGGACAGAGCGTGATCACTTCGCCGGTCGGCAGGCGACCGAACGGCAACATGACGAGTGCCAAGAGGGCAGGGGCGAGCGCGACGATCGGTGCCAGGATGTAGGTCGTCTTGCGGACGTGGCCAGGCAGTGGGTCTTCCTTAAAGAGGAACTTAAGTCCGTCCGCCGCCGGCTGGATGAAGCCGCCCTTTTGGAGGAACGTGCCGACGAACGGAATCCACGCGATGAGCGGGTGGTTGGTGCGGTTCGGGCCCACCCGGCCTTGAATCCACGCCGAGGCCTTGCGTTCGAGGAGCACCGCGTAGGCGGCGATCGACATCAGGATGACAATCGCGGTGAGCCCGCGGGCCGCGATGAAGTACCAAGCCTTCGAGAGGAGGAAGTCGTTGAGCAGCTGTTCCATGGTCGGCTTAGGCTTGGGCGACCGGGGCGAACTTCAGCAGTTTACCTTCCGGGAAGGAAAGAGCGGACCAAGCAGTGCCGTCGAGTTGCACGCCACCCGCAGGGAGGAGTGCACCGTTGAGGCCGGCGAGGGCAGGGACGTTGGCGGCGAGGTCGGACCAGATGCTGGCCGCGTCGGCGCCCGCAAGCTTCGCGAGGACGAGGAGGTCGGGTAGCACGCCTGCCGGGCCGGGGACGGCTTGGGCGAAGGCCTGTAGGCGGAACTGGCAGTTCACGAAAGTCCCGCTGCGTTCGAAGACGGACAGCACCGGTAGCACAATCTCGGCGGCGGCGGTGGTGACGTCGTGGTGCGTGGCGAGGACGACGCTACGGACCTTCGCGAGCGTCGAAGCGGGCAGGCCGAAGGCGGTGACGTCTTCGCGGACGATGAGGACGGACTTCACCTTGCCGGCGTCGATGTCGGCGGCGAGGGCCTTGAGGTCCGCATCGGCGGCGTGGTCGGTGAGGCCGGTGACGAGGGCACCACGGAAATTCGGGGAGCGGTCGGCGGACACCAGCAAGCCGTCGCCTTCGCCGCGGTGGGCGGGGATGTAGACCTTGGCGCCCTTCTGCTTGGCGAGGTGCGCGAGTGTACGCTGTTCCTCGACGGAAGCGTGGGCGGAACCGACGATGGCGAGCGGGCCCGCGGCGAGCGCTTCGGCCGCGGCGGTGAGGGCGGCTTCGAGCGTCACGGCGGACGTCTTTACCGTCGCGCGCGTGATGCGGTTCGGGGCCTCGACGGCCTTGAAGAGTTCGCGGCCGGAGTCGGCCATCCACGTGTCGTTGACGGCATCGTTCTGGCGCGGGGTGATGCGGTAGATTTTCCCTTCGCGCGACCAGACGGTCGTGTTGGCGCCCGCGGAGGATTCGGTGTCGATGCTCGCCGTCTGCTTGAGGAACCAGACGCGCATCTTGAAGCGGAAGTCGGTGCTCGTGAGCGCGCCCACTGGGCAGATATCGACCGTGTTGAGCGAGTAGTTGTTCGCCAGCTCGCGGCCCGGGAAGCAGGTCAGCGTGTTATAGGAACCGCGGTTCACGAAGCCGAGGACGGGGTCCTTGGCGATCTCGGCGGTGAAGCGCACGCAGCGCGAGCAGAGGATGCAGCGTTCGTCGTCGAGGGTGACGCGTGGCCCGAGGCGGGTGTGCTTCGGCTTGGCGTTCTTTTCGTCGACGTAGCGGGAGGCGCCACGGCCGTATTCCGCAGAATATTCTTGTAGTTTACACTCCCCGGCTTGGTCGCAGATCGGGCAATCCAGCGGGTGGTTGAGCAGGAGCATCTCCGTCACGCCCTCGCGGCAGGCTTTGACGCCGGGCGACTCGAGGCGGACGTGTAGACCCGGGGAAACCGTGGTGGCGCAGGCGATGGCCGGCTTCGGCTGCCAACCGATCTTCGGCTTACCATTCTCCAGGACTAACTCGTTCGTGGCACGGTCGCGGAGGGGGGAGCCCAGCTCCACGAGGCACATGCGGCAGTTGCCGGCCACCGGGAGCTTCGGGTGGTAGCAATAGTGGGGGACTTCCTTGCCGATTTTGGCGAGCGCATCGACCAGATTGGCCCCGGCGGGGACCTGGTGTTCGACGCCATCGACGTTGAGGGTGACCAAAGAAGGTTTGTTGTCCGTGACCATGCGTCTGGAAAGTTAACCGCAAGTTAGGACACCCCCTACCTGCCGCAAGGGGAAAGGGCAAAAAAGGGGACAGGTTGGCCAGGGGACAGGGGGACAAGGGGTTGTGCGGCGGGCTTCGCCCGCCTGCCTCGGGGTGGCACAGCACTTGCCTCGGGTAGGGGCAGCACCACGTGCTGTCCTTTTACCTCGGGGTAGGGGTAGCACTGCGTGCTGTCCCTAGAGGGCTTGGGTAGGG
>CAIYEN010000231.1 GCA_903925205.1 uncultured Opitutia bacterium | reverse complement strand
TGGTCGTGGGTACAATCACGATCTGATAAACCAAAGGATTGATGTTATATCGACCCGGTCCAGCGACTTCACGCTGGATCCCGCGGAAGCCGGCAGGCACGACGTGTCGCTGCATGGTTTCGGCATTGAGACGCATTTCCTCGGTATCCTTGGCACTGGTATCGAGGCCAGTCTTTGGACCAGGGCTCGCCACCACCGCTGAAGGGTCTTTACCGTGATTCGAAATCAACACCGCCACCTCACCCTGCTTGACCTGGGTCTGCGGCTTGCTCGAGACCGAGAACAGGGCCGTGTTGATGTAATAGGTGCCGGGAGCGAGGATGGCCGTCTGCGGACCGCGCTGGCCGCCGTCCTTGAGGAAGGCTTCGCCATCCTGGAAATTATTGGCGCTTTCAGGGCTATCTGCGACGACCTCACCTGGAGTCATCGGGGCGCCGCCCAGCGCTTCGACGACTCCAATCTGGCCGTCGCCGACCGAGACCGCATCGCGGACTTCGATCTTAAACATGCCCGTATGGATATTATAGGTACCTGGGCGCAGGATATCGACCTGCGGGCCCTTCTGGCCGCCGTTCTTCAGGAAGAGTTCTGCTTTCTGGAAATTATCATGACCCAAGACCGCGCGGCCGACGAGCTGTCCGGGCCCGAGCGTCGCACCGTCGCGTGCCTCGATGATCCCGATCTTACCCTGCGGGATGCTGGTCTTCTGAATCAGTTGGACTTTAAACAGACGAGAATGGAGTTTGAACTGGCCGTTCGTCAGGAAGCGCAACTGCTCACCGCGGACGCCGCCATGGTTAAGGAAGGCTTCCGGGTTCTGGAACTGACCGTGGTTCTCGCCGGCGATATCTTCGGCAAAAATACGTCCCGCGGGCATCTGCGCGCCGTCGGTGGCCGTCACGATACCGAGCTGGTTGGGTCCGATCACCGTGAAGTCCGTCGTCTCAAGAACGCGCACAAACGGGTAAGCGATAAATTTCAAACCCGGCGCGAGGTAGGCGGCCTGGATCCCCACTTGGCCGTTCATGGCAAAGGCGCGTCCCTCTTCAAGTTCACCCCCGAGGTAACGGCGTTCGGTCAGCGCGATCTCCGTTGCACCCACATTGACGACCCAGCGCGTGGCCAGGAAGAAAATGATGCCAGCAATAACTAGCCAGACGATGATCAACGTAGTGGTTTCCATGGCCGCCAATGTCACCCTCCCTCCCTCCCAAAGCGATAATATACGACTATAATTAAAGAATTACTTTGTAACACCCCTACCCCCCGGCTGACCCGTTACCCGGCTAATTCGCGGGAACAGCCCCGTGTCCCCGTGTCACCGTGCCCACGTGTCCCCTCGAAGACTCCGCCTTCGCAGGCAGGGGCAGCACCGCGTGCTGCCCTAGTTGCCTCTCTGTGTTCCCAACCGCCAACCGCTTCCACCTCGCGGCTCCGCCGTCCCTACCTTGAGGCCGCTACACAAAAACAAGGAACCAAGAACACGCCAAGCGCTGCCTCTCTCCTGTCCTCGTGTCCTCCGGCCCTCGTTTACGCCCCTTGCCCCCGTGTCACC
>CAIYEN010000230.1 GCA_903925205.1 uncultured Opitutia bacterium | reverse complement strand
GGGCGTCCTGAAGTTCGGCACGAAGATGGAAGTGATCTACTTCGACCAGATGCGCGAACAGATCGACGACGACAAGACCGTCGCCGAGAACCTCGCCGGAGACAGCGATACGGTCACGGTCCAGGGTCGCTCGCGCCACGTCATCAGCTACCTGCAGGACTTCCTCTTCGATCCTTCTCGCGCCCGCTCTAAGGCCAAGGTGCTCTCCGGAGGCGAACGCAACCGTCTCCTCCTCGCCCGACTCTTCACCAAGCCGGCCAACGTGCTGGTGCTCGACGAACCGACCAACGACCTCGACGCCGAGACCCTCGACGTCCTGGAGGACATCCTCGTGGATTACGCCGGGACGCTGATCATGGTCTCCCACGATCGCGCCTTCCTCGACAACGTGGTCACAAGCACCCTCGTCTTCGAGGGCGACGGCGTCGTCACCGAGCACGCCGGCGGCTACACCGACTGGCGCAACGAACTTGCCCGTATCGCCGTGGCCAAGCGCACCGCCGCCGTCGGGACCGCCACTAAGCCCGTCGCGGCGAAGTCGGCTGCCTCCGCGCAGCCTGGCGCCAAGCTCAGCAACAAGGAGCGCAAGGAACTCGAGACCCTCCCCGGCAAGATCGAGCAGCTCGAAGCTGAACAGGCGCAGATCACCGTGCAGCTGGGCGACCCTGAAATTTATAAGGACGGTGGCACCAAGGCCGCCGCGCTGCAGAAGCGCCTCCATGCCGCCGAAGCCGAGCACTCCGAAGCCCTGGCTCGCTGGATGGACCTCGACGCCCGTAAGGACGCCTGAGCCCGAATTGCCGAAGTCGTTTGAGGGCAACTTTGCCGTCCTTACGGTCTTTTGTGCCGATTTTCGTATAAAAGATGCACTTAACGGCGATTGCTCCGGCCGGTTAAATAGCCAAGATTATCGATATTGACCCAATAAACATGGGTTAATTCTCACGATGACGCATAACTCGCAGATTGAACCGTTCCGGGACACCTTTGTGCCGATTTTTGACGGTCTCTGTGCCTTCCTGCCCTGAACCTCACTCTCCAGCATGAAACGCCCTCGTAACGTCCTGCTCGCCCTCGGTTGGTATGACCATCGTCTGCTCCAAGGCATCGCGACGTACGCGTCCGAGCACCGCTGGCACCTGGCCTCTCACAGCATCATCCACGAGAAGGTGATCCCTTGGGGCTGGGATGGGGACGGTATCCTGGCCTGGCTGGGCGCCGGCGACGACCTGGCCGACTTCGTCCGCAAGGCCGATAAGCCAACCGTCGACTTCTCCCTACGCCGCCGGGATACGCCCTTCGCGCACGTCGTGCAGGATCACGCCAAGACCGGCGAGCTGGTCGCCGAACATTTCATCGAGCGTGGCATGACGCGCTTCTGCTTCTTCAGCGACACCGAGAACTGGTCGCAAGTCGAACGTGGCGAAGCCTTCGCGGAAGCGCTCCGCCGTCGTGGCCTGGCCTGCGAGCAATTGCGCTGGCAGCCCACCGGCAAACGCGGAGCTGCCCAGGACGAATGGCAACGTCGTCGGACCTGGCTGATGACACGACTCAAGGAATCGCCTAAGCCACTGGCGGTCTTCGCCGCCAACGGCACCTTGGCCGTCGAGGTGCGCGAACTATGCGAAGAAGCCGGCCTGCACGTCCCCACCCAGGTGGCGATCGTCGGTATCGACGACTACCTACTCTCGGTCGGCGCGATCAAGAAATACGTCTCTGGCGTCGACACGAACCTCGAGGAACAAGGCTATCGCGGAGCTGAGCTACTTGACCGGCTCATGCGCGGCGAGACTGCCCCGATCGAACCCATTCGCATCCAACCGGCCGGAGTGATCACCCGCATGAGCAGTGACATCCTGGCCACCGGCCACGAAGGCGTCATCCGTGCCCTACATCATATCACCGACCATTTCGCTGGCTCGCTTGGAGTGAAAGAACTGGCCGCTATCGCCCATATGTCCGAACGCGGCCTGCGCCAGGCCTTCGTGAAACACGTCGGGTGTACGCCGGGAGATCGCCTGCGTACGGTCCGGATCGATTCCGCCAAACGCCTGCTCGCGGGCTCGACCGAGAAGATCGAAGCCATCTCCCATCGTTGCGGCTACCCGAACCTGAACTCTTTCTTCGCGGCCTTCCGCCGCACTGAAAACATGACCCCGGCGGAATACCGCCGGATCATGCGCTTCCGCAGCTGAGCCGTCCCATCACTCCGCCAACGCGTGGATGGTGTTGATCACCTGACCGCGTAGCTCGACGCCGTCCGCCGCTTTGATGTCATACTTGAGCTGCATCTGCATGGCGGGACGGAGGTCGGAAATCTCCAGGAAGACGGAACGTCGATCGGCCGAGACGGTGGCGGACTTAACGGTCAAGGGGTCATGCTTGCGCTCCGACATCTGGGTCTTGCTGAACTGGAGCTTGCCGTCGTTACCGAGCTCAGTGGCGGCCACCTTGGTCTCAAGCGTGGAAATGTCCGGCGAACCGTAGGCCGCCGACCAGACGTAGTTCCAGACTTCGATGTTCCAATTGCCAGCATCGGCGGCGGCCTTGGCGTCGAGCTCGCAG
>CAIYEN010000229.1 GCA_903925205.1 uncultured Opitutia bacterium | reverse complement strand
CCCTCGAGGCGCTCAAGAAAGTGAAGACCGTCGGCATCCTGGATCTCGATGCGCATGCCGGTGGGGGCACCTTCGACATCCTTGGCGACCATAAGCAGGTGTATCTGGCTGACGTCACCGTTAACTCATTTGACTCTTGGGAACCGACCGACCCGCTGCGCCATTTCTATGTCGAGGTGGACAATGCCAAGGGCTACCTCGGGCACGTGGAGGATGCACTGCATTCCTTGGAGCGCGTGGATTTTCTGATCTATAACGCCGGCATGGATACGTATGAGAAAGCCGGCGGCATGAAGGGCATCACCAAGGACATCATTCGGAAGCGCGAGAAGCTCGTCGTCCAATGGGCACGGGCGAGGAAGGTCCCGCATATCTTCGCCTTGGCTGGCGGCTATAAGTGGGGTGGCCTGACCTTGGAGCAGGTGGCCGAACTGCACCTCGAGACCGTGAAGGTCTTCGCCGCCTGATTACTCCGGCTTCGGGATGTTCAGTTCCTGAAGTCGGAACGCGCCGCTTTCCGTCGGTAGCACCACGAACAGCTTGCAGGCGCGGCTTTGGGCCAGGGCGACCATCACGTGCCACTGCTCCTGCGGGACGCTGGCGACGACGAACATCGGCATCGCGCCGGGTTCGGTGCCGGAGGGTTCCTCGATCGCCACGCCTTTATGGTCGACGTCGAAATTATGGGCCAGCCATTTGCCGAGTTCCTTGGCCAGACCGCGCATATCGGACGTGCCGGCCTCTACCTTTGATTGGTCAACGAGTGCCCAGAGAGGAATCGCGAAACTATGTTCCAGATCGGCCATAGGGCGATGTCAGTTCTGGGCCGGAGGCGTATGTTCAGTGCTTTTCTCGCTCAACTTGAGCATGCGGGCACGGACGTCGGGGGAGCCTTCGTTGAGGGCGACCGTCACCCAGTCGAGCAACCGGTGGCGGACTTCGCCGAGAGTATCGCAATCACGGATGACGCCGATACCTCCAGTCGAAAGCACTGCTTTGGCGAGGCCGGACATTTCCTTCAGGAACGCCACGCGTTGGCAGTCGGGGATCCAGTAGGCGACCAGCAGGTGGACTCGCTGTCCGTCGGGGGCTTCATAGTCGATACCGTCCTTGGACCAGCCGACGGCGCAGTAGATGTCGGCCGTGATGCCTTCCACGCGGGCGTGGGGGCAGGCCAGACCAGGGGAGACCGAAGTGTTGCCGGACTGTTCGCGGGCGCGCATGGCTTCGACAACGCCCGAGTTGTCGGGGATTTCGGGAATGGCTTCAAGGACTCGTCCGAGGAAGTCGAACGCTTCATCTTTGGAGGTCTCCGTGAGTTCGAAGAGGCGACCGGACTGGAGGGCGTCGAGGAGTTTGCGCATGTCGGCAGGTTTAGGCGGATTGGAGCCGCGGGCGGGCAATCAAGTGGGCAAGCGTCACGTAGGCAACCGTCATCGCCGCTAAGGCGAGCCAGTAGGTCGAGCCTAGGCCGGGGCCGTTCAGTCCCAGACCCTTGATCCAAGGGGAGAACGTCAGCCAGCAGGCGAAGCTCACGGCCGCGATCGTCGTCAGCGAGAGCTGCCACGAGGCGCGGGCTCCGAAGAAAGGCACCTTGGCCGAGCGGATGACGTGGACCACGAGGGTCTGGGTCACGATGGATTCGATGAACCACCCCGTATGGAAGAGGATGACGAATTTGATGTGACCATCGGCGTCGAGGGAGCTCCAGCTGCCGCCGCAGGCCGCCGGGCAGATCACGAACCACATCAGGGCGAAGGTCAGGTAGTCGAACAACGAGGAGACCGGCCCCAGCCAGAGCATGAAGCTGCGGATGCCCGAGATGTTCCACTGGCGTGGCTTGGCGATCTGATCGTCCTCAACGCGGTCGAACGGGATCGCCGTCTGCGAGAAGTCGTAGATGAAATTGTTCACCAGGATCAGGATCGGGCTGAGGGGCTGGAAGGGGAAGAGCAGGGCGGCGCCGAGTACCGAGAACATGTTGCCGAAGTTGGAAGAGGCGCCCATGCGGATATACTTCTCGATGTTGCAGAAGATACGGCGGCCTTCGTCGATGCCGTCGACCAGCACCAGCAGGGACTTCTCGAGCAGCACGGCGTCGGCGGATTCCTTGGCCACGTCCACGGCCGTATCGACCGAGATGCCGACGTCGGCGGCCTTGAGGGCGAGTACGTCGTTGATGCCGTCGCCCATGAATCCGACTGTGTGGCCCTGGGCCTTGAGCGAGCGGATGACCTGTTCCTTCTGGGCGGGCGTGAGGCGGGCGAGGATGTCGGCCTCTAGGGCTGCGAGGTCGAAGGCTTCCTTGTCCATCGCGGCCAGCTGGGCGCCGGTCACGACGCGTGAGACCGGCATGCCAACGTCGTCGCAGACCTTGCGGGAGACCAGCTCGTTGTCGCCGGTGAGAATCTTGGCGCGGACGCCGCGTTCGCGGAGGCCGGCAAGGGCGGTCGCTGCGGTTTCCTTGGGAGGGTCGAAGAAGGCGAGGTAGCCGAGCAGTACGAGGCCGGATTCATCGGCGGCGGTGAAGACTTCGCGGGAGCGATCGAAGTCGCGGTAGGCCAGGGCGATGACGCGGAAGCCTTGGGCGGAAAGGGAGCGATATTCCTCCAGGACCTCATCCTTGATCATCGGGATCATCGTGTGCAGCTCGTCATCGATCTGATAACGGTCGCAGACGGCCAGGATCTCCTCGACCGCGCCTTTGCAGATCAGCTGGTAGTCGCCTTCGTGGTCGACGACGACCGACATGCGGCGTCGCTGGAAGTCGAAGGGGATCTCGTCGACCTTTCGGCAGGAGCGTTCGACGTCGAGGTCAGTACGGGAGAGGATGGCGCGGTCGAGCAGGTTGCGCAGCCCCGTCTGATAGTGCGCGTTCATCCAGGCGTAGCGCAGCACGTCTTCCGAGTCGCGGCCGATGACGTCGACGTGGCGCTGGAGCACGATGTGGTCCTGGGTGAGCGTGCCCGTCTTGTCGGTGCAGAAGATGTCCATCGCGCCGAGGTTCTGGATGGCGTCGAGGCGCTTCATCACGACCTTCATGCGTGCGAGGGATTTGGCACCTTTGGAGAGGCAGCTGGCCAGGATCATCGGCAGCATCTCCGGGGTTAGGCCGATCGCGACGGTAAGGGCGAAGAGGAAGGCGTCCAAGACCTTGCCGGTGCGCCAGGCGCTGAAGCCGAACGTCAGCGTGGTCATGATCAGCATCATGCGGATCATCATCCAGACGAAGTCGCGCGTCCCGAGTTCGAAGGCCGTGGCGTCCTTGCGTTCGACCATGCGGGCGCTCATGGCGCCGAACTGCGTGTCGCGGCCGGTGGCGAGCACGAGCGCCTGCCCGGTGCCGCTCTGGACGTTGCTTCCCATGAGGCAGCCGTTGGGGCATTCCTGGGCGGAGTGAGGGGTGTCGATCGTCGGCAGCGGCATGCGCTCGACGGGCATGGACTCGCCGGTCAGGGCCGATTGGGAAAGGAAGAAGTCCTTGGCCTGGATCATGCGGCAGTCCGCGGGGATGATGGAGCCGGCGGCGAGTACGACGACGTCGCCCGGGACGATCTCGTCGATCGGTACGCTGGTCTCGACGCCGTCGCGGAGGACGAGGCAGGAGGACTTCACCATCGCCTGCAGTTTGGCGATGGCCTGGGCTGAACGGCTCTCTTGG
>CAIYEN010000228.1 GCA_903925205.1 uncultured Opitutia bacterium | reverse complement strand
GTCCTCGGTGAGACCGATGACTTCTGCTACAACATCGTCAAGGACCCCGTCCACGTGCACGACCTCAACGCAACCATCATGCACCTGATGGGCGTTGAACACACCCGCCTGACGTACCGCTACCAGGGCCGCGACTTCCGTCTCACGGATATCCACGGGGAAGTGGTGAAGAAGGTCTTAGCCTGACCAGTTGATTGGTGGAATCGTTGATTCGTTGAATGGTGGGTAATGCAGGCGCGATGCTGCCTGCCGCGGCAGCATGCCCCTCCATCCAACCCCTTACTCAATTCAACAAATCAACCAATCAACCAGACTCTGTACTTCACCCCAACCTCACTTCCCCATCTGCTCGCGGTATAGCACCTTAAAAGGATTTTCAGCGGGACCTTTGACGCCTTCATTGACCATCATCGGGCGGACCTCTTTCCACCAGACTTCATGCTTGGCAGCGAGTTCGGTGACGACTTCGGGGTGCTGCGCGGCGACATCGGTAGTCTCGCCGTAGTCGGCGCCGAGATCAAAAAGCTGCCAGATCGGCTTAGCGGGGGCTGACCCAGCCGACTCGCCTTTCGCGGCGGCCTTGGCCTTCCCCTTCCCCGCGGCCGGACCATTGCCGGCGGCGACGAGGTGCCAGCGGGCGGTGCGCACGCTAGTCTGGGCGTAATGTCCGACTTCGGGGTCGTCCCCATTCCAGCGGCCGACGTGGGTGAAGAGCGTACGGTCTGGCCAAGCGACCTCCTGGCCAACCTTGGCGGTCAGCAAAGGCAGCAGGCTGCGTCCTTCCATCTGTGCCTGCATGGTCGCGGAGGCGGGGGTCCCAGTGAGCTCAAGGATGGTCGGGGCGACATCGATGTGCGCAGCAAGGGCCTTGACGTCGCTCGGCTGGAAGCGTCCAGGCAAACGCCAGAAGGACATGGCCCGGATACCGCCCATGAACGGCGTACCCTTCTGCGCCCGCATCCCGGCGTTGAAGACCTTGGTGCCCGCGGTGCCCCCATTATCGTTCATGAAGACTACCAAGGTATTCTGGGCAAGGCCGAGGGCCTCGATCTTCGCCAGAATCTGGCCGACGTTTTGATCGATATTATGGAGCATGCCAAAGAAGTTTTCGGTGTCCTTCCCCAGCCCCATGCCTTCATAGAGGGCAGCGTCCGCGGGCTTGGCGTTGTAAGGTGCGTGCGGTGCATTGGTGGCGACCCAGGCAAGGAAAGGCCGCTTGGCGGCGGCTTCGCCCTCAATCCAACGGGTCGCCTGCGCGAAGAACTCATCGGTGCAGTAGCCAGTGGTCTTTACGAACTTTCCGTTATGCAGAATCGTCGGACCGTAATAGGAATTCTTCGGCACGTCACCGCAGCTACCAGGATAGCTCTGCCCAATCCCCCCAGCGCCATGGATGAAAACTTCGTCGAAGCCGCGCCGGTTGGGCTGATACTGGGCTTCGTCGCCAAGGTGCCATTTACCAAAGATACCGGTTCGGTAGCCGGCCTTCTGAAGTTGCTCGGCCAAGGTCGCCGCTCCAAGGGCCAGCCGTTCGCGCTCAAGGATGGTATGGGTAACCCCGTTCTTGAACTCGTGCCGGCCCGTCAGCAACGCACTGCGCGTCGGGGCGCAAGTCGGCGAGACCTGGAAATCGATAAACCGTACGCTTTCCGCCCGGAGGCGATCAAGATTGGGCGTCTTCAAGACCGGGTTACCGTGGGCGGAAAGGTCGCCATAGCCTTGGTCATCGGTCAGAATGAACAAGATGTTCGGCTGCGTCCCACCACCAAGTAGACAAACGCAGGAAAGGAACAGCCAGGATAAGCAGCGCATCGGGGTAGGCCCAAGGTAGTCGACGCCCCAGGCGATTCCAGAACGAACTACCGCCCTTGGCTGGACAGCGCTGCCCCTCTGAGCCTATGAATAGTCCTCCGCGATGCACCCCCTCCGTTCGCTCCTTTGCCTGCTCCCTGCCCTGCTCCTCGCCCAAGGCCAACCCGTGGGGGCGGACCTCTATCGCCAGTATTGTGCGGCCTGCCACGGCCAGGAAGGACGCGGCATCCCCAACGCCTTTCCACCGCTCGCGAATTCAGACTTCATCGCCACACAACGCACCAAGGCCCTCCGTGCCCCGCTGGAAGGCTTGCGCGGGGACATTCAGGTCAATGGCCAGAAATACAACGGCTGGATGCCACCGGTCACCTTGACGGATGAGCAACTAGCCGCGGTCTTTAACTACGTGTTCAGCCAATGGGGGAACACTTACCGGGCCACCTCGGCTCAGGAAATCGCCACGCTCCGCGCCCAGACGAAATACCCGACGCATGCGCAACTGCTCGCGGCGATGTCACCGGACGTACTCCCCGCCGCGCCCGCGGGCTGGAAGTTCACCGTCGCCGCGCCGCTCGACTTCCAACCCACCCGCCTCGTCGCACACCCCGACGGCCAACATGTCGTGGTGCTGGCCGCTAGCGGTGACCTCTGGACTTGGAACCTCGCCACCCGCGAAGTGAAACTCCTTTGGTCCGGCAAGGACATCCTCGACCCCAAGCTCGGCGATACCACTTGCCTCGGACTCGGCACCGATGACCGCGGCCGACTCTATTTCATCAGCAACCAAGGCAACAAGTCGAAGACCCCCGTCGAAAACGAGGTCACGATCTGGCGCACCGAACCTTGGACAGGCGAAGGCAGCTGGTCCAAGCCGAAAGCCTGGCACCAGACCTCCTACCACTTTGGCGTCGGCCCCTATAACCACGGTGTCAACCACATCGCCCAAGGCCCCGATGGGCTGATGTATGTCAGCAGCGGCTCGCGCACGGACGGCGGCGAAGCCGGCAACTCGCCCAACTATGATAAATCTGGGGAGAACCCGTTGACCGCAACGCTCTGGCGCCTGGACCCCAAGCTCGAACACCCCCGCATTGAGATCTTCGCCCACGGCCTGCGGAATACCTACCACTTCATGTGGAACCATGCTGGCCAGCTCCTCGGCGTGGAGAACGGCACGGATGCGGACACCCCAGAAGAGCTCAACCTCATCGAACGCGGCAAGCATTATGGCTTCCCGTACGAATTCGGCGACTGGACGACCAAGCCCTACCCACACACGCCGGACGCGCCGAAGGACCTCGTCTTCACCCGTCCGTTCAAGAACCTGGGTCCCGACGCCAATGACCGCGGGGGCCGTGCGACCTTCACGCCGCACTCCTCCCCGTCAACCATCCTCGAGCTCGGCGCCGATTGGCCCGCACCCTTGGGCAATAGTTATGTGATTACCCGCTTCGGTAATTACCTTAAGGACCAGAGTGGGTTCGACCTGCTGCAGGCCCATCTGGACGTCGAGAAAAAGGAGGCCCGGCTCCACACCTTAGCTGCCCCGCTCGCCCGCCCAATCTCCATGATTACGCTGCCAGGCCATCGCCTGCTCATCGCCGAATACTGCCGGGGGAATTCGCTGGCCGCCGGCACCAGCACCCCGGGCCGGCTCATTTTGCTCGAACCTCAGTAGCCGCAGGCACGGCCGGCCGCCCGCTCATTCGCTCGTATCGGCCCGACTTACCGCGACCGCCGAGGCGTATTTACCGTTCCTATACGACCGCCACTGACAAACCGGGTGACGGCGTAATGGCCGCCGCGCATGTTTCTTATACAAAATTTGGTGGATTGATATCGGACCACGGGTCGCCCAGACTCTCCGCACCATGAAAGCGCTCGCTCTCCTCGCTGCCGAAACAAACTATGAAGTGACGGACCCGCTCAGCTTCATTGAGTACGGCGTATACTTCGTCGCTGCCCTCGCCATCACCATCTGGGTCGGCCGGACCCTCTTCCGCAGCGGCCGCACCTTCCTGGTCGACGCCTTCCATGGCAACGCGGCCATGGCCGACTCGGTTAATAACCTCCTGATCATCGGCTTCTACTTGGTGAACTTCGGCTTCATGCTACTCTTCCTCTCGACGGGCACCCCGCCGACGCGCGGCCTCACCGTCGCCGAGCACCTCAGCTGGAAGCTCGGCATCGTCGTCATCGTCCTCGGCGTGATGCACCTGGTCAACTTGATCGTCCTCAACGGCCTCCGGAACCGTGGCCTGAACAGCACGCCGCCGCCCATCCACAAGGCCTAAGCGGTCGGACGCTTGCGTAAGACGAAGCTCCGGTAGCTCAATTCGCCGCTGACGGCGTCGCGGTGTAGCCGCGAGCCCTTGACGCCGGCGAAGTCGAGCCCGAGTCGATGAAGGAACCACGGGAAGCAGGCCTGTATCATCGCGGTGTAACGGGGCGTATTGAGCTCCATGCCGCGCACGACCTCGGGATTGATGAGTCGCATCTTTTCCAACCGTAAGGACGGGTGACGGGCCAAGTCGTCCACCCACGCCGCCACCTGCGACGGATAGCGGAGGTCCGCATGGACCAAACTACCTCCAGGCTTAAGGACGCGGGCGGCTTCAGCCACGAACTGCCGGAAATCCGGGTAACAGTGCGACGCCTCGACATTGACCACGACATCGAAGGACCCATCCGGAAACGGCAGGGCCATCGCATCACCGGGAACGAACCGAAGGTTGGCCACCTGATGGCGGCTTTGGCAGTAACGAATCCCTTCAGGGTTGAGGTCGAGCCCGACGTATTCAGCCGGGCCGAAGGTCCGCGTCAGGTAGGATGCCCCACCCCCGTGGCCACAACTCACCTCAAGCACGCGGGCGCCCGCCAAGCGGGCCGCGGACGCCACGTGATGGTAGAGCTGAATATTCGGACGGAACGGCTCGTCGGTCGGCGCCAAGGGCAGGCCCATGGGCGGTGCCGTCTCGAAGGCGTAGTTCAAAAAATCTATCCCTTGAGCACGGACCCGTCGGGTAAAGAACGGGTACCACCAACGCCACAGCGCTTGGCGCAGGGCGGGACGACCGAGGATTTCTTCGATCAGTGCCATACCCCTTGCTCCACCAAAGCTTTGGTCGCCGCCGCGGACCAACCGCGATTGGCGACAGGGTTGGCCGGACTCGGATGCGGCACTTTGGCGAAGGTCACGAGCAAGCCAGCCAAGGCCTCGCGGGCGCGCTCCTCGGCATAACCGCCAACCCCGACCACCGTCGTCACGCCGAGCGTCTCGACCATCGTCCGAAGGAGTTTGTCGCACGCCTTGTTCACGGGTGCCATCGCTTCCGCCGGCAATTCCTCCGGTACCACGTTGCGGCCCAACTTCGTGTTCTCTAGGAAAAGCAGCGGGCAATAGTTGTGCACCAAGTGTTCCGCAAAGAAGCGGTCGGGGGTGGTAAAGCGTTCCTGAAACAGACCCCACAAACGACGACCGCTGACTTCCGAGCGGTGGCAGGCGAACCCCGTGACCTTTTTGCCGGGATGTTCGACCGGCGGACGCCCGACGGGCATTTCCAGCCCCAACCAGTCGCGGACGGCGGCGACCTCGCCGAACGGCACGCCTGTCTGGGCCATCCCAAAAGGCCCCGGGTTCATGCCTAAGAAGAGCACGCGACGGGGCCCCGCCGCCGCATAACGCCGCAAGTACGCCTCGTGGGCCGCCCAAGCGTAATCCAAGGGCCGGTAGACCAAGTCCGCCGGCTTCGGGAACGACAACCCGGCGAGCGACTTCCGTAACGCAAGCGTCGCTGGGATGACTCGGGAAGCGGGCATGCCAGCATCACAACCCCGACCCCTCGGCGGGTCGAGCCGGAAGGCAGCCGCCCCGCAGTTGAGATTTCCCCTTGCGCTTCCGGCAGGGGGATAAAAAGTCCTCGCCTACTCACGTGAGCAAACCATCGCCTTGGACCACTAAAGACGCCGAAGACTACTACGGCTTCAAACGCTGGGGAGGTAACAACTTCTCCGTCGATCCGCAGGGCAACCTGTGCGTCCACCCGAAGGGGGACCACCGGAAGATCCGCATTGCCGACATCATCAAGGAAGTCGAAGCCTCGGGCCTCAAGCCCCCGCTGACCATCCGCGTGCAGGACATGCTCCGCCAGCGCGTGACCCAGATCAACGAAGCCTTCCGCAAGGCCATCGATGAAGAAGGTTACGAAGGCCGCTACCGCGGCGTCTTCCCAATCAAGGTCAACCAACTCCGCGAAGTCGTCGAAGAAATCCTCGACGCGGGTGAAGAGTATGACTTCGGCCTCGAAGCCGGCTCCAAGCCCGAGCTCATCATCGCACTCGCCCTTCTCGAGAACCGCAAAGCCCTCCTCATCTGTAACGGTTACAAGGACGAGGAATACATCGAGCTCGCCCTCATGGGGCGGCGCCTCGGCAAGCAGACCATCATCGTCGTCGAGCAGCTCTCCGAAATCGACGCCATCATCCGCATCGCGCGCCGCATGGGCGTGCAGCCGCACATCGGCCTCCGCGTCAAGCTCACCACCGCCGGCGAAGGCAAGTGGGCCGACAGCACCGGCGAGAACGCCAAGTTCGGCCTCACGGCGTCCGAGATTGTCGAAGTCGCCCAGCGCCTCACCAAGGCGAAGATGAAGGACGCGCTCCGCCTCGTCCACTTCCACATCGGCTCGCAGGTCCCGAACATCGGAACCATCAAGAAGGCCGTGGTTGAAGCCACCCGCTTCTACTGTGAACTCAAGCGCATGGGCTTCCCCATGGGCCTACTCGACGTTGGCGGCGGCTTGGGCATCGACTACGATGGCAGCCGGTCGGCGTATGAATCCTCCATGAATTACAGCATGGAAGGCTACGCCCGCGACGTCGTCGCGAACATCAAGCAAATCTGCGAAGAAAGCAAAGTTCCGCTGCCCGACATCGTTTCGGAATCCGGCCGCGCCCTGGTTGCCCCGCACTCCATCCTGATTTTCGAAGCCGTCGACCGCATCACCCGCGACGAAGGTAAGGTCGACCTCTCCAAGGGCAAGCCGCACCAGCTCATCCGCGAACTCGAAGCCATCCGTAAGAATAAGCGAAAATTCGACCCGCTGGAACGCTACCACGACGCCAAGGAAAAGCGCGAAGAAGCCCATGCCCGTTTCAGCCTCGGCAACCTCAAGTTGGAAGAACGTGCCTTAGCCGATCGCCTCTTCTGGGACATCTGTCGCCAGATTCGCGCCGACCTCGCGCACTCCTCCGACATCCCCGACGAACTCGCTCGCCTCGACTCGATGCTCGCCGAGCAGTACGTCTGTAACTTCTCGGTCTTCCAGTCCCTCCTCGACCATTGGGCCCTCGATCAGCTCTTCCCGATCGCCCCGATTCACCGCCTCAATGAACGTCCGACGGTGCAAGCCACCCTCGTCGACATCACCTGCGACTCCGACGGCAAGGTCGACGACTTCATCGACCTCGAAGACGTCCGCAAGACCCTCGCCCTCCACCCCCTCAAGGCCGATAAGCCTTACTACATCGGTGCCTTCATGGTGGGGGCCTACCAGGACATCATGGGGGACCTGCACAACCTCTTCGGTCGCGTGAACGAAGCCCACGTCTTCCTCGAAGACGACGAAGCCGATGGCTTCTACATCGAAGAAAGCATCCCGGGCTACTCGGTCGAACGCATCTTAGGCATGATTCAGTACAACGCGGAAGACCTCTGCCGCATGCTGAAACGGCAAGTGGACAAGGCGACCAAGGCCGACTCCGTGCGCCCGCGCGAAGGCGTGGCGATGGTCGACCTCTACGAGCGCTTAATCCGCGGCCGCACCTACCTGATCCCGCAGCGCGAGGAAAAGCAGGTGACGCTCAAGAAGGTCCGCCCCAAAGGCAAATAAGCCTTAGGCGAGGATCAACTTCAGACGCTTAAGGTCTTCGAGCGTCAGCACCGGCGCCTCGCGGAGGTTCTCGTACGAATCCACGTTCGCGAGCCAGGCCCAGTGATCGCCGCAATCCAGCCGCTCCGTGAAGCGCAGGCGGAGCGTGGCAATCGCGCCCTTCAAGCGATAGAGGCCATCGGCGACATGCTCGACGTCGCCGCCCAGCTGCGCGACCTTATCGACGTTATGGCCCGACTTCTTGCCAAGCAGTTTGACGTGATTAGCTTGGTCTTGCGCCAAGTAGTTAAGCAACCCGATGGGGTTGGCTTCCAAGTTATCCAGGGTCTTGGTGTCCTTATAGATGCCGACGATAAAACGCTTCGGCTTCATCGAAATCGGCGTTACGTAACTGCAGATATTAAGGTTCCCTTTGCCCTTCGCCGTCGTCGCGAGACTGTAGATGGGGCCATCGACACGGTTCCAAGGTTTGACGCGAATGCCGGGCATAGGGGTGGGGTCCTATTTAGTCAGCCCAACGGCGCTTCTGTTCCCGCTTTTTTCTGTCCAACCGCTGGCCCCTGAAATAGACCTAGGTATGCCTTTCCGCCTGTTTTTGTTCAGCCTTGCCGCCGTCAGCCCCCCCCTCTGGGCGGCCACGGGCGAGACCCTCGGAGCGCTTAAAAAGGATGTGGCCTACGTGGAAAACGGCCATGCTCGGCAAAAACTCGATCTCCGTCTCCCCGCCGACCCGAAGGGGGCGCCCGTGGTCCTCTGGATTCACGGCGGCGGCTGGCTCACTGGCAGCAAAGAAAATCCCCCCGTCGCTGCGTTGACCGCTAAAGGCTACGTCGTCGCGTCCATGAACTACCGTTACTCGACGCAGGCCCCCTTCCCCGCCCAACTCGAAGACGCCCGCGCGGCCGTCAAGTGGCTGCGGATGCATCAGACTGAATTCGGCTATGACGGTAAACGCATTGCGGCGTGGGGCCACTCGGCTGGCGGCACGATGGTTTCCTTGGTCGGTTCACGCCAAGACAAGGACGCCGAAGTGCAGGCGGTCGTGAACTTCAGCGGCCCCACCGACTTTGGTGTCATCATCAAAGACGCCATCGATGGTGGCTATGCGGATCAATTCGATGCGCCCATCAATATGGTGGCCCTCCTCCTCGGCGGACCCGTGAAACAAAAACTCCCGCTCGGCCTCGAGGCCAGCCCGGTCACCCACGTGACGGCTAAGTCCGCCCCCTCGCTCCTCGTCTTCGGCGCTAAAGACACCCTCGTGCCCCCCGTCCAAGGGACGAATCTCTTTGTCGCGATGAAGAAGGCGGGGGCCACGGTCGAACTCCTGTCGCTGCCAGACGCGGGGCATAATTCAGTGAACCGGGAGTCCCTCGAACGTGCGCTCGTCTGGACTGATCGCGCGCTCGGCGTGAAACGTTAAGCCAGACCATGGCTACGATCCTCGCGTGTCACGGCTTCACCGGCGAAGGGGCGGACTTCGCACCCTTGCGGGCCGCCTTACCGATCGGACTCACGCTGGTCGCACCGGATTTCCCGGGCCATGGTTCGCACCGCGGCCTCCGCTCACCGGCCGATTATTCCTTAGCCGCACACCTCCGCATCCTGGATGCGGCCGCCCAAGCTACCGCCGAGCCCGTCACGCTCCTCGGCTACTCTATGGGCGGACGCCTCGCCCTGCATTGGGCCTTGGCCAATCCCGGCAAATTCCGGCAACTCATCCTCGTGGGCGCCAGCCCGGGGCTGCCGACGGAAGCCGAACAAGCGGAACGTACGTACGCGGACAACGCCGTGGCCCAATACCTCCGCACCCAAGGCCTGTCGGCTTTTTACAAGTATTGGCATAACCAGCCCTTCTTTCGGTCGCTCCTAGCCCTGCCAGCCGCACAGCTTGAGCCCATCCTCTCGCGCCGGCATCAAAACGACCCTGAAGGGCTCGCCCTGAGCCTGGAACATGTCGGCACGGGCCGACTCAGCTCGCTCTGGGAACGCCTCCGTGAGCTGACGGGCCCGGTCGACCTGGTCACCGGCGAACACGACCCGAAGTTCACCGAGATTGCCCGGCGGATGGGTGAGCGCATGCCCAAGGCGCGACTCAGCGTCATCGAAGGCTGTGGCCATGCCATCCACCTCGAACGCCCAGCCGACCTCGTCCAAGTCCTGCGCTAAGGCTGATCAGATCCGACGCATCACCGTCTTGGCGAGGCCTTGAATCACCAGCTCGTCGACCGGGATAAGGTCGGGGTAATTCTTGTTCTCGGCCTTCAGGTAAACCTTGCCGCCCTGCTTAATCAGGCGCTTGAGCGTGGTCTCGTTATCAATCAAGGCGGCCACGATGTCACCATGCTTCGGGTGGCCGGGCTCGACGATCACGGTGTCGCCGTCGTTGATGTCGGCATCAATCATGGAGTCACCGCGGACACGGAGCGCGAAAGATTGCGGCGAGCGGCGACGCGAGCCCTCGGCGATTGGCACCTGCATCTTCGAAAGGACGCCTGAGGATTCGGTATAGTCCGGGAGACCGGCCGGAATGGCCCCGGCAAACGCCACTTCTTCAAAGTTGACGATTTGGTCGTCGCTCGGGCCTTCGTAGCGGATGACGGTATCGGAGAGGTCGACGCTGACCTCAGGGGCGATCTTGTAGGCGCGGGCGGCACCTGGGATGCGTTGGAGGACGCCCTTCCGCTCTAAGGCTTGCAGGTGGCCGAAGACGGCATTGGTGCTGGCGAAGCGGAACTTCGCCTGGATGTCGCGGATGCTCGGCCAATAGGAGAGTTCGGTGACATGCTCGCGCATGTAGTCGAGGATGGCCTGCTGCTTCTTAGTGAGTGCTTCCATAGTGAACGGATGTTTCTGAAACTTTGTTCACCTGTCAATAACTCAATGAAAGCCCCTAAAGGGACGATTTTACCCCTCAGAAATGCCCTCCCGACCCACCTAGGATTGAGGTCCAGCCTCGGGCTTACAGTCCCCAAGCCTTCAGGGCGTCGTCGATGGCCTTCCCCATGAACTCGTAGCCGGCGTCCGTCGGGTGCAAGAAGTCGGACATGATGGCCTTCGTGATGCGACCGTCGGGCTGAATGTAGCGAGCCGAGAGATCCATATAGCGGTCACTGATCTTGGGAGCGCGGGTGACGAGCATCGCGTTCACTTCGGATGCCTTTTGGCGCATGGCATCGGGGCGTTCGCTGCGCGGGAGGAGGCCCAACAACAGAATCTTGGCGCCCGGCGACTTGAGGCGGATTTCAGCGCAAACCGCTTCGATACCTTCGACGGTCTCGGCGACGGTGTTCGTGTTCAGGTTATTCGTGCCGATCAAGACGACGTAGGCCTTGGGGGCTAAGCCCTTCACTTCGCCATGCCGGAGACGCCAGAGGACGTTTTCGGTGCGATCCCAACCGTAGCCCAAGTTGATTGGGGCATGCGGAGCGATGTACTTCTCCCATGTCAAAGCACCCGCGACGCGGGTCGACTTCGGCTCGCCGGACCAAAAGTGGGTGATCGAATCGCCGATGAAGACGACCTTCGCTGCCGAAGCCCCTGGCTTGTTCAGCGCCAGGATCGCGTTGTGACGCTCGACCCAATCGTAGGTGCGGTGGTCGCGGTTCTGGGTAACCGGCACTTCGGCCGAGTTCGGGAGCTCCGAAGGGTTCACGGGCAAAGACTTGCTGACGACCGCCCCGACACGCTTCTGTTCGACGAAGACGGCGGCTTTGACGGTGCCGCCTTCGGGGAGCTCAATGGGCGCGAGGTAAACCCCCGAGGAGAAATCTGGGTCACGGCCGTCTAAGGTATACCGGACCACGTCGGTCCGGGAATTGGTCTCAATCGTGATGACCTTCTTCGCAGCATCGACTTCCATGATGTCGATGGCGGCCTGCGCAGAAGCCACGGAAACCATGGCACAGAGCAAAGCAAAGAAGCGGCGGGGTAAGGACATACCTCGGTTGTAAGGGCCTTAAACCTAAAGGACAAGGCATAGAATGCCCCGCCCTTCCAGCCACTTAGCGCTTCTGAAGCACTAAGATAACGTCCGAATAGTCCGCCTTGAGTGGGCGGGTCGAGTCTAAGTCGTAATGGAAGTCATGGCAGACCACCAACTTCAGCTCAGGCACCTTTGCCAAGAGTGCTCGGACCTCCGTCGGCGAATACGTGCGAAACTTCCAATGGGTCTCTTCCTCCCAGGTCTTGCCATCCTGCGTGATCTTCATGCGCGTCCGCATGGCTTCGGTGCGCCGGCTCCGGACCGCGGGGGCCGACCAAGTATCGCTCACGACGCGGACCCCTTGGCGACGCCCAGCCCAACGCTCATGGTCGGGCGGGTTCTGCGCATAATCGGTGAGGTGGATGCCAATCAGGCAAAGCCCGCCCGGGCGCAAAGCCTTCGCCATGCGACGGAGCGAGGCAACCGCCCCGCGTTCGGTGAGGACGTATTTGAAGGTGCTGACAAAACAATGGGCGACGTCGTACGGCTGGCCCTTGGGGAGAACAAAGTCTTCGAGCCCATCGCGCCAAACTTTGACTGCGAGGCCCTTGGCCTTGAGGCGCTTCTTCGCGTAGGCGACTTGATGGCGATTCAGGTCAAAGCCAGCGACGTGATGGCCGCGCAGTGCCATCGACTCCAGGAGGCGACCAGAACCACACGCGGGCTCGAGCACGCGCAACGGACCGGTGAAGGAGGGGCAATGGCGCCGCACAATCCCTTCGATGAAACGCGACTCCTTCTTCGTGTAGTCCTCGTAGACGATATCGTAGTACAACGGCGAGTCATACCAGGCGGTGGAGGATTTCTTAGCAGGAGACATGGAAATACGGGGATAGGGGATAGGTCATAGGGGATGGGAAAGGGGGAAAGGCCGTAATGGCATCGAGCCATCCCCTACCCCCTACCCGCTATCCCCCTTATACCTTTTACTGGTAAATCTCGCCGCCCTTTTCGCGGAACTCCTTCGACTTCTCCGCCATGCCCTGCTGCAGGGCTTCATCGGTGGAGACGCCCTGTTCATCGGCGAATTTACGGATGTCATCCGAGATCCGCATCGAGCAGAAATTCGGCCCGCACATGGAGCAGAAGTGGGCGGTCTTGGCCGAGTCCTGCGGCAAGGTCTCGTCGTGGTATTCCTGAGCGCGCTCGGGGTCGAGGGCCAAGGCGAACTGGTCTTCCCAGCGGAACTCAAAGCGGGCCTTCGACAAGGCGTTATCGCGGCGCTGAGCCGCCGGATGGCCCTTGGCGAGGTCGGCCGCATGCGCGGCAATCTTATAGGCGATGACGCCCTCACGGACGTCGTTCTTATTCGGCAAGCCGAGGTGTTCCTTCGGCGTGACGTAGCACAGCATAGCCGTCCCGTACCAACCGATCATGGCGGCACCGATGGCGGAAGTGATATGGTCATAGCCCGGGGCGATGTCCGTCGTGAGCGGCCCGAGCGTGTAGAACGGCGCCTCGTGGCACCACTCCAGCTGCTTGTCCATATTCTCCTTAATCATGTGCATAGGCACGTGGCCGGGGCCCTCGTTCATGACCTGGACGCCGCGGTCCCAAGCCCGCTTCGTGAGCTCACCCTGCGTCTTCAGTTCAGCGAACTGAGCTTCGTCGTTCGCGTCAGCAATCGAGCCCGGACGAAGGCCGTCACCGATGGAGAAGCTGACGTCATAAGCGGCCATGATGTCGCAGATGTCGTCCCAATGGGTGTAGAGGAAGTTCTCCTTATGGTGCGAGAGACACCACTTCGCGAGGATTGAGCCACCGCGTGAAACGATGCCGGTCACGCGACGGGCGGTCATCGGGATATAAGCCAAGCGGACCCCCGCATGGATGGTGAAGTAATCGACGCCCTGCTCGGCTTGCTCAATTAACGTGTCACGGAAGACTTCCCAGGTCAGGTCTTCGGCGCGGCCATTGACCTTCTCAAGCGCTTGGTAGATGGGCACGGTGCCGACGGGAACGGGGCAATTGCGCAGGATCCACTCGCGGGTCTGG
The DNA here is from genome assembly GCA_903925205.1 of uncultured Opitutia bacterium. Taxonomy (GTDB): domain Bacteria; phylum Verrucomicrobiota; class Verrucomicrobiia; order Opitutales; family UBA953; genus UBA953. Next base: position 3,585 of record CAIYEN010000228.1, on the reverse strand, counting down.
TGGATGTTCTTGCCGGTGGAAAGGTCCATCAACGTGTCGCCACCCCACTTGATCGACCAGCGCATCTTCTCGACTTCTTCCTCGATGGACGAAGCCACCGCCGAGTTGCCGATGTTGGTATTGATCTTCACCAAGAAATTACGACCGATGATCATCGGCTCGAGCTCCGGGTGATTAATGTTGGCCGGAATGATGGCGCGACCGCGGGCGACCTCGGAGCGGACGAATTCAGGAGTAATCTCGTCCGGGATGGCGGCGCCGAAGGATTGACCCGGGTGCTGGAAGCCGAGGGCGTGACGCGGCAACGCCTGCTCTTGGCGGGCGGCCTGGACGCGCTGGTTCTCGCGGATGGCGATGTATTCCATCTCGGGCGTGATGATGCCCTGCTTGGCGTAGGCCAGCTGGGTCGGACGTTGGCCTGGCTTGCCCTTATAGACCTTACGGTCCGCTCGATTGAACTGGACCAAACGGTTACGTGAGGTCGCCCGCTGGGCGGTCTCGGCATGCTTCCAAGAAAGGTAGCCATCATCCTCGGGCTTCAGTTCCCGACCCGAGACGGCCTCGATGTCATTACGCTCGAGAATCCAAGGCATGCGGATGGCCGGCAGGCCCAGCTCCACGTCATGGTGGAACGACGTATCGCCCCAAGGGCCCGAGGTATCATAGACCCGGAGGGGCTCGTTCGGCGTCAGGGTGCCGTCGGGTCGACGGGAAGGGGCCAAGTTGATTTCCCGCATGGGCACGCGCACATCAGGCCGCGAGCCCGGCACGTAGATGCGGGCAGACTTAGGGAAAGGAGAGGTTTTGTCGGTGACCATGAATGCAGGGAGAAAAGCGTTCGCGCAGAAACGCATCAACGGTCCGAAAAAGGGGGTGCACTGAACAATCCACTTCCTACGGCGCGATGCGCATCAGGTACAAGGGTTCGAGGCCAAGCCTCATCTCAGTCCTGTCGAGGACTCCCCTGGGAAAAACGTACAAGGAACGCCCCCATCAATGCTGGCAGGGTCAGAAGTAGCAAGAGGGTTTATAGGCTCGCAGCTGGGCCCTCGCTTGCCACCGGGCGAGGGAAGGCTTACGGCTCCTGCATTCCCCTGCCCCTTCCAACCATGCTGCTCGAAATCGTTGCCTATTCCTATGCCTCGGCCTTAGCCGCCCAACAAGGCGGCGCTAACCGCATCGAGCTCTGCGAGAATACGGCGGAAGGCGGCACCACCCCGAGCCTGGGGACCATCGAGGCCACGCGTGCCCTGCCTGGCCTCAAACTGCATGTCATGATTCGCCCGCGGGGCGGTGACTTCCTCTACACGGATGCTGAATTCCAAATCATGCTCCGAGAAATTGCGGTCGCCAAGGCCGCCGGAGCCGACGGGATCGTGATCGGCCTCCTTAAAGCGGATGCCACGGTCGACGTCGAGCGCACCCGCCAGCTGGTCCAAGCCGCCGCCGGGATGTCGGTCACCTTTCACCGGGCCTTTGACTGGGCCGCCAACCCAACAGCGGCCCTGGAAGCCGTCATCGCCGCAGGCTGCCACCGTGTGCTGACCTCGGGCCAAGCCGCCAACGCCCTCGCGGGGGCCCCGGTCATCGCCCAGCTCGTGCAGCAAGCGGGTCATCGCTGCGTCATTTTAGCCGGCGGTGGGGTCAGTGAAACCAACGTGGCCGAACTCGTCCGCCGCACAGGCGTCCGCGAAGTCCACGCCTCGTTGCGGGGCATCCAAGGCACGCTGATGACGGTGCGTCCGCCGAGTGTTGCGCTCGGAGCCGCGCCCGACTGGCCAGCTGATGCCATCCCCGTGGCCGACGCCGTGCGCGTGGCCAAGGTCAAAGCCCTGCTCGGGTAAGCTTGGCCGGTCCGTAAATAAAGCAGCCTGACCCACCAAGGTCAGGCTGCGTGCATCCTACACTGAAAAGTTTAGGCGCGGTTCGTCGAAAGCTGCGCGCGGAGGTACTCGACCGTGCGGCGAACGTTCGGGTCCACTTCCATCTGATTCACGACCGTCTTGCGGGCGTGGATGACGGTACCGTGGTCGCGGCCACCAAAGGCGCCGCCGATGGAAACGAGGGACATACCCGTGAGCTGCGTCGTGAGGTACATCGCGACTTGGCGTGGGAAGGCGATGTTCTGCATGCGGCGCTTGGACGTCATGTCGGACATCTGAATGCGGTAGTGTTCCGCCACCTTACGCTGAATCACTTCGGCGGTGAGGGTGTGGCTCGCTTCTTCGACAAGGATGTCATGGAGCAGCTTCTCGACCTGGGCGAGGTCCAGAGGCTTGCGGGTCATGCCCGTCAGGCCGGAGATACGGGTGATAGCGCCTTCAAGGTTACGAACATTGCGGGCAATGCGCGAGGCCATGAAATCCGCGATTTCTGGGCTCAGGTCGAGGCCGCGGGCTTGAGCCTTCTTGCGCAGGATGGCGGTGCGGGTCTCGAGGCCCGGGGCCTGGATCGAGGCGACCATGCCCCACTGGAAACGGGAAACGAGGCGCTCTTGGAGCTTAGCGATTTCGGAAGCCGGACGATCGCTGGTGAGGACGACCTGCTTATGCGAGTTGTGGAGCTCGTTAAAGGTATGGAAGAACTCGTCTTGGGTCGATTCCTTGCCCGCGAGGAAGTGAATGTCGTCGATCAGGAGCAGGTCGAGCTCGCGGTAACGACGGCGGAAAGCAGCGACGTTGCCAGCCTGGAGGGCTTGGATGAACTCGTTGGTGAAGGTCTCCGACGAAATGTAGGCAATGCGGGCCTTCGGGTTCGCGGCGTAGACGGAGTGCGCGATGGCGTGCATCAAGTGCGTCTTACCCAGACCCGTCGGACCGTGGATGAAAAGCGGGTTATAGTTGCTGCCGGGTTCCTTGGCGACGGCGAGCGAGGCGCCATGGGCCATCTCGTTCTCTGGGCCGACGATGAAGTTCTCGAAAGTGTTCGAGCTCTTGATGGCGGGAGCCGGGGCGGCCGCGGCATGACGCGAAGGGCGGGAGACGACGACCTCTTCATTAGCCTGCTCCCGGGTATCGCCGGCAGCGGCGGTCAAACGGTAGTCCATGCTACGGCCTGCGACCAGGGTCAGCTGACGACGGAGCACGTCGCCGTAGTTGCTGTTCACCCAAGCCTCGGAAAGCACGGTCGGCGCCTCGAGGAGGAGAACGTTACCCTCGACGATGCTGACGGGATTCAAAGAGGAGATCCAAGTATCGTAGTCGGTACGGGAGAAAATGTTACGGAGCTCGCTTTTTGCGGTCTCCCAAAGGGAAAGGTGACTGACGGGGCTGGCCATGAGGAAGGGGAAGGTTGAGGAAGGTTGTTCACAGGCAGTTTGAAAGCCTGAAAGTTGTTAAAATGTGTTAAAAGTTGAGATGACCACCTGTGGGTCCGACGAGCATCTGACAGTTTTCACGAGTTTGACTCGGAATTGTCTATTTGCAAGTCGTTGATTATCAGTAGTTTGTTTTGTTAAATCGACGCCGGCACTAGGCGCTTTTAGGAAGGGGTTCGTAAAGTCGATCCGCGGGTGCGAATCTGACCCTGTTGATGGGGTGGGCTTACGACGTCTCAAGTGCAAGCCCTGCACAGGTTATTAACAGG
>CAIYEN010000227.1 GCA_903925205.1 uncultured Opitutia bacterium | reverse complement strand
CTCAAAATAATCCCATGCGCTCCCTCCTCTGCCTGTTCGTACTCGCCTCCGCCCTCTTCGCCGAGGCCCCCGCCGATCGCAAGGTGGTACTGGGGCTCGTCGATACCTGCGCCACCGCGCCGAAAATCTACGACGCCGAAGGCTTCAAGGCCGAGGGCACGGTCCATGCCATCTTCTATGACGCTCTCCCGTGGAAGGGAAAGCCGACCCGCGTCTTCGCCTGGATCGGCCTGCCGGCTAAACGCGACGGCAAGGTCCCGGGCATCGTCGTCGTCCACGGCGGCGGCGGCACGGCCTACAAGGAATGGGTCCAGAAATGGAACGCCCAAGGCTTCGCAGCCATCAGCATCGCGGTCGAAGGCCAGACCGACGTCGACGAGAAGAAAGAATCCAAGGGCCGGCCCGTCTGGGCGCGCCACGCATTTTCGGGTCCAGCCCGCGACGGCACGTTCGCCGACACGAAACTCCCGCTGAAGGAGCAATGGATGTACCACGCGCTCGCTGACACGATGCTGGCGAACTCGCTCCTCCGCTCCCTTCCCGAAGTGGATGCCACGAAGATCGGCGTGATGGGCATCTCCTGGGGCGGCGTCATCACAAGCACGGTCATCGGGCTCGACGAACGCTTCGCCTTCGGCATCCCGACCTATGGCTGCGGCCATCTCTTCGACGCCGAGAACGGCTGGGGCAAGGCCCTGCACGACAACGAAGGTTACCAGCAGGTTTGGGACGGCATGAACTACGCCGACCGCGTGAAGATGCCCGTGCTCTGGCTCTCCTGGCCGCAGGACGCCCACTTCCCGCTCGGTTGCCAGGCTGAAAATTACCGTAAGGCGCCCGGCCCCCGCATGGTCTCACTCGTCTCCAAGATGGGCCACAGCCACCCTGCCGGCTGGAATCCGCCCGACAGCTATGCCTTCGCGAAGAGCGTCGTCGAGACCGGCAAGCCGTGGGGCAGCTCACCTTCGGCCAAGACCCAGGACGGCCACGCGATCGCGATCTTCTATTCCACGAAGCCGATCACGAGCGCCGTGCTCGTGTCGACGACCGACAAAGGCTTCACCGGCACGCGCAAGTGGATCGAGACACCTACCACCCTTACGGTGACGAACGGAATCGCCGCCACTGCCTCCGCGCCCTTGCCCACCGGCACGACGGCCTGGTATATCAACGCTTACGCCGACAAACTTACCCTCACCTCCGACTACCAAGAAATCAAATGATCCGCACCCTTCTCTGCCTGCTCCTTGCGAGCCTCACCCTCACCGCCGCCGACCAACCGACCGGTCGCTCGTTCCTCATGCTCGGCGGCCTCACCCAGATCGTCGATGCCTCCGGCAAGGCGACTTGGAAATACCCGGCGGTCACCCGCGATGGATATATCCTTCCCAACGGCAACCTGCTGCTCACCCTCACTAAGAATAAGGCCTACCCGGGCGGCGCGGTCGTCGAAGTGACGCGTGACCAGAAAATCGTCTGGGAATACAAGGGCACGCAGTCCGAAGTGAACACGGGCGTCCTACTGGACAACGGCAACATCCTGCTAACTGAAGCCGGGAATAACCCGCGCCTGCTCGAGGTCGCCCGGGACGGTTCGATCAAGGTGGAGATCCCGCTGGGTTGCCAGGTCACCAACCACCACCTGCAGAGCCGCATGGCCCGCAAGCTTCCCAATGGCCATTACCTCGTGCCGCAGGACAAGACGGTCCGCGAATACGACGCCGCCGGCAAGGTCGTCTGGGAACGCAAGAGTCCGGAATCGACCTTGGACAATCGCTCCTTCTGCAGCCTGCGCAATGCCGCCGGCCACACGCT
>CAIYEN010000226.1 GCA_903925205.1 uncultured Opitutia bacterium | reverse complement strand
GCTCTGGGCCAGCGAAGATGCGGACTTTGTCGTGGCCGCCAACGGCCCGGACGGCGTGGCCGAACTGCAAGCCGTCTCTGCCGCGGCGGCTGGGCGCACGCTGGCGGCCCGCCGGCAAATGTTGGCGCAGGCGTTGGACGCGATCTTGGCGTAGTTGGCTTGCCGTCCAGAGGCCCGCCGCAAGAGTTTTCGCATGTCACCCTTAGCCCCGATGGGGTTGCTCTATATCCTCCTCTTGGCTGCCGCGGAGCCTGCGAAAGTCGAGCCGACCCATGCAGCGGAAGCCGCGGCGCAGAAAGCGGCCCAAGATGCGTCCGTGGACGCCAAGTATTTCGCGCTGGTCGCGAAATTGTCCCCCGCGGAGCAAGCTTGGGAGAAGGTGCTGCAGGACAACCTAGGCAACGGCTTCTACTTGCCCGCTCATAAGCGCGACAAAATCGCCGGCAAGTCGACCGCGTGGGATTACGTCGCCGACGATCCCAAACTCCCGCGGGTACTGTTGATTGGTGATTCCGTCTCACGAGGTTATACCTTGCCGACGCGCCAAGCTTTGGCCGGCGTCGCCCATGTGCATCGCGCCCCCGCCAATTGCGGACCCACCGCGGCGGGGGTGAAGAACCTCGACGTTTGGCTGGGGACAGGGAAGTGGGACGTCATCCACTTCAATTTTGGCATTCACGACCGCGGGGTGCCGCTGAAGGATTACTCGGCCCGCCTCGACCAAATCGCCGAACGGCTGCAGCGGACTGGAGCGAAAGTCATCTGGGCGTCGACCACGCCGATCCCCGATATGCCTGCGCAGAAACAGACCGCGGTTTCGATCATCGAGCGTAACGCCCTCGCCCTCGGCATTATGCAGCGTCGGCAGATTCCCGTGGATGACCTCTTTACGGCCATCACGCCACGGCTCCAGGAACTGCAGAATCCGAACGATGTCCATTTCAACGCCGCAGGCTATGATTTCCTGGGTACCCAGGTGGCCGCGGCGATTCGTACCGCTTTGCCTGCGACGGCCGCTAAGTAGCGCGGCGCTGGAGATAGATTATAAAAGACTTCGGGCCGAATCGGGCGTTGCGACGGCCGGTTCCTTTTCCTACCACTGGCGCATGGCCTCCGACCTCCTTCATCTCGCCCGCGCCGGCAAGGAATATGGCACCTGTCCGCCGGATGAGTTGGCGGCGCGCCTCGCGGCGGGCGAAGTCTTGGCGACGGACCACTACTGGCGGCCGGGCATGAAAGCGTGGGCGTTGGTGGCGGCGCTGCTCGCGCCCCGTCCGCCGCTGCCGTTCGTCCGTCCGGTCGACAAGGCGAGCAATTTTCTCGACGACCTCTTTAGTCGGGAAAGCAAGGTCAAGGGCCTCCAGCTGCTCTGGGATCAACTCGCGGCGTCACCCCGCGAAGGCTTGGTCACGGAGGCCGCTATCAGCGCCATCACCCAGCAGGTTGGGTATGACGTGCGTAAGCGGTGCCAAGACGAACTCAAGCAGTGGTACCGCCAAGCCTTGGCTAGTTACCTCGCCGACCGGCTCTTCCTTCCTCAGGAGAAGGTTAACTTGGATAACCTCGCTCGGACCTTTGGCTTCGATGCAGTGACCACGCTGGCGTTGCATCGGGCGGAGTTTGAATCCTATTACGCCGTTGGCGCGATGACCTGCCTCATGCGGGCCGGCACTCCGGAGGAAAAAGCCCAACAATTAGAGGTCCTCGCCCGGGAAGTCCCGTTGCCGTCGGCGGTGGTTGCGGACGTTAAGCTGCGCGCCTTCAAGACCTATTTCGGCGATCTTTATAAGCAAAATATCGTGCGGGAAGATGACGAGAACTTGCTGGATCCCAGCATCGCGAGGGAACTGCGCCGGATGGCAAATGTCCACGGCTTGGACCTCGCTGCCGCCTTGCCCGAACTCTCGGCGCAGGTGGCGCAGTCGGCCCAGCTTTGGCAATTGTACAAGGCTCCGCTGACGCCCATCACCAGCGACCGCGAATTGGGTTCCGAGCCCTGCTACTGGGAACGGCAGGTTGAACTCTACCAGAACAAGCGCGTGACCGTCCGCCGCAGTTATGGTGGTTTCGGTTCGAGTATTAAAATCTTTGGTAGCCTCCGTTATCGCGTGGGAAGCTATGACGTTCAGCGTCAGACCGAAGATCAGGTTGTCCAGGTTGATGCGGGCCGGCTACTTTTCCTCGCGCAACGGGCGGTCTTCGATGGCCAGCTCAAGAACATGAACTTTAAGTACACCAAAGTCGTCGACATCGTCTCTTACACCAACGCCGTGGTCGTCAGCCGCGATAGCGGCCCGGACCTCATCTTTATGTTCACGGCGGGCCCAGCCGAAGCGGCGGTCATTTTGCGGCGGTTGGTCCGGCAGGCGAAGGGCTGATTACTGGGTATTTCTTATGACAGGCGGCCGATTTGACGCAGTGGTGCGTAAGTAATAGAACTTAGTCATGCCCAGCGCACCGCTCACCGTCTTCTATAGCCCTGCCTATGTCGTCGAAGGCCGGATGGAGACCGTCACCAAGGCCAAGCTCGTCGCCGAGTTGATCGAGTCCGGCCAAGCCGGGGACGTGCGCCTGCAGGCGCCGAAGCTCGCGACGCGGAAGGAGCTCGAACGCATCCACGATCCGGAGCATGTCCGCAGCACCTTCGAGGATACGGGTGCCTTCTTGGAGGTCGGGCCGTGGTCCCAGCCGCTGCTCAACAGCATCCTCGCCTCCACGGGCGGCATGCGTGACGCCGTCAAGGAGGCCCTGCGCTCGGGCCGGTCGGGGAGCCTGTCCAGCGGACTGCACCATGCGCGTCGCCGCGCGGGCAATGGCTTCTGTCAGTTCAACGGTTTGGCCCTCGCCGCCTTGGAGGCGTTGAAGCAGGTCAAGACGGTCGGCATCTTGGACCTCGATGCCCATGCCGGCGGCGGCACCTTTGATATCTTGGGCGCCGATCCCCGCGTCTTCCTGGCGGACATCACGGTCAACTCCTTCGACTCGTGGGAGCCGACCGATCCGGCGCGGCATTTCTATTATGAAGTTTCCGAGCCGCGGAGTTATCTCGGGCACGTGGAGGACGCCTTGCACTTCCTCGAGCCGGTCGAGTTCCTGATCTACAACGCCGGCATGGATACCTACGAAAAAGCCGGTGGCCTCAAGGGCCTCACCAAGGACATCATCCGGAAGCGCGAGCGCCTGGTCGTGGAGTGGGCCCGCCGCCGGAAGATCCCGCACCTCTTCGCCTTGGCCGGCGGCTACAAGTGGGGTGGGCTGAGCCTCGCGCAGATCGCGGAACTCCACCTCGAGACCGTCCAGGCCTTTGCGCGGCCTTAACCTTCGAGCTTGGGGATGTTCAGCTCCTTGAGCGTGAACAGGCCCTTCTCGTTCGGCAGTACCAGGAAAAGCTTACATTCCTTGCTCTGGGCGATCGCGATCATGATCGGCCATTGCGGCTGCGGGACGCCGGCGACGACGAGCATCGGGTCTTCCCCGGCGG
>CAIYEN010000225.1 GCA_903925205.1 uncultured Opitutia bacterium | reverse complement strand
TGCAAATCGGCCGAACCCGAGAGCACGAGCGGCGAAGCCTTGGCGACGGCGTTGATGCAGGTCTCGCCGGCGACGCGGGTCGCGAGGGCGTTTTTGCCGAACTCAGGGATGGCGGCGAGGAGGGACTGCACGTCGCCGTGGTCGCCCTGCTGGGCCTTGGCGAGGAGGGCGGCCTTCTCGGGGTTGGCCTTGGACCAAGCGGAGAAGGTCTGCGACCAAGCGGCGTGCGCGGCAGCCTGCTGGGCCTTGCGGGCGGCGAAGAACGCACGGGTCTCGGGCGAGACGTAGAACTTTTCTTCCGGCAGGCCGAGGGCCTTACGAGAAGCATCGACGAACTTCACGCCCGCTTCGCCGTGGCCCTTGGAGGTGCCCTGGACTTCCGCGATGCCCTTGCCGATGACGGTCTTGCAGATGATCAGCTTCGGCTGGCCATTCTTGCTGGCGCGAGCCTGGTCGAGGGCTTCCGCGATCGGGGCGAGTTCGTTGCCGTGCGGGACGGTGAAGACTTCCCAGTTGGCGGCTTGGTAGCGCTTAGCGGTATCCTCGTTCTGCGTCTTCGAGGCCATGGCGTCGAGGGTGACGTCGTTGGAGTCGTAGAGCATGATGAGGTTGTCCAAGCCGAAGCGGCCAGCGAAAGAAGCGGCTTCTTGCGAGATACCTTCTTGGAGGCAACCGTCACCGGCGAGGCCGACCACGATGTGATCGAAGATTTTGTGTTCGGCGGTGTTGAAATGTGCGGCGGCCATCTTCGCGGCCACAGCCATCCCGACGATGTTGCCGGTGCCTTGGCCCAGCGGGCCGGTGGTGGCTTCGACGCCGACCGTTTCGCCGAACTCAGGGTGGCCCGGGGTCTTGGAGTGCAGCTTGCGGAAGTTCTTCACTTCCTGGAGCGGCAGGTCGAAGCCCGCCAAGTGGACCCAGCTGTAGACGAACATCGAACCATGACCAGCGGACAGCACGAAGCGGTCGCGGTTGATCCATTGCGGGGCAGCGGGGTCGTGGCGGAGGAAGTTACCGTAGAGCACGGCACCGATTTCGGCGGCGCCGAGCGGCAGGCCGAGGTGGCCCGAGTGGCAGGCGGCCACGGCATCCATGGCAAGGCCACGGGCTTCGGTGGCGGCGCGGGAAAGGTCGTTGGAATTATTGAGCGACATGGTCCGTATCCGTAAGGCAGAAAGGGCCGCTCTTTCCAGCCTTGAATGCAGGGGGCCGTCCGTGCCAGATAGTGCCATGTCCGATAAAGAACTCGAAGAAGGCTTGGCCCTCCGCTTGGACTTCAAAAAACTGCGTAAAATCGCTTCCGGGGCCGCTGACGTCATCCCCGCCGTGGCGCAGGATGCCCAGACCGGTGAAGTCCTCATCTTGGGCTACGTCAACGAGCTGGCCCTCCAGACGGCCCTTAAGGAAAAGAAGGCCACTTTCTGGAGTACCTCCCGCAATGAACTCTGGATTAAAGGCCTGACGTCCGGGGACTTCTTGGAACTCCTCGAGGTCCGGGTTAACTGTGAGCAGAACTCGATTCTGTATAAGGTCCGTCCGGCCGGCCAAGGCGCCTGCCATACGAAGGAAAATGGCAAGGCCCGTTCGGGTTGTTATTACCGCCGCCTGAATGCGGACGGCTCGTTGGAAAAGGCCTGAACTTAGCGCGGCTGCGCGGCGAGCCGTAGGTACAGGGCATCGACCTCAAAACGGACCACGACCAGCTTGTGTGTCTTGGCCACGTGCTCGGCTTGCGGGCTGACCTTGAATGTCAGCACTGAACTCGGGGCCGGCGCGGCGATGCGTTTGATGGCAGCGACCGCGGTGTCCGCCTCGGCGAACTCGAGGCAGAGTCCGATCTGCGCCCGGGCCGGGGTGGACTCTTCGCCTACGGCAATCGTCAAAGCCTTGGCCTGGCTGAGCGTATCGCTCATCGCGACGCCGAGCCAGCGGCGGAGGCGTGGGTCCGCGGCCACGCTGGCCGGGCTTTCGCTCCGCAGGAGTAAGTAGCCATTCGGCAGGGCCGAGAGCTGTTGGAGCGAAAGCGAAGGGATGACCTGCACCACCTTTTCTGTCGGCGTGGCGGGGGCGTCGTGCCAAGCCCAGCTCATCGGCTTGAAGCC
>CAIYEN010000224.1 GCA_903925205.1 uncultured Opitutia bacterium | reverse complement strand
CGATCGCCACGCGGACCTTGCGGGCCGGGGCGGTGAAGCCGACCTGGCCGAACAGCGAAGTCGTCGCCAGGGTGGCGCCCAGCAACGTGCTTTGGCGGAGGAAGTCGCGACGGGTGCTCATGGGGTGACGTCATCCTCGCCCTTCCGCGACCGGTGGCAATCCCTGGGGGAAAGGAAAGCCGAGGTTGCGCGCGGATGGAGGCCCGCCTAGAAGACACTTATGAATCTCACCCCTGGTTCGTGTTTCCGTCGTTTCTGGCCGTTGCTCATGGCGGCCGCCCTCGGCGCCCAGACCGCACAGGTCCTTGAGACCAAGACGATCACGCCGTCCGAAGAACCTTATGCCGGCTGGCCGACGGTGGCCCGCCGCGCCAGCGGCGAGCTCTGGGTTTCATGGTCCGGTGGCCGTGACGGTCATATCTGCCCGTTGGGGCAGGTGAGGGCGATGACCTCCAAGGACGATGGCGCCACCTGGACCTGGCCGCGGGTGATCTTGGACGGCCCGATCGACGATCGTGACAGCGGCCTGATGGAGACCGCGAAGGGGACGCTGCTTGTCACGACGTTCACGTCGCTCGCCTATGAAGAGCGCGGTCTGCTCGCGAAGCAGGCGCCGGAGCGTCAACTCCGCTGGAAGGCAGCGCAGGAACGGCTGACGGCCGAGGAGCGCAAGGCGCAGCTGGGCGAATGGGTCCTGCGTTCGACCAACGGCGGCAAGACTTGGTCCCCGCCGATTCCGACGATCGTCAACAGCCCGCACGGCCCGACGCAGCTCAAGGACGGCCGCCTCCTTTATGTCGGCAAGCAGTTGTGGACGAACGACGGCAGGATCGGCGTCGCGGAATCGAAGGACGACGGCCTCACCTGGACTTGGCTGAGCGAGATCCCCACCCGCCCCGGCGATGAGGTGAAGAAGGGCTATCACGAGCTCTATGCGCTCGAGACCGATGACGGTCGCATCATCACCCAGATCCGTAATCATAATAAACCCGACGTCGGCGCCACGCTCCAGTGCGAGTCGACCGACGGCGGCAAGACCTGGACCGTCCCGAAGTCCATCGACGTCTGGGGGCTGCCTTCGCACCTGCTCAAGCTCAAGGACGGCCGCTTCGTTATGACCTACGGCTACCGTCGCAAGCCTTTCGGCAATCAGGCTCGCATCAGCGCGGACCAAGGCCGCACCTGGAGCGAACCGCTGACGATTTCCGCCGACGGCGAAGCCGGCGACCTCGGTTACCCTTCGACGGTCGAGCTCGCCGATGGCACTTTGCTCACCGTGTGGTACGAATTCCAGAAAGCCGCCGGCAAGGCCGTGCTCCGGCAGGCGAAGTGGAAGGTTGTTAAATAGAGTATCGAGTATGGAGTATTGAGTTTAGGGTAAGGCAGGCCGCCGTAGGGCGGCCGAGGGTAGGGGCGTGGCTTCGCCGCGCCCTCCTTGTTGCGGAGTGCACGATGAATCGTGCCCCTACCTTGGTTCGCCCTGCGGCGAACTTCAGAGTCCGAACCCTTGGGACTTGCGGACGTCGCCGACGTACCAGTTCTCGAGTTTCTCGCGCGCCCAGGGGGTCTTGCGCAGTAAGGTGAGGGACGACTTGATCGTCGGGTCGAACATGAAGCAGCGGATCGGGATGCGATGGGCGAGTTCCTGCCAGCCGTATTTCGCGACCATCGATTCGAGGAGCTTCTGCAGGGT
>CAIYEN010000223.1 GCA_903925205.1 uncultured Opitutia bacterium | reverse complement strand
GTCTTCCAGCTTGTCCGGGGAGGACTTCTTGGAGGAGACGGTGCCGTTGAAGCGACCCTGCGTGGAGTCGTACTTCAGGAGGTAGGCGAGGTTGTCCGCAGGGACGATATCGCCGACGGCGACGACGTCAAAGGTCGTGCCGAGGTGGCCCTGTTCGACGAGGGCGCGGAAGACGAGACGGCCGATGCGGCCGAATCCGTTGATAGCTACTTTGGTGGCCATGGTGTGTTGAGAAGATTGGGTTTTGCGCGGGAGCGGAAAGGGATGAAAAAGGGAGACCCACCAGCCATTGGCAAGCGGAGAATGCGTTTAGGCCTTAACAACCCAAACTCCGCACCCCAAAGCAGGAAGTGAAAGCATGCCCGCCTGGATCTGCGGGGCCTCCGCGGAGGCGTGCCGGGTCCCCGGACGGGGCGAAAGGACGACGGGCTGCCAAGCGGCCTGGGTCGGCAAGGGCAACTCCACGGGGAATCCATGGGGATTACAAGCGACGAGGATACGCTCTGGGCCGAGTTGTCCATCGGCGTTAAGGACGGCCACAAAGGCCTCCCCGCCCTGCTGAAGGCTAACCTGCATCCAACCGGTCGAGACAGCCTGTCGCGGGCGTAAGCCTGCCCCTTGCGGTGAAAGGCGGAAACGGATTAATTGGGCCACGAACTCATGCTCGTCGCGGAAAAGCTCCAAGCGGGCCGGGTCCAAGCGGTTCAGGTCGCCTCGTCGCCAAGTATTGGCCACGCCGCGCTTGGTCATGAGGAAATCCTGGCCAGCCGAAAGCATCGGGATGCCCGCCGAACAGAGTAGGATCACGTGCATCAAGCGGGTGCGCAGGATATCCGCAGCGGTCGGCTCCAAGGCATCCGCTCCCGGCTGTTCGGTGATGCGGTCCAACCAAGCCATGTCATCATGCGACTGCGCATAACGTAAGCGAGCCGCCGGCCGGAAAGCACACGCCGCCATCTGGTGTAGCAAATCGGAAGCACGGGCATGCCCGCGGACATAAGAAGGCAAGAACTCTCGGAACGCATCGTCCCAACTTGTCCAGGTCGTGTGGTCGAGGTCTCGAGCGATGTGCCCCCGGAAGCTCCACGGTTCGGCGATGAGGATCTTCGTTGGCCGCTGCGCGCGGAAATCTTCCTCAATCTCGCGCAACAATGGCGTGCCCAATAACTCGGCTAAATCCAGGCGGACGCCATCGACGCCCAGCGTCTGGGTCCAATGTTGGAGCGCGGCGAGGACGAGCCGACGGAACAGCGGGGCTTCGGCCCGAACGTCGTTCCCGCACCCACTCCAGTTCGAGAGTTCGCCCTTGGAATCCACGCGGTAATAGTAACTCGGGTCGATCACCTGCAGCGCGTTGGGTGCGCCGAAATGGTTCAACACCAGGTCCATGATAACCGCGAGCCCAGCCGCATGACAGGCTCGCACCAGCTCGCGGAAAGCTTCGGTGGCGTTGACGGACTTGTCGTCAGCCCACGCATACGGCATCGCGGGCGCGAACGCCGAAATGGGCATGTAGCCCCAATGGTACTCCTCGGGCCCGCCACGCTCGTAATCCGTGCAGGGCAAGAGCTCCAGCGCGTTAACGCCCAGCGAGCGCAGGTAAGCGCCGTCGCGGCGAATCCACTCAGCTAAGTCACGAAAACCAGCGATGCCCGCCGTCGGCGACAGGCCGAGCAGGTCACGCACATGGGCCTCGACGATGACGAGGTCCTCGGGGGCGGGCGTGACGAACCCGTCTTTAAAATCCGCCAATTCGGCGGGGCCACAGACCACGCCCGCATCGAAGCTGAGTCGCTTGGCCCACGGGTCGAAGGTGCGCCGGCCATCAATGTCCAATAGGTAAATCGCACCTGTCAGGTCTTCGGGAACGACGCCTTCCCACGCCCCTTGACCGGCGGGTTTTAATTCTAAATAACCAGGCCGCGGTGCGGCGGCGGGGTCGGCCGATACTTCCCGCGAGTAGCCCACGCTGACCGCCCGGGCGCGCGGGGCGAAGACGCGGAAGGTCGTCCCCTGGACGGAGACGGTGGCACCAAACGGCCCTGGCGGCTCGAGCACATCGAGCGGATCGGAAGCCAGCACTTCGCAAAATTCCACGAGGTCATCGTGCTCAAAGAGTACGCGGACTGGGTGTTGCTCGGGAGCCGCCCCCGTCGCCGTAAAGCGGTAGACATGGAGGTTGGTGCGCGACCGCTCAACCGTCAGGTTGCGGTTACCGTGGGCATCACGCTGGACGTTGTCGGCATCATGGGGCGGCTCTAACCAACGTCCATCCGTGCGGATGAACTTAAACGGTATCGAAGTGGCGTCCCCAAAGACGGCAGCGACCGGTGCGCTTACCTCGAACCCTTCAGCGCCGAGTAAGCAAACCGCATGCAAGGTCCAAGGGGCCATGTCCGCGGTATGGCCCCAGTCATTGAATGGACCGAGCACCCGCAGGCTATCTTCGGTCGCTTCGGGACACAGCGGTTTCCATAGGAAGAAGTGCACTTGGTCGCCCTCAATCCAGCAGCCCGAACGGGTGGCCCAAGCCTGCGCCTCCGCCCGCTCCAAAGTCACTAAGACCGCCGGCTCGTTTAAGAGCAACGGCGGGGGCGTCTCCGACCGCCAATCGCTGGCCAAGGCGACCAGGCCCGAGGCCTTGGTCTCCCAGCGTGCGCTGGCGAGCAGACGGTTCATGGCGTCCTTGATGCGGCCGAAGAAATCCTTGGCGAGCAAAAGCGGGCTTCACTCCGAGCGAAACAAGGCTCACATTGCCGAGGTGAACATCCAAGTTCTAGTCAGCGATTGGGAAGGCCACCGCCTTCTGGACACCGGCGACGGCCTCAAGCTCGAGGAAATCGGCGGCGTCCGCATGGTCCGTAGCGAACCCAAAGCCTGGTGGCGCCAAAGCCTCCCGCGCGCCGAATGGGCGAAAGCCGTCGCGGTGCACGAGGAAGGCGGACGCGAAGGCCGCTGGAAGCTCAACGGCAATTGCCCGCGCGACTGGGAAACCAAGTTGGGCAAACTGAAGCTGCAGTTGCGCTTCATGGATAATTCTAAGCAGTTCGGCGTCTTCGCCGAGCAATCCCCCCACTGGAAGTGGCTCTCGGAACAAAAGGCGACCGGCGCCAACCGCCCGCGCCTGCTCAACCTTTTCGGCTACACCGGGGCCGCTTCGCTCATCGCCGCCCAAGCGGGCTGGCACGTGACGCACGTCGATGCCTCCAAGCCCGCGGTGGCCTGGGGCCGGCGCAATCAAGAGGCCTCCGGCCTAACCGCCGAACCCATTCGCTGGATTATTGAAGACGCCCCGACCTTTGTGAAGCGCGAGATCAAGCGCGGCAATCAGTACGAGGCTGTCCTCATGGACCCGCCCGCTTTCGGCCGCGGCCCCACCGGCGAGTTCTGGAAGGTTGAACAGGACCTCGCTCCCCTCCTCCGCTCTTGTCGCGAACTGCTCTCCCCCCAGGCGCATTTCATGATTTTGACGGTCTACACCATCGATGCGTCGTCGATTCTCTGCCACAACCTACTCGAGGAATGTACCAGTGGTCTCGGCGGCAAGATCGACATCGGCGAGCTGGCTTTGAAACAGGAAGGTAACGGCCGCTTGCTCCCGCTGTCACTCTGGGGTCGCTGGCAGGCTAATTCGAAGGGATAGATAGCCTTCTGAACCAAGTTTGGGGCACGGGCTTGGTTATTAAGTTTCCTCCCTCCAAGGAATCCCTCTAATTTCAACCCGTGAGCCTAGTCCCAGACCAAGCCGCCTTCCGCGAGTTCGCCCGCACCAGCGATATCGTGCCTGTCTGCCTCGACCTGATGGCCGACTTGGAGACGCCGGTCTCCGTCTACGCCCGCCTGCGCAGCCAAGGGGCCAGTTTCCTCTTTGAATCGGTCACTGGCGGCGAGCATATCGGCCGCTATAGCTTCTGCGGCGCGGGCCCAGCCCTCACGATCACCTCCTGGGAAGACCGCACCGAGAAAGTCTACCGCGATGGCCGCAAGGAATCCTTCCCCACGCCCACCGACCCACTGGAACTCGTTAAAAAGGAAGTGGCTAGCCTCCGCGTCGCCCAAGTCCCGGGCCTCCCTCCCTTCGTCGGCGGCATGGTTGGCATGGTCGGTTACGAATATGTGCACCGCACCGAGCCGACGGTGCCTCGCCCCGCCAAGGACCCCGCGGGCACGCCACTCACTCACTTCATGCTCGTCGACCGGGTGGTCGCCTTTGATAACGCCCGCCAGACCCTGCGGCTCATCGTCAACACCCGCATCACCTCGCCGGAGCAGGCGGATGCCATCTGGTTGGCCGCCAAGCAGGACCTTGAAGCGCTCAAGGCCATCGTCACGGGCCCCCGTGCCGCCCAAGCCGCCGAGTTGCCCGACGCCGCAGGCTTTGCCGTCGGCCAGTCCAACGTCAGCCAGCCTGACTTCGAAGCCGCCGTCCGCCGCACCCAAGAATACGTTCGCGCCGGCGATTGCGTCCAGGTCGTGCTCTCACGCCGCACCGATGTCCCCTTCAAGGGCGAGCCCCTCGCCCTCTATCGCGTCCTCCGCCACGTCAACCCGTCGCCTTACATGTTCGTCATCGAGACGGGCTTGGGCTTCGACGTCGTCGGCGCCTCGCCGGAAGTGAATGTGCGCCTGACGGGTCGTCGTTGTGAAATCCGCCCCATCGCCGGCACGCGCCCGCGGGGCATCGACGAAGCCGCTGACCGCAAGTTAGAAGCCGACCTCTTGGCGGACCCGAAGGAACGCGCCGAGCACCTCATGTTGGTCGATCTGGCCCGCAACGACCTCGGACGTGTCTGCGTCCCTGGTTCGGTGACGGTACCTTCCTACGCCATCATCGAGCGCTATTCGCACGTGATGCACATCGTCTCGCAGGTCGAAGGCGACCTGTCGCCCAAGCACGACGCTTTCGACCTCTTCCGCGCGACCTTCCCGGCTGGCACGCTCTCGGGTGCCCCGAAGGTGCGCGCGATGCAGATTATCTCGGAACTCGAAGGTGAACGGCGCGGCGTCTACGGCGGTGCCGTCGGCTACTTCGGCTTCGATGGCGGGCACGACTCGTGCATCGTCATCCGCACGGCCTCCTTGCGTCAGGGCGTGGCCAGCATGCAAGCGGGTGCTGGCGTGGTTGCGGATTCCATCCCTGCAGCGGAATACGAAGAGACGGTCAATAAGTCCAAAGGCGTGCTCCGAGCCCTCGGGCTGGCCGCTGGGCTGAAGTCCTGACCTCCGTGGCCAAAGCCAAGCCCACGAAGAAGGACAAGGACCTCAAGCCGTTGCCTGTCGTGGCGATGCCTGTCACGCCGTCGGCCCCGGCCAACCTCGATCCGACTGAGCCGGGCGAAGCCTGGGAAAAGCTCTCGCCGGATGAGCGGTCACCGATTCGGAGTTACCTCGACCAAATCGGGAAGACGCCCCTGCTCACGCTGGAACAGGAAACCGCGCTCGCCCGCCGCGTCCTCAAAGGCGATGAAGCCGCCCGCCAGCACATGATTCAGGCGAACCTGCGCCTCGTGGTACGCATCGCCAAGGACTACGATAATTTCGGCCTGCCGCTGATGGACCTCATCAGCGAAGGCAACTTCGGGCTCATCAAGGCCGTGGAACGTTTCGACCCCGATAAAGGGGGCAAGCTGAGCACCTACGCCGCGTGGTGGATCAAGCAGGCCATCAAACGGGCGCTGGCTTCGAACGGCAAAACCATCCGCCTGCCCGTGCACATGGTCGACCGTATTGCCCAGATGCGCCGCGTCTCCAATCTCCTCACGAAGGAACTGGAACGAGAGCCCAACAACGACGAAATCGCCCAGGCGATGGACATTCCGCTCTCGAAGGTCGTCCACATGAAGTCCGTCGCGAATCGCGCCGCTTCGCTCGACCAACCGGTCGGTGAAGACGGCGACGCGACGCTCGGAGATTTAGTGAAGGACGAATCGGCCCGCTCGCCTTTCGAAAACCTTCGAGGGAAATCTGACCTAACAGAAATCGCCGAGATGCTCGCGCACCTCGAACCGCGCGAGGCCGAGGTCATCACGCTGCGCTTTGGCTTGAATGGCGAAAGCCCCCTGACGCTCGAGGAAGTCGGCGAACTGTTCAAACTCACCCGCGAACGGGTCCGCCAGCTCCAGCAATCCGCGCTGATGCAGTTGCGGCGCATGATGACGGAGCGCCAAAAGCTCCTGACGCCCGAAGATGTCCGCAAGAACCGCATGGCAGATGCCCGGGCCGAGGTCCTCCGCGAGTTCTTCCGGTCCAAGGGGGCGAAAGTACCCGATCGCCGCCTCACCGACCGCGAAGGCCTTTAAGGCCAGTGGTCAGGAATAGGCTGGCCTGCCCTAGTGTCGGCGAGGGCTCCGCTCATTTTTGAGCACCCGCGGGCGGGAACCAGTCTGGCAGGGGACTTGCTGAACCTTCGGCATGCTGCTGAACGATTATAAAGCTGCCGCGCTCTTCGATGAGCTCGTGGACGAGAAGGGCAAGGTCCGCCCCTATTATCAGGGCGTGGCCGACCGGTTGGCAGGCCTCAGCCCAGAAGAACTCTCCCAAAAAATCCGCAGCCTCGAACTGCTCTTTCTAAAGCAAGGCATCACGTTCACCGTCTACGGCGACGATCGCGGCACCGAACGTGTCTTCCCCTTCGATCCCTTTCCACGCGTCGTCCCCGCCCATGAATGGGAGCACATCGAAGCCGGCCTCATCCAGCGCATCACCGCGCTCAACCTCTTCCTCTACGACGTCTACCACGAGCAGCGCATCATCAAGGACGGCATTATCCCAACCGAGGTCATCCATGGGGCCGCCCATTACCGGCCCGAGTTCGTGGGGGTTTCCGTGCCCAAAGATGCCTACATTCACGTCTGCGGGACCGACCTAATACGTGACCGCGATGGGCGTTACCTCGTGCTGGAGGACAACGGACGCTGTCCTTCGGGTGTCTCTTACGTCTTGGAGAATCGCACGGCGATGAAGCGCGTCTTCCCGCACCTCTTCGGGGGCGGCGTGCGGGCCGTCGACACCTACCCGTCAGACCTCTTAGCGACTTTACGGCACATTGCCCCCCATGAAAACCCGAACCCAAACGTCGTCTTGCTGACGCCCGGGGTGCATAACAGCGCGTATTTCGAGCACTCCTTCCTCGCTCGCCAGATGAGCATCGAAATCGTCGAAGGTCGCGACCTCATCGCGCTCGACGGCTTTGTCTACATGCGCACCACCCGCGGGCTCCGGCAGGTGGACGTCATCTACCGGCGTATTGACGACGACTTCCTCGACCCCCAGGTCTTCCGCAAAGACTCCTGCTTGGGCGTGCCTGGACTCGTCGATGCGGTCCGCCGCGGCAATGTGGCGCTGGCTAATGCGATTGGGACGGGCGTGGCCGACGACAAGGTGACCTACGCCTATGTGCCGGACATGATCCGCTACTACCTCTGTCAGGAACCGATCCTCGACCAAGTCCCGACCTACCTCGCTTGGCGGCCCGAGGACATGAAGTACATCCTCGCAAACCTCCCGAACCTCGTCGTCAAGGCCGCCAACGAAAGCGGTGGCTACGGCATGCTCATCGGCCCGATGGCGACCCAAGAGCAGATCGAAGAGTTCCGCGTTAAGGTCCTCGCCCACCCGCGCAACTACATCGCCCAGCCCGTGGTCAATTTCTCCCAGCACCCCACCCTCGTGGATGGCCAGCTCGAAGGCCGCCATGTCGACCTCCGGCCCTTCGTCCTGTGGGGCGACTCAGTCAAAGTTTTGCCGGGCGGGCTCACGCGTGTGGCCCTCAAGAAAGGCTCCATCGTCGTCAACTCATCGCAGGGAGGAGGCAGCAAAGACACATGGGTGCTCGCCCACTAATGGAAGGCACCATGATGCTTTCCCGCGTCGCGGACCATCTCTACTGGATGTCCCGTCAGATGGAACGCGCGGAAAACCTCGCCCGGCTCGTGCGCGTGAGCGAGGAAATGCTGCTCGACGACGCGACCTTGGGGCGCGGATCGGCCCAAGAATATTGGACGCCCGTGTTGACGGCTACGGCCATGGAGGCCTCGTTCCGTACGCTTTACCCGCACCCCGTCCAAGGCGCCGCGGCCCGTTACCTCACCCTCGACCAGCGTAACCCGGACTCGATTGTCTCGTGTATCTGCCAAGCCCGCGAAAACGCCCGTTCCGTGCGCGACAAGATCTCCGACGAAATGTGGTCGGAGCTGAACGCCCTCTACATGTTGGTGTCCTCGGCCGAAGGCGCCGACCTCCTGGCACGCTCGCCGCAGAGTTTCTACGACAAAGTCATCACGTCTTCGATGCTCTTCGATGGCATCACCGAGGCGACCCTGACGCGCGACGAGGGCTGGAACTTCCTGCAGTTGGGCCGCCTGCTAGAGCGGGCGGACATGACCAGCCGCTTCCTGGATATTCGTTCCCAGTCCATGGCCGAAGCCGATGCCGCGGTGGAGCCCCTGCAATGGGGCGCCATCCTGCGGGCCTGCAGCGCCCATGCCTGCTACCGTCGTCAGTTCGGCGGCGAAATCACCATCGAACGCATCGTCGACCTCTTGCTCTTCTCGAATGAGTTCCCCCGGTCGGTCAGGCATTGCCTGCGGCGCGCGGATGAGATCCTGCATGACATCTCAGGGACCCCCACTGGCCGCTACTCGAACCCCTGCGAGAAGATTACCGGAGCGCTGCTCGCCCGCCTGAGCTTTGCGGGACCGCCCGAAGTGATGGCCCGCGGCCTCCATGCCTACATCGATGACCTCCAGAAACAGTTGAACACCGCCGGCCAGACCATCTTCGAGACCTATGTCTTGCTACCGGGGGAAGTCAGCCGGCACTTCCCACGCGGAAGCCGCCCCGATACCTTTTCGGACTGGCAGCGCGAACAACAGCAGCAGCAACAGCAGCAATAATGCCTACGGAGACATGAAGCTGCGCATCTTGCACCGCACCGAATACCGCTACGCCCTACCGGTCCGGAACAACAACAACGAGCTCCGCGTTACGCCCCTCGATAACACCCGGCAACGGACAATCTTACACCTCGTCCGTGTCTTGCCGGCCGTCAAAATGCGGCGCTACCACGACCTCTACCGGAACACGGTGTCCTTCTTCGAGATCGAAGAAGCCCATAAGTCCCTAGTCATCGACGTCTCCAGCGTCGTCGAGACCACGGCGACGCCGGTGAGCGCGCTGCCACTGGACGCACGGTTAAGCGACCTCGCGAAGCCCGAGGTCGCGGAGAGCTTCCAGCCCTACCTGCAATCGGAAGGCCCGGTGCAGATCACCCCGCAGATTTGGCGGACGGCGATTGACGTAAAAGCCGACCGCAAAGAAGTCGTCGCGGTCGTACAAGGCCTCATGGACTTCGTCCACGAGACCTGCACTTATGTCCCCGGGGTCACCACCGTGAGTACCACGACGGACGAGTTCTTCGCCAAGCCGCAAGGGGTCTGTCAGGACTTTGCGCATCTCCTTTTGGCACTCTGTCGGGCCTTGGGGATCCCGGCACGGTATGTTTGCGGCTACGTCTACGACCCCAAGCGTGGCGAAGTCCTCGGTAGCCATGCTTCCCACGCGTGGTGTGAGGTTTGGATTCCCGGCTATGGCTGGTTCGGCTTAGACCCCACGAATAAACGCCCCGTCAACGAGGCCTATGTCGCTTCGGCCGTCGGCAGAGACTATCGCGATGCCACCCCGATTCGCGGGAGCTACTGGGGCACGGGGGACCGCGAGATGCGCGTGACCGTCCATGTGGAAGCAAAGTAAGGCTATTCCTATTCTTTATATCGCCCAGCGTGCCGAAGGCCTGCAAGTTAGCGCGGCAACGGACTCGTTGCGCCATGGCCACTCTCGTCCCCCCGCAAGCACCCACTTCCCGCCTAGGCTCCTTCCGGTGTGCTTGGTCTCTCACCAAGCAGGCTTACGTGGGCTGGGGCTGGCAATCGGTCGCTGTTAAGTGTTTCGGCCGGTCGTTCGGCGCCTTCTGGGGGCATCGCGAGTTCTCCGATTGGGTTGGTTTTCTCCTCCAACCCGAATACCTGCCCTTCGGCCTAGCGAATGAGCGCCTCTGGCATCGTACGCTCCGAGGTTACGTTTCTTCGGCCTGGAAAGGCCCCAAGATCCTCAAGGTCCTCCAAGACAGTTACCGCTTTGCCCTAGCTCACCCTGGCCCTCTGCGGGACAGCCTTTTAAGCGATCAAGAAATCACTTTTGCGGACGTCCCCTTAGGTGAGGAAACGGGCAGCATCCGTTTCACCCTAGGCAAAGACCACCGCTTCCGTCGGGAAGGCGAATGGGCGGTGCGGGTCCACTGCGACAAGATTGGCGGCGAACTTTGCTCGATTGCCTTCTCCGTCGAGGAAATCGACGGCCAATGGGTCGCCTACGCTGGGGCCATTCAAGGCGGCAGCGGGGCCAATGAAGACACCATCAAGGCCTCCGCCAAGGCCATGCATGGGGTCCGAGCTAAGGCCATGGCCATTTTTGCCCTTCAGGAGGTCGTTTCCGCGTTGGGCATCTCGCGGCTGCTGGGGGCTGGAAATACCATCCAGATGAGCCGGGGGAAGCACATGATCCGCGTCCCTTGGAATAAAATCTCCTTTAATTACGATGGCATGTGGGGCGAAGCCGACGGCAAGGCTGTCGAAGAAGGCTGGTTTGAGCTCCCGCTGCGCGAGGTCCGCCGGACTCGGGAAGAGATCAAGGCGAACAAGCGCCCCCTCTACGCCCGGCGGAATGCGCTCTTCGACCAGTTGCAGGCAGCGGTCGAAACAGGCGTAAGTCAAAGCAAGTAAACGCGTCGGCCCACAAGAAGGCCCATACTCCTTAAGGAATACGGGCCTTTCGTTGCAGTAAAAACAAAAAGGGCCCCATTTCTGGGGCCCTTAGGTTTAACCGCTAATCCTAAGATTAGAAGTTGTAGCGAACCGAGACCGTGTTGGTCTGGGCAAGCGACTTGGTGTCGGTGATACCGTACGCAACAGACCAGGTCTTGTTGATGTTGTACGAGAGTTCAGCCGAGAAGCTATCAACGTTGGCAGCGGCGCCGGCACCCTGCTGGTAGGAGTAACCCACAGCGATTTCGAGACCGGAGACGACTTCACCGAGAGCGCGACGGAGGTTCACAGAGACAGCGGAGTTGTTGTCAGCATCACCCGAACCAACGGAGACGGTGGCGTCGATGCCTGCAGCAACGTTCTTGAAGACATAACCGAGGCTGTAGCTGGTGACAGCTTCGCCGTACTGGTTACGAACAGCGCCGAGCGTCGCGAGGACGTTCGAGCTACCCAGGAAGGTCGAAGCCGACAGGGTATTGTTCTGGCCCTGACGGGACACAGTGACGCGGTTATAGGAGAGACCAGCCGGAGCAGCGGCGCTCTGTGCAGAGGCAGCGGCAGCGAGGGTCGTGAGGGCGAGGGCGGTGATAGTGTGCTTCATCGATGTCTATAAATGTGTCAGTTTTGTAGTTTTCAATATTTATTAATCAGATTTGGATAATTTATACCATTCCGTGCCATTTATCCGCCTACCTTCCGCAGGGCATAGGCCCTTCTGGTGAGTCTACAAACTTAGGAAACGGTCCAAAATTGGTGGCTCCTCCCTCCCCGTCGGCTCCAACCGCTGCCAGCGCTCCGGGCCCATGCTAACTTAGACTCAATAACCCCTAGTTATCGCCGAGTTGGCTTGGTCGAGATCAAAAACAAACAAAAAGGGCCCCGTTTCCGGGGCCCTTAGGTTTAACCGCTAATCCTAAGATTAGAAGTTGTAGTGGAGAACGATCGAGGTCTCGGACGAAGCGCCGGAAACCTTGCTGTAGTCCACGCCGAGCTGGTACTGCTTGGTCAGGTTGTAAGCGAGACCGATGCTGTAGCCGTTCGAGCCGGATTCGCGAGTGTAGCCGAGGGAAGCTTCGATATTGTTACCGAGGTCCTTACGGATACCAAGACCATAGGACTCGTTGGAGCCGATGGAAAGGGTAGCGTCAGCACCGAGAGCAACGTTCTTGAAAACGTAGCCGAGGGAAACCGAGTCGGTACCGTTCGAGGTCGAGCCGCCACCAATGGTGGTATCAGCCGAGACGACGAAGTTGGAGCTGCCGATCAAGGCCGAAGCCGAGAGGGAGTAGCCCTTGGAGTCGGTGTTGTAGCCGAGACCAACACGGTTGTAGGAGAGACCGGACGCAGCAGTAGCCTGGGCAGAGGCAGCAGCAGCGAGGGTCGTGAGGGTGAGGATAGGTAGGATATGCTTCATAGCGGTGCCAGTATTGCTACAGGCCCGAAACAAAATCAAGCACAAATTGTTCGTTTACAGTCAGGGGCAAAATCCTTCTTTATTATGCACAGTTCATTCACACCCCCTGTGAATAAAGCTGGGCATCTATGATAGTTATGTACTTACAAAACTGACCAACTCGAGTCAGTTGCGGGCGTACCTAGCATTATGAGCAGGTCAATGGGTGGATTAACCCGCACCAGGCAGGCCCTATAAAAGAAGCTCAATGCCCCACTCATTGGCCAGACCGCCCCCGCCATCGAGCCCAAGCCGCGTCACGCCCCGGGAACCCCACTGAGGCCCCCAACGATAGCCCGGCCCTCCCCCCCCAACCCCCCAGGAAGCTACGACCGACCCGGGCCATAGCCCAAGCGGGTACGGCCAACAAAAAACCCGCCAGGCGAACCGGGCGGGTCTTGGGGGTAAGCGCCGGGGGCGACTTACTTGCGGCGGAACTTCGAGTTGAACTTCTCGACGCGGCCAGCGGAGTCGACGAAGCGCTTCTCGCCGGTGTAGGCCGGGTGGGAATCCATGGTCACTTCACGGCGGATCACAAAGTGCTCCACGCCATCAATGACCTTGGTTTCCTTCGACTTGAGCGTCGAACGGGTAGTGAACTCGCGGTTCGTGGAGACGTCCACAAAGACCACAGGGTTGTATTCAGGATGACCTTCCTTCTTCATATAAATCAGGGGTTTGCTAGGGGTTAACCTTGGCGGGCTTTGTAGCGCGGGTGCGTCTTGTTGATCACATAAATGCGACCTTTGCGACGGACGACCTGGCAATTAGGATGGCGCTTCTTGAGCGACTTGAGGGAGGAGGAGACTTTCATGGTCTTGGGCCGAGGAATACGGCAGGTCGGCCAACAAAGCCCGCCCACACTCGGCTGTCAACGGGATTTCCTTGGCTGGACGCATTAGCTTAAAATCGACAGGATTGACGGCCATGGAAGCTCGCATCCGCTTGGCCGAAGAGGCCGACGCCAAGGCCATTAATTGGGTCTATAATCACTATGTTCGGACCAGTACCTGCACCTGGCACCTGACCGAAGAGACCGAAGAGGGCCGTATTCATTGGCTGAAAGGGCGTTCACGGGCCCATCCAGTGCTGGTGCTGGAGGTCGAGGGGAAGGTCGTGGGTTGGGGGTCCCTGTCGACTTATAATAGCCGCCAGGGCTGGTCGGCGACCGTCGAGGACTCGATCTTTGTCCACCACGAGTACCACGGGAAGGGCCTCGGGAAGCGGCTCCTCCGCGAACTCCTCACGCGGGCCGAGGCTCTCGGCCATAAATCCGTCATCGCCCGCATCTCCAACGAGCAGGCTGCCAGCTTGAAGCTGCACGAATCCTGCGGTTTCGCGCACGCCGGCTTACTCAAAGGCGTCGGCCATAAATTCGGCCAAGACCTCGATTGCGCCTACATGCTCAAGTCGCTGCGCAAGCCCTGACCTTGACACCCGCAGGCCAAGCCCTTTGCTAAACCGTCTTGTTAGTCGCTCAGGTGGTGGAATGGCAGACACGCTAGATTCAGGTTCTAGTGCCCATAAAGCGTAAGGGTTCAAGTCCCTTCCTGAGCACCCTTTTCTCCATCCGTCCTCTCTCCGAGGCGGGTGCGAGAAGGCCTGCGTCATCACTACTCGCCCCGCTCGTTCAGGTGCAACTGGTGCAGGACGCGGTGCAACACCGGCGCAATGAGAATCGAGAAGGTCGTCAGGAACGCCACCCCACTGAAGACGGCGTAGGCGGAGGCGAAAATCTTGGCGGCATCGCTCGGCAGCGGCGAAACCGGTCCCATGCCAGTCAGGATCATGCTGGC
The DNA here is from genome assembly GCA_903925205.1 of uncultured Opitutia bacterium. Taxonomy (GTDB): domain Bacteria; phylum Verrucomicrobiota; class Verrucomicrobiia; order Opitutales; family UBA953; genus UBA953. The sequence goes on along the minus strand of CAIYEN010000223.1, from coordinate 7,254 downwards.
GTCCAACAAGGCATCCACCCAAGCCAAGCCGCAAATCCAATGGTAGCCCGCCATGCCAATCAAGAGCGAGACGGCCAAGAAGGCCGTGGCGTAGGCACCAAACTTCAGCAACCGTCGGACAAAGCGATGGCGGGTCGCCAAAGGCTGACGATGGTGTTCGAAGGGCATGTCATGGGTATAGGCCTTGGTCTTGCGATTTCCAATAGAATCCACCCAGCCGCCTCGGGCCAATTCCTGCCGACTGGGGCTAGAATCTAGGTATTCTTCCTCATAACGATTGTTGTATCCAATAATCGTCCAGCCATCTTAGTTAACCACGTATGGCGGACCTTTCGACGCTGCCGGACCTCCTCCCTTGGCCCTTCTTGGTCTGTAACCGCCAAGGCTTGGTGCTCTATGCCAATGAGCTGGTCACGCGGGCACTGGGCCGCCGCATCAAGGCAGGCACGCACGTCGACCACCTCTTCCTCGAACTCGACGATGGGCGGGCCGCCTCCACCCTGCTCTTTTCTGCCGCCCGCTGGTCCGCTTGGAGTGGCATCCTCGAGGCCCGCGACCCACAACGTATCCGCGAAATCAAATCGGTCCGCGTCATCCTCCAGCCCGACCCCAAGCACGCCGACCAAGTCTGGCTCATTTTCTCCGACGACGCCCAGGTCAACGGTTCCGCCCTGCTGACGCCTCGCTCCGAAATGAGCTTGGCGCGGACCCTGATCGATAACTCGCCCGACTTCATCATCCTGCGCGACCTGACTGGGCGCATCCTCCACACCAGCCGTAACCTCGATGAATTCATCGGCCTGCCGCATCGCGGCGCCGCCGTGGACCTCACCCTCGAAGATATCCTCGCCCCCGAAACGGCCGCTCACTTCAAAGCCCTCGACGCCGAGGTCATCCAGCACGGCCAAAGCGCGCGCCACCAGGGGATGGACTTCACCAACCTGCAAGGCACGACGCGCCACATCAGCGTCGTCCATGAACGGATCAAGGGCGGCAATGGCCTGCCCGCTGGGCTCCTGACCTTTGCCAGCAATATCACGGACTCGACCAAGGAACAGAACCGCCTCCGGATTGCGCTCGAAAAGGCGGAGGAGCTCGGGGCGGCCAAATCGCAGTTCGTCGCCAACATCACCCACGAAATCCGCAACCCGATCAACGCTATCCAAGGGCTCTGCGAAACGGCGCTGGAATCGCCCGCCCACGCCACTGAAGAAACCCTCCAAAAAATCCAGCGGTGCGCCGTAGACTTGGAAGAGATGGTCAAGGATGTCCTCGACTTCGCCCGGCTCGATCGCGGCCACATCACGGTCGAGCAAATCCCCTTCAACCCCATCCGGGCGCTCGAAGAGACGATGGCCCAGTTCCATCAGCAAGCCCGCCGCAAGGGCATCGAGTTCGCCGCCCTCACCGCGCCCGACGCCCCCCACAGCGTGCTCGGCGATCCCGTGAAATTCCGCCGCATCCTTTCCAACCTCATCGGCAACGCGGTCAAGTTCACCGAAAGCGGCCACGTCCACTGCCACCTCGAATTCGAACCACGCGCCGAGGGCCTCCGCACCCGCATCATCGTCGATGACACCGGTATCGGTATCCCGCCCAATCGACTGGAAAGCATCTTCGACCCCTTCACCCAAGCCGACGCCTCGACCACACGACGTTTCGGCGGCACGGGTTTAGGCCTGACCATCGTCCGCAACCTCGCCCAAGCGATGGACGGTTATGTCAAAGTCCAGAGCGAACCCAATAAAGGTAGCCGCTTCACCGCTGCCCTTATGCTGGCGACCGATGCATCGGAACGGGTCCGTGCACTGCCCTCCTTGCGGGACGAACGCATCTTGATCGCCGGCGGCAGCGCGGCGCTACGGAATTGGCTGCTCCAATGCATCCACCACCAGGAAGGTCAGGGCGTCAGCGTCGAAACCAATGAACTGGCCGAACTGGCTTGGCACGAGGCGGCGGCCAATGGGCAACCGTTCACCCGTGCCCTCCTCGACCTGCCCGACGACATCAACCCGAAGCTGCCAGCGATTCCCCGCGAACAAATCGTCCTGCTAACCTCGCCCGACCTCGAACTCCGTGGGTTCAAGCAACTCCATAAGCCACTCACGCTGACTTCCCTCTGGTCCGAACTGGGCCACCACCAACCCAGTGAGGAAGACCAGCCCGAAACCACTCAACCGACAGCCCCTCGCCGGCACCTGCGTATTCTCGTCGCGGAAGATAACGAAGTGAATCGCGAGGTCACGGTCTCGCGCCTCAAACGCGCCGGCCATGAAGTCAATGCGACCGTCGACGGGGCGGCGGCCTTAGAGCTCTGGGGTATCAAGGAATTTGATGTGGCCGTGCTCGACATCCAAATGCCGTTGGTCGACGGCATCGGCGTCGCCGAGGGCATCCGTTCCGCCGAGTTCCAAACCGGGCGCCGACGCACCATCCTCCTGGCACTCACCGCCATGACCCAAGAGAGCGACCGCGTCCGCTGTGAACAAGCTGGCTTCGATGGCTACCTGTCTAAGCCGATGCGCGGCTCTGACTTAATCGCCAAAATCGACCAACTCGTCGGCGAGTCGGCAGATCCCGCCAACCATAACGAATTCCAAGCGGCCTTGGGCGAACTGGATGAAGAGGAAGCCGAAGACCTCCGCTGCGCGGCCCGCTCCTTCCTCCGACACGGCCCCCAAATGGTCGCAGACCTCGAGATTGCCTTGAATCAAGGAGACCCCGAAACGGTCATGCGCCAAGCCCACGGGGTGAAAGGGATGCTGGCCCTGATGGGGTGCATCGAACTGTCCCGGGTCGCGGCCCAACTCGAACGCACCCCGGGCCTACCCCCGGCGGCGGAAACTTGCCAAAGGCTCATCGGTGGCTTGCGGAGCTTGCTCCTGTCCCTTAGTTCTGACGCCGAGCTGACTCCCCATGGGCAAACCCAAGATCAAGCCGGAGATCAAGACTGAGAAGGTCCCCGCGCGGGCGTCGAAGTGGAATGTGGTGGTGCTCAACGATCCCATCAACCTGACGGGCTACGTGGTCATGGTCTTCATGAACGTGCTCCGCATCCAGCGCCCCTTAGCCCGCAAGTATATGCTGCAAGTGCATGAAGAGGGCCGCGCCACCGTCTGGACCGGGGAACGCGAGCGGGCGGAGATGCTCGCCCTCGAGCTCCAACAGTGGCACCTCAACGCCTTACTCGAAAAAGATGGCTGAGCTCCGCCTCACCATGACGGCGGAAGCCCGCAATGTGCTGACCGATCTACTCCGCCTCATCGCCCCAGCCGCCGCGCGCGTCTCCGTGAACCGCGCCAAGATTCCCGATATTGACGCCGAGGTCGCCTCTTTCTGGACCGAGACACTCAGTGCCCAGTCCGCCGAAGAAGCCCGCCTCCTCGCCACCGCCTTCGCCAACGCTAAAGGGGAACCGGCGGTCATCCTCCTTAAGAATGACGGCCAAGCATTCGCCTTCCTGCGCGCCTTGTCCGCCGTCCGTATCGCCTTACGGGAGTTGGTCTTCGCCGATATCCCCGACGCGGCGCTCGAAGGGTCGGAACTGCTCGACGATGACTCCCTGCCGACCGAAAAGCGCCATGCCTTGGCCTGCTACTCCTGCTTCGGGCTGCTGCAACAATCGCTAATACAACAGCTCGACCCCGAAGCGTTCGACTGAAGAACGCCGAAATCGGTTGAAGCCGGGGCAGGGTTGGCAACAACAGGGCCGTGCTTCAGGGCCTCCAAAACTTCTTCTCCCTGCTCGGCCAAGGTTGGCGAACGCTGGCGGCCTTGCCTCGCCCGCGGTTCCTCCCGATCCGCTCCGCGGTCCAGCAACTGGATGGCCCGACCTTCAAGGCGGACTTAATCGCCGGACTCAACGTCGGGCTCCTGGCCTTCCCGATGTCGATGGCTTTCGCCATGAAGGCCGGCCTTCCCGTCTGGTGTGGCCTCATCGGTTGCGGGGTCGCCGCTTTAATCGCCCCAATCTTTACTGGCTCCTCGAACCTCTCCGCCGGCCCCACCAACGCGTCGGCCGCCTTACTGCTTGGGGCGTTCGCTACGCTCGGGGCGATTTCTCCTGATCAACGCGCCGCGGCGTTGCCGACCTTGGTGCTGATGGCGGGCGTCTTTCTGCTGCTCGCCTCCTGGCTCCGCCTCAGCGGCTTCGCCGACTTCGTCCCACGCACCGTGATTTCGGCTTACATCGCGGCCGCCGCCTTGCGGGTCATCGCGCTGCAGCTACCCGTCACCATCGGCATGCCGGGAGAACATGGGGCGGAAAGCTTGCCAGAGGTCCTTTGGTCCGCCGTCAAACTGGACAAAGGCCTGATCAACCCTGACATGGGCTTGGCCATCGTGACGGGCATCACCTACGCGCTCATGCGCAAGCCTTACGGCGTCGGCAAGGCCATCCTCGGCGCGATCACCGTGGCGACACTCGGGGCCGCCCTCGCCCAATCGGTAGCGGTGAACCAAGGCACCCACGGACAAGTGGTGAAATTCGTGGGCGATGCCGCCCGCGCTGGCTCCAGCCTACACCTCCCTGATTTCTCCGCCCGCACGCTCTCGACGCTCTTCTCCCCCGCTTTGGCGCTCGCCGTGCTGGTCGTGATCGAAGGCACCGCCAACGCGCGCGCTTCGGCCCTCAAGACCGGCCGGCCTTCCGACCTACACCAAGAGGTCTTCGGCCTCGGCATGGCTAATCTGGCCTGCGCCTTCACGGGCGGCATGGCCGCTTCCGGCTCCATCAGCCGCTCCGCCCTCAACGTCGCCAGCGGCGCGCGGACGGCCTTCGCCTCGCTCTTCACTGGGCTCTTCATCCTCGCGGCAGCGTTCCTCGTCAGCCACTGGGTCGCCCTCGTCCCGCTCGCGACGCTCGGCATCTTAGTCATCCTCGCGGAAATCGAATTGGCCAACCTGTCGGCGATTAAACTAATCCTCAAGTCGGGCGCGCAAGACCGCACGGTCTTTCTGGCGACGTTCCTCACGGCACTCCTAGCTCCACTCGACGTCGCGATCTTCTTCGGCACCGCGGTGGCCATCGCGTTCTACCTACGCAAGACGTCCGAACCCGAAGTCGTAGAATACGATTTCTCGGAGACGGGCGAACTGCGCGAACGGCCGAAAGGCCAAGCATCGACGGGGATTTCCATCCTGCACGTGGAAGGCAGCCTCCACTTCGGTGCGACCCAAGCCTTCCACGAACACCTGCGCCGGGCCTCCGCGGACCCGAACCTCAAAGTGCTGGTGCTGAAGTTCCGCGAAGCCCATCACCTCGACGCCAACGGCGTCCTCCTCCTCCGCGACCTCGCCGAGGCCCTGAAGTCCGATGGGCGTCACTTGATCCTCTGTGAGGCGAAACCCGACACCATGCGGATCTTCGTGAACGCTGGCTTGGTCGACGCCGTGGGGGCCGAAAACGTTATCCCGTGGGACGATACCAACCCAACCGCGGCACTCGCCAAGGCAGTCCGCCGGGCCCGCGGCTTGGCAGGGGGCGGCGAAGCCGTCCTCCGCATCGTGACGGCCCCGCATCCGGGCCTGCCGGCACCGGCCTCAGCCTCCGGCGACGACTGGCAAATCTAGTCGGAGAACGCCCTTTTTCGGGCACCGCAAAGCCTCGCCCTAGGCTTTTATGGCGGATTCTGAATTCTGGCTTGATGCCTGCCCTCGGACTCGCCCTTTTGAGGGGGTTCGTTCGTATCGACGGACCCTCCCACTTCCTAGCACCATGAGCAACTACAGCGAAATCCAGAAACTCCTCGGCAACGATGCAGAATCCCTCCTCGGATTCAGCAACCCGAAGATCAAGAAGGAGCAGATCCACCTGCCCCGCGCCGATTGGGTCGAACACGCCTTCGCGGCGTCGGACCGCAACAACCGCGTGCTCGCCAACCTGCAGCGTCTCTACGGCTCCGGCCGCCTCGCCAACACCGGCTACGTCTCCATCCTCCCGGTCGACCAAGGCATCGAGCACTCCGCGGGCGCTTCGTTCGCCAAGAACCCAATCTACTTCGACGGTGAAAACATCGTGAAGCTCGCCATCGAAGGCGGTTGCAACGCGGTCTGCTCCACCTTCGGCGTCCTCAGCAGCGTCTCCCGCCGCTACGCCCACAAGATTCCGTTCATGGTGAAGATCAACCACAACCAGTTGCTCACCTACCCGAACATCGGCGACCAAGTGATGTACGGCACGCTCAAGCAGGCCGCCGACATGGGCTGCGCCGCCGTCGGGGCGACCATCTACTTCGGCTCCCCCGAGACCAACCGCCAGATCATCGAAGTTTCGACCGCCTTCCAGCAGGCTCACGAACTCGGCATGGCCACCGTCCTCTGGTGCTACACCCGCAACAACGCCTTCAAGAAGGACAAGGACTACCACGTGTCCGCTGACCTCACCGGCCAAGCCAACCACCTCGGCGTCACCATCTGCGCTGACATCATCAAGCAGAAACTCCCCGAGAACAACGGTGGCTACCTCGCCATCCAGCAGACCGAGTCGTCCTACGGCAAGATCGACAAGCGCATGTACACCGACCTCGCTTCCGATCACCCGATCGACCTCACCCGCTACCAGGTTGCCAACTGCTACATGGGCCGCATCGGTCTCATCAACTCCGGTGGTCCTTCCGGCAGCAACGACTTCGCGGAAGCCGTCAAGACGGCCGTCATCAATAAGCGCGCCGGTGGCCAGGGCCTCATCTCGGGCCGCAAGGCTTTCCAGCGTCCAATCGAAGAAGGCGCCAAGCTCTTGCACACCATTCAGGACGTCTACCTGAACAAGGAAGTCACGGTCGCCTAAGGCGTCCGTTTCCTCCCGTACGAAGCCCCGGCACCCGCCGGGGCTTTTTATTGGGTGACGAGCACCTTTTTTGAAAAGGGGGACCGGAGACCGGGATTATGAGATAGGGGGGCACGGGGTGATGCTGTGGCCTTCGGCCGCGCTTCCTTTCCGCTCTCCGCTTTACGCATCTTGCATTTAGGTAGGGGCGCGAGGAAGCATAGGGGCGAAGCCCGCGCTCAACCCCTTGTCCCCGTGTCACCGTGCCCACAAGTCCCCTCCGCTTCCCCCCACACCCAATCCCCCACCCTCCATACTCTAAACTCCATACTCTATACTCTACAACCACCCCCACCCCCTCTATCCTGACTCCATGTCCCTCCCCAAAGGTTTCCGTGAATGGCTGGCCAAGGAATCCGCCGCCTGGAACTCCGATGGCCTCATCGGGGCCGGCCAACGTGAACGCATCCTCGCTCGCTACCCAGAGG
>CAIYEN010000222.1 GCA_903925205.1 uncultured Opitutia bacterium | reverse complement strand
GATCGGCCTGGGCGAGATGGATATTCGCCACGGCGGAAACCGCCAGGACGGCTTCCAGTTGCTCCGCCCTGACGACCCGCCCGAGCGCCCGGACGTGCTGCCAGTTATCCCAGACGCCGAGAACACCCCGACGCTTGTGCCGCGTGGCAAGCGCATGGGTCTTCACTTCAGATGGGATCGGGAAGGCAGGCGCGTCGCCGCTGACAACGATGAGATGGACGGCCCAGCCGTGACGGGTCCAGCCATGACAAAGATTCGAGACGACCCGCTGCGCGCCACCCCGGAGGTCCATGCGGTCGATGTAGATACCGACCCTCATGCGGAAGCCTCCTCTGCCTTGGCCTTGGCGATGACCTTAAAGTAGATGAAGGCACAGGCGGCGGCGGCGAGCGCCGTAGGGATGGCGCCCCAATAAAGCCCTTCGGCGAAGGAGACGGCCCAGCGGGAAAGCCCCAAGGTCATAGCGACCACGCCAAACCAGAAGAAGGTACGAAAGCTGACCCAATGGCCGGAAAGCCGGCGCGTGAACACAAGCAGAATGCCTGTGTGGATAACGCCGCATCCGAGATATCCGGCCGCGGCGCCCTTGACGCCATAAAACGGAATCAGTAACAGACCGAGGGCGACCATCAGGAAATAAGAAAGGGACTGGAAGACGGCTACGGTGCGTTTTGAGCCACGTGCAGTCAGCCAAAAGCCCAATGGCCATCCCATCAGGAAGCAGAAGATCGCCCACACGAACCAATCCAGCAGCGGCACGGCGGGCTCAAACCCTTTAGCGTAGAGGAGGCGCACGGCCAGCGGCCCCATGGTCAGCAAGCCCATCAGGATCGGAGTCGCCAGCAAGAGCGAGGCCTGGATCTGCTTCTCCGTGATGAGACGCGCTTCGTCTTCGTCCTTCGCCGCAGCTACGCGCGGATAGAAGTCGGAACTGGTCGCGCTAAAAATAACGCCGGGGAGGCTGCCGGTGATGGCGAATGCCGCCTGATAAAAACCCGCATCCGCCAGGCCTGCGGCAAGGTCGTCGCCGTGACTACGTAGGATCAGGACCCGGACGAGATAGGTGGAGATCGCTCCGAGGGTTGCTCCGATCTGGAGAGCGATGCCGAGATGGATGAGCTCACGGAGGTCGCCCGGCGTTGGCTCGGCCGAAGACACGGGGCTGAGTTTGGCCGCCGCCCGCCACGTGACGAAGCCGGTCGCCATGGCCGCGAGCAGGATACTCAACGCGATACCGATTGACCCGAAGAAGTAGATGAAGGGAAGCCCGACCAGCAGGCCGATGACCGACGAAGCCATCTGCGTTCTCGCCATGCTGCCGATGTGCCCACCCGCCTGCAGCAAGGCGGTCCACATACCGGTAGCGATGACGCATGGCACCGCCACGCCAGCGATCAATAATTCCAAGGCGTAATCCTGGCTCTTGAACGTCAGATAACCAACGGGGAGCACCAAGAGCAGGACCCCGAAGAAGCCAGCCCAAGCGAGGCGTCGCCCGAAGTGCCTAACTGCGGCGACCTTGCGAGCGCGATCACCCTCCGCAGACCCCGCAACCGTGCGCACGGCCGAGGTGCCCAGCCCCCACCCGGCGACAGTAGCGAGGTTGGCGTTGAACGCATTGAATACGCCCATGAGCCCGATGCCGGAAGGGCCGATGAGTACCGCAATCAGCTTCGAACGCAGGAACGCCATGACCAACGTGACGGCCTGAGCTCCGCCCATGAGTGCGCTGGAACGAAGGATGCGGGCGAAGGGCATTGGGGTTCGAGGACAGGAGGCCTAGAGGGCCGGAGGATACGAGGACGGAAGACAGTGCAAATGTGAGACTACGCCTGGATCGAGGCGAGGTAAGCCGCGAAGAAGTGGCGGCGGTAGGCGGCCCAGGTGTGCTTTTCGGCTTCGACGCGAGCGGCCTGTCCGATCTGGAAGAGTTCGTCGCGATGAGTCAGCGACCAGACGAGCTCTTGCTCGATGGCTTCGGCGCTGCCTGGCTCGATAAGTAAGCCGTTCTGACGGTGCGTGATGAAGTCAGCCCCACCGGTGCTGGTCGTGCAGAGCACGGGCACGCCGCAGGCCATGGCCTCGAGGATTACGAGGCCGAAGCCTTCCGCGATTGAGGGCAGCGCGACGAGGTCGCAGCGCTTCATGT
>CAIYEN010000221.1 GCA_903925205.1 uncultured Opitutia bacterium | reverse complement strand
TATAGGCCTACGCGGTCGCCCCTAGGTTGCTTGATACGGCCTCTCCAATGCCCCGCCAAGGCGTCGGGACGTCTCGCGAGTATCAAGCCCGCACCGAGGCCTTCCGAGAGTGGTTTGTTTTGCGTCGCTTCACCGCGTGGCCGTGACCGACGACGATCGAGTGCGCGAGCTCGACGACGGCCAGGCCTAGCGCGAGGTAGGGCGATTATTACTCAGACGACAAGACGAACCAAGTGACGCCTCCGTCGGGACTTTTAAAAAACCAATTACGACCTCTGTGTAGAGCTTTTTCTGACTTAGCAACGAGGTGAATTATCAAACCAGAACTCGTTTGGTTAGTTGTGATATGGATTATCTCCTTTCCTCCAGCAGCCCGGGGATAGTCAAAAGGGGATTGGCAACAAACCCATTCTCTTTCTGGAAACTTTGGGGAGTCTTTCATAGGATAGGAATACAACGCCCACAACTAGACTTAGGCAAGCCTGCCCCTCTAGCTAGCAACCCTACCGCGGCGCTCACCCCGCTTTCATAAATATATAGAAGACAATCCCGCCAAAAGCTGAGATAAACCAAATCCACATAACCCTAGATTTAACAACGATATCTGCGTTCGTCGGCTTACCCTTGAATAGGTAGTAAATGCCAGCGATTGCCCCAAAAGTTAAATTTGGAAAAATGCCAACAAGGATAGACCCCGCTCTAAAGTCTAAAGAGTCGGGGTTCTCTTTTCCAAACCACGCCACCATACCACCAAAAATCTGCAACGCCAAAACTCCAAATGTGACCACGACAGCGAGGCGGGCGAGGAAGGACGGCTTATCGTCGGGGTCAGTCATATTATTACAATACAAAGACCACACTACGCCTGGCGCAACACCCCTTATTCGCCTGTCCGCGCCTTGCGTAGTTTGTTGGCGTAGAGCGAGCAACCGAGGACGATGAAGATTAAGGCCAGGCCTCCTCCTGCCCGGGCTCCCAAAGAGTCCCAATAGTCCTGGGCATAAAAGGCCCGCATTTCTTTTTCAATAGCGCTAAGTTTAACGCGCTGTTCCGGGCTCATCCCCCCTCCGCCCGTCATCCTCCTGAGATCATAGGCTATCTTTGTTTCGGCTTCCCACGCTTTTTTTGCGGGGATCAAACTCCACACCATCAGTCCCGTACCTATCACAAAGCCCACCCACGACGACTTGCGTAGGAGAGTCTCGGCCGAGCTGGAATTGGGTTTGGCCATTCGGATAGACTGCCCGACCGACCGCGGGTCGCAACCCCTTTACCCAAAGGAATCTTTTAGGCACCCCCTGGCCTGTTGTGTGGCACGTCACTCGAGCTCTTTTCGTCAAAACGCTTAGGGCCTTTTGCTCCGGAAAACTTGGTGCCCTAAATAACCCCTTAATCCCGCTAGAAGGGTGTCGAAGGATAATCGGATTCCTTAGGAAACTCGAAGATTGTGCCAAAAGCAGACTTTAACCACTATTTGCAGGGGCTTTAGAATCCATAAGTCCTTAACTATTAGCCGAAAGTAAAATGGGCCCACCCGGATTTGAACCGGGAACCAAGGAATTATGAGTTCCCTGCTCTAACCATTGAGCTATAGGCCCGTATGGGAGGTTTTTAGTCCAAAAGGGGGCGGGAGGGGAAGCGGATTCGCCTCCACGTCATGCATCAAGTCCCGTACCGGGCTTCGAAGTCGGACAAGGTCTGGACGAGCCAAGGGTAGTGGGGTTGGGTACGGGCGATGGTCTCGCGGCGGATGTCGTCAGGGACGCCGTGCAGGGCGTGAGCGATCGCGCCGGCGATGGCGGCGAGGGTGTCGGCGTCGCCGCGGATTGAACAGGCGGCGCGGATGGTCTCTTCGAAACTCTCGCACTCGATCGCCAAGGTCACGCAATCCGGCACACAGCCTTGGCAGGTCTCGTTGTAGCGATGGTTCTTTTGCACGAAGTCCCAGGACGGCAGGTCAGGGTAGAACCGTTCGGCGGCCGCGCGCACCGCGGCAGGGTCGCGGGTCTGGCGAGCCACCCAGACACAGAGGGCGGCGCATTGGGCGCCTTTGATGCCCTCCGGGTGACAGTGGGAAGGCTGCGCCGTCAGCGCCGCAAGTGCCAGCACCTCGGCTTCATCGCGGGCGGCCCAGGCCACCGGCGACACCCGCATGGCCGCCCCATTGCCATAAGAATCCTTATCATAGGTTCCGCCCCCCAAGGCCCAGTGATAGAAACCCGACCCCCAGCAGGGCGAGGTCGGGGCCTGGCTTCCTTCGGCACGCTTGACGGCCGCCAGGAGGTAAGGGCGGAAGTCCGTCTGCCCGTCGAGCAGGGCTTGGGCGATGGCGCCGGTCAGCAAACTGTCATCCGTCGGACAGCTATGGCCCGTAAACAAAGGGAAAGCAGGGTCGGTGTTCCCAGTGAATTCCAAAACTGACCCAATCGTATCTCCCGCGAGCGCGCCAAGCATGGGCGCAGCCTGTCTTATCGGCTGATAAAAGAAAGCCTCGGTTACGTCATAAAAAAGGCGAAACTCCATTGCAGGGGGTGGGGTTTTAACTATGAATACATTGCCCCAGGACTACCCCCATGCTTCCCCGTATCCTTTTGTTGGCCCTTTCCCTTACCTCCGTCGTTGCGGCTCCGCTGGGTGCTGCGGCCGGTAAGGCCGCAAAGAAGGAATCCAAGGAGGCCGCCACCGAAGCCGCTAAGCCGAAGGCCCCCGCCAAGCCGATCGAGCCGGCAGCGGCCGTCCCGATGGTTTCCCCGCTCAACGCGATTTGGCACGTGTGGAAAGATAATCAAGGCCGCACCGTCGAGGCGATGTTCTGCGGCCTCTCCGGGGAATTCATCACGCTCCAGACCAAGGACGGTAAAACCTTCCACTTCAACGGCAACGTGCTTTGCGCGGAGGACATCGCTTTCGCGAAGTCCTGCGTCACCAAAATGCGTGAGTCCGCTTTCAGCGGTGGCAGCGTCGCAAAGGCGGCGGCCGATATCGACCGCATCGTGGAGTCGGTCCTCGCCGCGAAAGACCAAAAGCCCAACGCACCGGCCTCCGACGAGCAATTTCTCCGCCGGATTTATGTCGACGCCGTCGGGCGGGTGCCGACCGCCGCCGAAGCCACCGCGTTCTTGGACGACCGTTCTGCCGACAAACGCTCCAAGCTGATCGACAAACTCGTCTACTCGCCGGGCTACTCGCTCCAGATGTTCGACTGGATGGCCGACCTCCTCCGCGTGAAGGATACTTTCAACAAGGGCGTGCCGGCTTTCACCTTCGAAGACTGGCTTAAGACGCGGATCGCGACCAATGCCCCGTGGGACTCCTTGGTCCGCGAAATGCTCACCGCCGACGGTCGCCTCTGTGATAACGGTGCTTCGGGTTTCCTCCTGTTTGACGCGGAAATGCCGCTGGATGGCGTATCCAACCTCATGACGACCTTCTTGGGTACCAATATGGCTTGTGCCCAGTGCCACGATCACCCGCTGGCCGAATGGAAGCAACGCGACTTCTACCAGATGGCGGCGTTTTTCGGCGCGACCGACGGCAAGGATGAAGGCATGCAAGCTAAAGTCCGCAAGGCAATCGGCAAGGACGACAGTATTCCGAAGGCAGCCGTCCGTAGCATCACCAACGTCAACGCCTTCCGCCTAGAAGACACCAACAAGCAGAAGCTCACCTTCCCGAAGGACTACAAGTACAAGGATGCTAAGCCCAACGAAGCCGTCGCCCCGGTGCTCATCGCCTGGGAGAAGGCCGACCAGCGGTTGCCCATCTATAAGATCGACGTCACGAAGCCCACCCAACTGCGCGATAACTTTGCACAGTGGATGACCAGCACGCAAAACCCGCGCTTCGCGACCAACATCGCCAACCGACTTTGGAAGAAGGCCTTTGGCCTCGCGGTACAGGAGCCAGTGAACGACATCGACGACCCCAAGAGCTCCAGCAGCCCCGAATTACTCGCCCACCTTACGCAGGTGATGAAGTCGGCTCGCTTCGACCTCCGCGAATTCCAGCGGGTCATCTACAACTCTAAGACCTACCAGGCCAGTGCCAGCGCTTCGCCCGACCTCAGCCAAGGTCCGTACCTGTTCAATGGCCCAATCATTCGGCGCCTGACCGCTGAACAAGCCTGGGATAGCCTCATCGTCAATGCAGTCGGTGCCAACGCGGACAATATCCTGCTGCGCCGCGGGGATGACATTAAACAGATGGCCTTGCCCCAGGGGGTCGTCAGCGCGGTCGCGATTCACCAGGTCTATGACACCATGAAGGCTTCCGGCATGTCCAAGGGTGGGGCGGCCAAGAAGGCGGCGGGCGGTTCCACTGCTGGTCTGGCCAACGGTTATGATGGCGAGAAGCCGACCTCGAAGTTTAACCTCCTCCTCGCTCGTGCCAGCGAGTTACCGCAGCCCTCGGCGGAGACCCACTTCCTTCGCGTGTTTGGTCAGGGCGACCGTCTCCTAGCGGACTCGGCCACCAACGACGGCAGCGTCCCACAGGTTCTGCAGCTCATGAATGGCAACGTCGGTCGCCTCGTGTCCGACCTCAAGTCCCATGCGGTCGTCGCTGCTTATGCCGAGAAGAGCCGTGAAGCGCAAATCTCGTCGCTGTACCTTTCCTATCTCTCCCGTCGTCCGAACCCCCGGGAGATGGCCGCCGCCGGGCAGGGTCTCTCCGATGGCCTGAGCCTCGCCGACTTGGCTTGGGCCTTGGCCAACACCCGCGAATTCCTCTTTATCCAATGAGCCTCACCATCCCCGCCAACCAGCTCCGCGATCCGCTCGCCCGCCGTTCGTTCATCGAACGCTGCGCCAAAGTCTCCTTCGGCCTGAGCGTCCTGCCGTTCTTCAGTAAGCTCGCTCAAGCCGCCGAAGAGACTGGCTCCGCCCCGAATGCAAGCCTCGCAGGCTTCGGCAAGGCCAAGCGCGTGATCTTCATCGAACTCGCCGGTGGCATGTCGCACATCGACACCTTCGACCCGAAGACTGGCGCGAACAAGGGCCCCGCGACCGCGGTGTCGACCAAGGCGGGCTACCAACTGACGTCTTTCCTGCCAGAGACTGCCAAGGTCGCCGACAAGATCGCCGTGATCCGTAGCATGACCGCCAAGGTTGGGGTCCACGCGTCCGCCGCCTACCTAATGCGCACCGGCTTTGAACAGCGTGGCACCATTCAGCACCCGACGCTCGGGGCTTGGGCGCAGCATTTCCTTGGTGGTTCCAGCAAGACCTTGCCTTCGTCGGTCTGTGTCGGTCGCTCCGCCAACCATGGTAATGGTTGGTTCCCTGCCTCGTTCTCGCCGCTGCCGATTCAGTCGCCCAATGATGGCCTGCAGAACGTCAAAGCCCTCGCGGATGAGTCCGTCCAGGCTAAGCGCACCAAGCTCCTCGCTGAACTCGACTCGGGCTTTGGCGGTAAAGCTGGCGACGAAAACGTCAAGGCCTACAACGAGTTCTACGACGCGACCTTCCAGCTCATGAAGAGCTCGGACCTCAAAGCCTTCGACCTCTCCGCCGAGCCAGCTGAGACCAAGGCTCGTTACGGCAGTTCTCGTTTCGGGCAGGGTTGCCTTCTGGCTCGGCGCCTCGTCGAGAACGGTGTCCGCTTCGTCGAAGTCTCGCACGGCGGCTGGGATATGCACGCCACCCTCGAAGATCGCATGGAGGATGTCGGCGGGGATTTTGACCGCGTCTTTGCGGTTCTCATTCAGGACCTCGAAGCGAAGGGTCTGCTCGACACCACTTTGGTGGCGGTCACAACCGAGTTCGGCCGCAAGCCAGACTTCTCCGGGGGCGGCCGCGGCCACCACCCGCTGGCTTT
>CAIYEN010000220.1 GCA_903925205.1 uncultured Opitutia bacterium | reverse complement strand
CTAAGGCGGCGACCCACCAGGCACTCTCCTTCATGGTGCGGAGGTGGCCGTACCAGGCGAACGTCATGAAGAGGTTGGAGAGCGTGAGCAGGCCAATGGTCTGCAGTAAAGTGCGGGGCGAGACGGTATCCATGTCGCCAGCCAAGCCCGTCCGTGGCCCCAACGCAATCCGCCGCTAGCGGTTCAGTCCGCCGAGCGTGAAGGTGCGCAGGACAATTTCGCGACGATTACGCGTGTAGCTGACGCGGAGCACGGGCACCCCATTTTCAACGTCGAGGAGGGCGGAGGGGTAGGACACTTCACCCTTGGTGACCTCGTCGATACGGATCAGGGAAGTCCAAGCTTGGGCGTCGGCGGAGAGTGTGACGGCGTCGAGCTGTAGGCGATTCCGGCCGGGATTGAGGACGAGGACGGTTTGACCGGCCGGTAGCAGGAGGGCGTCGAGGCCGGAGTTGGGATTGGCTTGGCGGGGTTGCGCGGGGCGGAGCGGCGACCACGACCGCCCGTCGTCGGTAGATTCGGTCCGGGCCACGACCCCTTCACGTGTGCGGGCGTAGGCGACGAGACGGCCCGCACCGAAGTCGAGCAACGCTGGTTGAATGGCGTTGAGGGGCGGGGAGTCGTCGGCCGGAGCGCGGCGACTCCAGTGGCTGGCGACCGACCAATCACCTGGTTGGGTGCAGCGTTCGAAGTGAACGCGCCAAGGTTTCGTGCCAGTGGCGGTTTCCGTGCTGCTGCCGAAGAGGACCGAGCCGTCCGGACGTGCGAGGGCGTGGCAGCGGATCGGGCCGAGAAAGCCTGCAGGCAGGCGGCGGGCGCGGGACCAAGTCTGGCCGCCATCGGATGTTTGGCGGTACCAACCTTCCCAGTCGGGGATGCGCTTCGCTGCTTTATAAAAGAGCGTGAGGGAGCCATCGGTGCCGACGAAGAGCACTGGATTCCAGCACGGCACGCCCGGGTGCTCGGCGATGGTCACTGGGCGGGTCCACTGGCTGGAGCCGGGTTGTTGGCGGGAGAAGCGGATGATCACGTCGTCCGCCCCTTCCTTCGTGCCGGAGAACCAGACGGCGGCGAGGGAGCCATCGGGCAGTTTCACGAGGTTGGAGGCGTGACATTCGGGGCCCGTGCCGTCCGTTAAGACGGTTTCCGAGCGGAAAGCCGCCGTGGGGAGTGACGACGAAGTGCAACCACCGAGCAGGAGCACGGAAATCGCCAGAATGACGGTGAGGGGCCAGCGCATGCCTCTGGCAATAAATCTTCCCAAAGGGCTTGCAACGCTACGTTCTTCAACAACTTCGCAGGCATGCCTAAAATCAGCGAATTGTTCACGCAGAACCAAACTTGGTCGGAGGACATTCGCCGGAAGCGGCCCGAGTTTTTCGAAATCCTCTCGAAGCAGCAAAGCCCGAAGTTCCTCTGGATTGGTTGTGCGGATAGCCGCGTGCCCGCGAATGAAGTCGTGGGATTATTGCCTGGGGAACTCTTCGTGCACCGTAACGTCGCCAACCTCGTCATCCACACCGACCTTAATTGCCTCTCCGTGCTGCAGTACGCCGTCGACGTCCTGCAGGTCGAGCACATCATCGTCTGCGGGCACTATGGTTGTGGTGGCGTGCAGGCTTCGCTCGAGCGCCGCAAACTGGGCCTCATCGATAATTGGCTGCGCCACATTCGCGACGTCCATCATAAGCATGTCATGGCGGTCGCTAACGTGCTCGGCCCCGCGAAAGTCGACACCCTCTGTGAGCTCAACGTCATCGAGCAGGCCTATAATGTTTGCCACACCACGGTCGTGCAAGACGCCTGGGCGCGCGGGCAGAAGGTCCAGGTCCATGGCTGGATTTACGGCCTGCGCGATGGTCTCTTGAAGGACCTCGGCATGAACGTCTCATCGCTTGAGGAGATTACGCCCGCCTACGGTAAGGCTTTAGCAGGTTACCATAAGGCTTAACCCTTGAGGCGCAGGGGCACTTGAGTGGGCCGCGGTTGAGGCATGTGCTTCGGGATGCTCCCCGAAGATCGCCCGCGAGAACGCTTAGCCCGGCTCGGCCCGCGGGCCTTGATGGATGCCGAACTCTTCGCGTTGCTCATTGGGGCGGGCACGAAGGGCGCGCCGGTGCAGCAAGTGTCACAGGCGTTGTTAAACGAAGCGGGCAGTTTGGCGACGCTGGCCACGTGGGAAGCGTCGGACTTTGCGCGGGTGCATGGGTTGGGACCAGCGAAAGCCGCCGAGCTCTCCGCGGTGATGGAGCTCGCCCGGCGGATCCGCGAGCGTGCGCAAGATCCGGGTGAGAAGTTGGATGCGCCGCTGAAGGTCTGGGCGCGCATGGAGCCGTTGGCGGCAGGGTTGACCGTTGAGAAATGCTGGGTCCTTTGTCTCAACCGCCGGAACCGTCTCCTGGCCTTACATGAAGTCAGCTCCGGGACCGCGACGAGCGCGCTCCTGCACCCGCGCGAGGTGTTTCGGCAGGCGCTACGGCACGGGGCCCCAGCGGCGATTGTGGCCCATAATCACCCCAGCGGCGACCCGACGCCCAGTGCTGCCGACCGGACTGTCACCCGGCAATTGGTGGAAGCCGGGCGGGTCGTGGGGGTCGAATTGATCGACCACGTCGTCATGGGGCGTCCCGAGGCTGATCCCGCGGGGAAAGGCTGGTTTAGCTTCGGGGAAGCAGGCTTGATTTAGGGGAACTTCCCGATGGGCTTAAGGGTCTTACCCCTGCATGCCCCTTGCCCGTATTATCAAGATTTTCGGCGCCCTGTGCGCCGTTGGGTTGATGGCCGTCGGCGTCCGCCAGGGGAACCGCTATTATAAGAAGCACATCGCCGCTCCGCGGTCCGGTGAAGTCGTCTATCGCGAAGAGTGTCTCCGTTGCCACGGTCCCATGGGGCAGGGCGTGGCGGGCAAGTCCGATGAACCCCTCGTCGGGGAGAAGTCCGTCGCCTTCCTCGCCAAATATGTCGCCAAGGATATGCCGGAGGATGACCCCGGCGCTTTGTCGCAGGCGGAATCCTTAGCCTCCGCTGAGTTCATCCATAAAGCCTTCTACTCGGCCGAAGCCCGCGCGCGCAATAACCCGCCGCGGCTCGAACTCGCGCACCTGACTGACCGCCAGTATCGCGAAAGCATCACCGACCTCCTCGGGTCCTTCCGTCGCGGCAATACGACCAACGAGTCGGGTGGCTTGGCGGCGGTCTACCGGGGCCTCAAGGATGGCGACTCGACGAACACGGATAAGAACGAGGCCAAGTTCCTCGAGCGCGTTGACCCCGTCATTCACTTCGACTTCGGCACCAAGGCTCCAGCCGCGGGGGCCCGCGCGGAGCAATTTAAGATTAACTGGACGGGGTCACTCTTGGTGCCGGACACCGGCGAATACGATTTTCGCGTCACCACGCCGAATGGCGTCCGCGTCTACGTTAATGCGCCGGCGAATGGCTCCGAAAAGAATGCCCTCATCGACCTTTGGGTGAGCTCGGCCATGCTGCGCAGCGGCCAAGGTCAGGCCTTCCTCTTGGGCGGCCGCAGTTACCCCCTGAAGGTGGAGTTCTTTAAGTACAAGGATAAGTCCGCCTCGATTAAGTTGGAGTGGCGCCCGCCCGGCGGGGCTTGGACGGTGATCCCGGCGGAGAATCTCTCGCCGAAGTTCTCCTCCGCGGTGGACGTCGTCGCAGTGCCTTTGCCGCCGGACGATGGGAGCATGGGTTACGAGCGCGGTATCTCCGTCTCCCGTGAATGGACGGAGGGCGTGGCCAAGGGTGGCCTGCAGGCCGCCGCTTTACTCGCCCCGCGCCTCCATGAATACGCGGGGACAACGCCGACGGCCCCAGACCGGGCGGAGAAGCTCAAAGCCTTCACGTGGCGCTTCGCGCAGTTGGCTTATCGCCGTCCGCTGACTGCGGAGCAGAAGGCCGATCTCGCCAAAATTTTCGGGCCGGAAGTCACGCCCGAGGTCGCAGCCAAGCGGGCCATTCTGCACGTCCTTTCCTCGCCTTACTTCCTCTATCCCGCCACTGGTCCACAGGATGATTACGCGGTGGCGGCTCGCCTCGCCTTGGCCATGTGGGATTCCTTGCCCGATGAGCTGCTCTTACAGGCCGCTGCCAAGGGAGCGTTGCAGACGCCGGAGCAGGTGCGGGTGCAGGCCCAGCGGATGCAGAAGGATCCGCGCGCGAAGGCGAAGCTACGGGACTTCCTGCATCACTGGCTGCATGTCGAAGAAGGCGCGGAAATCGCGAAAGACCAAACCGCCTATCCGGGCTTCGACCAAGGCGTCGTCATGGACCTCCGCACCTCGTTAGACCTTTTCTCGGAAAGCGTCGTTTGGTCGGACGCCTCTGATTACCGCCAGCTCCTGCTCAGCGACACGATTTTGATGAACGAGCGCTTAGCGAAGTTCTACGGCCAGAAACTGCCCGAAGGCCAGGGCTTCCGCCCTGTTAAGATGGATGCGGACCAGCGTGCCGGCGTGCTCACGCACCCGTACGTCCTTGCGACGTTCTCGTACACGAAGTCGACTTCGCCGATTCACCGCGGGGTTTTCCTGACGCGCAATATCCTCGGGCGCATGCTGAAGCCGCCGCCCATGGCGATTGCCTTCATGGACGACAAATTCGACCCCTCGTTTACGATGCGCGAGAAGGTGACCGAACTCACCAAGAAGCCGGCTTGCCAGTCTTGTCACGTGACCATCAACCCGCTGGGCTTCAGTTTTGAGCGCTTCGACGCCGTGGGGCGCGTCCGTGAGACGGACAATGCCAAGCCGGTAAACACCGTCTCTGAGTATACCGCGGCCGACGGCACGGTGCTGATGCTGAAGGGCGCGCGCGACGTCGCGATGCACGCGGCCGAAAGCCAGGCGGGCCAAGCGGGCTTCGTCCGCAACCTTTTCCAGGCCATGGTTAAGCAGCCGACGACGGCTTACTCGCCCGAACTCTTGGGCCAGCTCACCGAACGTTTCCGACGCGACCAGTACCACGTCCGCCATCTCGCCGTCGAGGTCGCCGTGGTGGCCGCCCTCCAAAAGTAACCCTGCCGCTCTCGCTTTATGAACCTACAAAATCGCCGCGACTTCCTCCGCCAGCTCGGCCTATCGGCCGCCGCGCTGCCGTTGCTCGGAGGCTTAACCTCCCTACAGGCCGCTGAGCCGAACGCTGCTAAGCAGCGGCTGATCTTCGTCTTCTCGCCGAACGGCACCGTGCCGACGGAATTCTGGCCCGAGGGCGAGGGCAGTAACTTTAAGTTGAAGCGCATTCTGCAACCCTTGGCGCCGTTCAAGGATAAGATGCTCACGCTCAAGGGCGTGAACAACCTAGTGCGCGGCGATGGTGATTCGCACATGCGGGGCATGAGCTGCCTGCTCACTGGCATCGAACTCTTCCCGGGCAATATCATGGGTGGGGGTGGCCAGCCGGCGGGCTGGGCGAGTGGGCCTTCCATCGACCAGGAAATCCGTCGCTTCTTGCAGTCGAAGCCAGCGACGAAGACCCGGATGGGTTCGCTGGAGATTGGGATCTCCGTGGGTAATCGCGCCGACCCGTGGACGCGCTGGAGCTATGTCGGCGCCAATCAGCCGGTCGCCCCGATCTCCAATCCCTATGAGCTCTTCGATAAGCTTTACGGTCAGATGAAAGAAAGCGAAAGCATGGTCTCCGTCCTCGACGGACTCCGCGATGACTTGGCGACGGTCGCCCGGGCCGTTGATGCGAAGGACCGTAGCTTGCTCGACCAGCACACGACCGCCTTGCGCGAATTGGAACGTAACATGAAGGAGCAACAAACCTCGGGTGCCTTGGTGGTACCGGCGTCGCCGGCGATCGGGGTCATGATGGAAAATGATAATATTCCCGTCATCACGAAGATGCAGACCGAACTCCTCGTCAGCGCTTTCCAGAACGACCTCGCCCGCGTCTCGACCTTCCAGTTCAGTAATTCCGTGGGGGGCATGCGCATGAAGTGGATTGGCATTGAAGAAGGCCACCACTCGCTCTCGCATGACCCCGACCTGAACACGGGTTCGGTGGAAAAACTCACCAAGATTAACACCTGGTTCGCCGAGCAGATTGCGTTCTTGGCCAAGCGTCTGCAGGAGACACCGGAGCCCAATGGCACGGGCTCGATGCTCGACCATACGACGATCATCTGGACGAACGAGTTGGGGAAGGGTAATAGCCACGCCCTCGAGGACATCCCTTGGGTGCTCATCGGTGGCGGCTTAGGCTTCAAAACTGGTCGCGCCCTTAAGTTCTCCAAGGCTGCGCATAACCGGCTGCACCTGGCTTTGGCCCATGCTTTCGGCCATCGCTTGGGAACCTTCGGTAACCCCGCCCTTTGTAAGGACGGCCCGCTGAATCTGAGTTGAGGGTTAGAGTAGAGGGGGCTGAGTCGAGGGCAGGGTCGAGGGCAGGGTCGGTCGCTGGATCGATGACTGAGTCGATGACTGAGCCGAGGACGGAGTCGATGACTGAGTCGAGGACTGAGTCGAGGGCAGGGTCGAGGGCTGGATCGAGGGCTGGGCGATGAGAAGGAATGCCGCTCGGTCCTCCGTACTCTGAAATCCATCCCCTATCCGCTACGCTCTCTTTAAAGGGTCCCCCGCCTGTGCCGGTTCCGATTGGAGCTCCAGTATTTCCTGGATTAAGGTGGGCGGTACGTTGCCACGGCTCGGACGAGGCCGGTCGGGTCGCACCTCCCGATTATTATGTTCGTAGGAGACGGAGGCTGCCGCGGTTATCGAACACTGCAGGGGACAGTCAGTATTGCCTAAGTTCTTCCCGAAATCAAGTCCGCCGCCGAAAAAAGGGGTTCGATTCCTGCTGGCCGGGGGATACCACCATGCCATGCCCCGCTTCCTTGCCGCCCTTTTCTTGGCTGCCGTCTCCCTTGGCGCCCGTGAACGCCAGCCGCTGCCGCCCGGCGTGCCGGACACCTACGTTGGCCACTTGGCTCCGGAGGCTAAGACGCTGCTCCTCCAGAAGGGCGACCGCTACGCCATTTGTGGCGATTCGATTACCGAGCAGAAGATGTACAGTCGCCTGCTCGAGGCCTACTTGGCTGCGGCCCGGCCGGACCTTGCGGTGGAATGTCGTCAATACGGTTGGAGCGGGGAGACTGCCGCCGGTTTTGCTGGCCGGATGAAGAACGACGTCCTGCGTTTTCAACCAACGATCGCGTCGACCTGTTATGGCATGAACGATTTCCGCTACGTGCCGTTCGAAGCCGCGATTGGCGAGGATTACCGCAAGAACCAGACCAAGGTTGTGCAGGCCTTCAAGTCCGCGGGGGCGCGCGTCGTGCTGGGTTCCTCGGGGACGATTCATTCCGTCCCGCCGTGGGTCAAGAGTGCCAAGGGTACCTGGGAGACGCTGAACCTCGCGCTCTTGCAGTTCCGCAATATCGACATCGAAATCGCCGAAGCCGAGCAGGTCACCTTCGCGGACGTCTATTGGCCCATGTTGGGCAAGGGTTACGAAAGCCGCGCTCAGTACGGCGACACCTTTAAACTCGAAGGCAATGACGGCGTGCACCCCGGTTGGGCTGGCCACGTCATGATGGCGACCGCATACCTCAAGGCCTTGGGCTTAGATGGCGATCTTGGGACGGTTGAAATCGACCTCCCGACCGGCAAGGTCCAAGCCAAGAACGGCCAAGCCGCCACGCGTCTAGACTACGGCACCTACACCTTACGCAGCGAACGTCTGCCCTGCGCCTTCGAGCCGGGCGACATTGCCAAGGACAATACCCTCGCCGCGGGCTTGGCCCTCAGTGATTTCCAAAACCGCTTTAATCGCCTGACCCTCAAGGCGACTGGCGTGAAGGGCGCGCAGGTCAAAGTCAGCTGGGGTGAGCAGTCGAAGGTTTTTGCCGTCGCCGACTTGGCGCGTGGCATCAACCTCGCCGCGGAATTCCCCCAGGGACCGACCAAGCCCGCCTTCGATAAGATTTGGAAGGCCGTCGGGGATAAGCAGGCCTACGAGACCAAACAGATCCAGAAGCTCTTCCACGGCAAGGAAGCCAAGACGGACATGGAAGCCGTCGTGAAGGCCTCGGAAGTGGAGCACGCCAAGTTCGTCGCCGCGCTCGCCGCGGCGTATGCTCCCGCGGAGACCGTCCTCAAGTTCGAGGAAGTAAAGTAACCCCGCTTAGCGGCGACCGGCTAAGGCTTGCGTGATGACCACGCAGGCCAAGGCGGCGTTTTCGGCGCGTAGCACCGTGGGGCCGAGCACGACTGGGCGGAACCCTGCCGCGCGGGCGGCCGCATATTCGGACGCGGTTAAGTCGCCCTCGGGGCCAATCAACCAAAGCACTTTGGTAGCGGCAACAAAGTCGAGTTCGCCGACGGGTTGCGCGTCGAGCTCGAGCGAGCCCGTTAAGCGGAGTTCGCCGGGCGCGCTGGCTGGCAGCGTCGCGAGCCAGGCGTCGAGGCTCGTCGGCAGGCTGATGTGTGCGAGCCAAGGATGCCCGGACTGCTTGCAGGCCTCGACGGCCTGTTGTTGCCAGCGCGTCGTGCGAGTGCGGGCGCGGTCGGCATCGAGTTTCACCTCGCAGCGGGCGGTTTCGAGCGGCACCACCTCGCTGGCGCCGGCTTCGCAGACACTTCGCACCAGGTCGTCCATCGTGCCGCCCTTGGGCATGCCTTGGGCGACGGTGATGGCTGGCCGAACCGGCTCGACCGTCCGGGTGCGGGTCACTTCGACGACGGAACCTTCCCCGTCGGCGGACTCTAATTTACCCTCCAAGAGATGGCCTTCGCCATCGAGGAGGACCAGTGGGTCGCCGCGGCGGGCGCGGAGGCTGCGGACCAAGTGAGCGCTCTCTTCGCTGGACAGGCGCAGGCGTGCGCCGCTCGTGGCCGTGCGGGCTTGCACGGGGTCAATCCAAGCACGGAGCGGGCTCATGCCAATTGCGCCTCCGGTCGATCATAAGACGGGTCCCAGTCTTTCCAGACTGTTTCGAAGCCAGCGGTGCGGAGCATCGCCGCGATTTCCGTGGGCGAACGGCTATCGTCGATGGCG
The DNA here is from genome assembly GCA_903925205.1 of uncultured Opitutia bacterium. GTDB lineage: Bacteria > Verrucomicrobiota > Verrucomicrobiia > Opitutales > UBA953 > UBA953. The sequence continues at coordinate 7,517 of CAIYEN010000220.1, read as the reverse complement.
AACTGTTCGAGCGATGCCGCGCGGCCTTCGGAGTAGCCGCCGGGGTTCGTGTGCGAGCCCGCACTCATCGCCGTGATGCCGAGCTTGCAGACTTGGTCGCGGAAGGCGGGGCGCTCGCGTGTGCTCAAGGTTAACTCCAACTCGCCATTGAAGAGCCGGAAAGCGCAGATTGCTTGGACGAGGTCGCGGTCGGTCATCTCCACTTTAGGTTCGATGTCGCCCTCGTGCGGGCGGATGCGCGGGAACGATACGCTGAAGCGACTCCGCCAGTGTTTCCGCTCGAGCCACTGCAGGTGGAGGGCGGTGAAGAAACATTCGGCCCGCCAGTCCTCGAGCCCGAAGAGCGCGCCGAGCCCGATTTTGTGGACGCCCGCTTCGCCGACGCGATCGGGGGCATCGAGGCGGTAAAGGAAGTCAGACTTCCGTCCCTTCGGGTGATGTAGGTTGTACGTCTCGCGGTGGTAGGTCTCCTGATAGACGAGGACCGCATTGAGCCCGTGGCGGCGGAGTTCGGCGTATTCCGCGGTCTCCAGCGGTTGGACCTCCATGGACAGCGAGGCGAAGTGTGGACGGAGGAGGTCGAGTGCCGACACGAAGAATGGCAGCGCCACCTTGGTGGACTCACCCGTCAGCAAGAGTAAGTGGTCGAACCCCAGTTTCTTCAGCGCGCCGGCCTCGACGAGGATTTCGCCTGGGTTCAGGGTCCGGCGCGCGACCTTATTGCCGGCGGAGAAGCCGCAGTACGTACAAATATTTTGGCACTCGTTCGAAAGATAGGCCGGCGCGAAGAGCTGCATCGTGCGGCCGAAGCGGCGCACCGTCCGCTCTTGGCTGAGGCGGGCCATCTCCTCCAAGTGGGGGGCGGCCGCGGGCGAGATGAGCGCCTGGAAATCGGCTAAGTCGCAGACCCCTTGGGCCGCGCGGGCGAGGGCCCGGCGGACGTCGGCGGCGGTCTGCGCGTGCACGCCAGCCAGCACATCATCCCAGGGATGGGCGGCATGGACGGCGGCGAACGACATGGAGAAAGTCGGCGTGCAGCCGAACGGGCTTAGAGCGTGGCGCTGTAGGCCGCGGCGTCGAGCAGCTGGGCGGCTTCGGCGGGGTTCTTCAATTTCACACGAATCATCCAAGCGCCGCCGTAGGGCTCGCGGTTGACGAGGTCGGGCGAGTCGTTGAGCCCGGTGTTGGCCTCGACGATTTCCGCGGAGACTGGGCTGTAGAGGTCGGAAGCGGCCTTGACCGATTCCACGGTGCCGAAGACCTCGCCGGCGGCGAAACTCTTGCCCACCTTAGGGAGGTCGATGAACGTCACGTCACCCAGCGCGGCTTGCGCGTGGTCGGTGATGCCGATGGTGGCGGTGCCGTCGGCTTCGAGGCGGATCCATTCGTGTTCCTTGGTGTAGCGGAGATTGGCGGGGACTTGGCTCATGGTGTGATGATAGAGAAAGCGGGATTATTTTACGAACGGCTCGACCGAGATGTGGAGCGGGAGGCGCGTGCCGCGGATATCGACCGTGAGTTCGGACGAACCCGTGAAGCCAGCGGCCACGAGGGCGGTGCCGATGGGCTTGTTGAGGACGGGCGAGAGCGTGCCGGAGAGCACTTCGCCCACGGCCGTATCGCCCGCAAAGACGATGGCCCCTTGGCGGGCGATGCGGCGGTCAGCGAGAGAGAACATCACCACGGAAGACGGCGGGCCGCCTTCGGCTTGGCGGCGGAGCGCTTCGCGGCCGACGAATTGCGCCTTCGTAAATTTCACCGTCCAGCCGAGCCCGGCTTGGATGGGGGAGATGCGTTCGGAGATTTCGTGACCGTAGAGTGGGTAGCCCGCTTCGAGGCGGAGCGAGTCGCGGGCGCCGAGGCCGGCGGGGATGAGCCCGAGCGGTTTGCCGGCGGCGAGGAGCGCGCGCGCGACTTGCGTGGCCGAAGCGGCGGGCAGGTAGATTTCGAAACCGGCGGAGCCCGTGTAACCCGTGCGTGAGACCACGCAGCCGGAAGCCCCGGCCACTTCGCCGACCAAGAAGCCGAAGCGGCGAATGGAGGCGAGCGGGAGGGAAGTTGTCAGCGAGAGGATTTGTTCCGCGAGCGGGCCTTGGATGGCGAGCTGGGCCCACGCGGCGCATTCGTCGAGCACTTCGACCTTGGCGGTACCGATGAGCGAGCGCATCCAAGCGATATCCTTCTGGGCATTGGACGCGTTGAGGCAGATGAGGAACTCCGTTTCGGAGAAACGGTAGACGATGAGGTCGTCGACGCAGCCGCCGTCGGGCTGGCACATCAGCGTGTAGCGGGCGGCGCCAGGCTTCAGCGTCGACAGCTCGTTGGTCATGATCCGGTCGAGGAACGCGGCGGCATCGCGGCCACGGATGCGTGCTTCCCCCATGTGCGAGACGTCGAAGAGCCCGGCCGTCTTACGGACCGCCATGTGTTCTTCGATGATGCCGGTGTATTGTACGGGCATCTCCCAGCCGGCAAAGGGCACCAACCGGGCGCCGAGTTCAGCATGGAGGTCGTAGAGAGGCGTGCGGGCGAGCGTTTCCGACATGACGCCAAGGTGCTGAGGTTTGCCTACTCTTCCAACAAAAAAGCCCGGCACAAGGCCGGGCTTCGTGGTAGAAGAACCTCAGCTGCTTACTGAGCGAATTCCTTACGGAGGTCGGCGAGCTGAGCCTTGTACTCTTCTTCGCTGATGGCCTTGGTGCGGGCACGCAGTTCGAGGAGGGCGACGCGGCTATTGCGCTCGGCGTAGACGCGACGCTTGGATTCGGCGATCGCTTCCTTCGCACCCTTGGTTGCTTCAGCCAGCTTGGCTTCGGCGTCGGCGCGAGCGTCCGCCACCGCCTTTTCAGCGGCAGCCTTATCGGCGGCCTTTTCAGCAGCAGCGGTTTCCTTGGCGTCGGCCGCGGCCTTCTTGTAAGAATCGAGCTGCTTAGCGGCTTCGGCCTGGAGTTCGGCGGTGGCCTTCTCGGCGTCGGCCTTAGCGGCGGCAACCTGCTTGGCGACGTCGGCCTGGAGTTCGGCGAGGCTCTTGTCGGCCCCGGCCTTGACTTCGGCGAGCGCCTTTTCGGCGGCGGCGAGCTTGGCATTGGCTTCCGCAAGAGACTTCTCGGCAGAGGCAGCGGCTTCCGCCTTGCTGTCGGCCTTGGCCTGTTCGAGTTGCTTGGCGAGTTCAGCGGACTTCTTGTCGGCTTCATCCTTGGCGACGGCCAGAGCCTTGTCGGCGTTGGCTTGGGCGGCGGCGAGGGCCTTCTCATTGGCGGCCTTGGCTTCGTCGCGTTCTTGGGTCGCCTTACCGACGGCAGCCTTCTGTTCTTCGAGGGCCTGCTGGATGGACGCGAGCTGCTTGGCGGCTTCCTCCTTGGCGCTTTGGACGCCGCCGTTAGCGAGCTTGGTCAGCTCTTCATTGCGGCTGGTAAGGGCCTTGAGGACGTCTTGGGAGTTCTGCTGAGCCGCAGCGATAGCGGCCTTCTCGGCGGTGAACTGGGCTTCCAGTTCAGTCACGCGTTCGGAGGCGGACTTGCCAGTCGAAGCGCTGGTACGGGCCGTGGCGAGTTCGGCTTGGGCCTTCGCAACCTTGGCGTCGGAAGCAGCGATGGCGGCGGCGACTTCGGCTTTGGCGGCAGCGACCTGCTGGGCGAGGTCGTTGGCGTTGGCGGTTTCGATTTTGGCTTCGAGGTTGGCGCGGCGCTGTTCGAGCTTGGCGAGGGTGGTGGCAGCCTGAGAGGCGGCACCGGAGTCACGTTCGGCGAGGGCGGCCCGGAGGTTCGCTTCGGCTTCGGTGATCTTAGCTTCGGAAGCCGCGTCGGTACCCTTCGCGGCGGAAGCACGCGCTTCGTCGAGGGCCTTGCTGATGGCGTCGAGCTTGGCCTTGGAAGCGGCTTCACGCTGGGCGAGGGCACTCTTCACTTTCTGGGAAGCTTCGATGACGGCGGCGATGTCGCTCTTCAGGGAACCAGAAGCTTCGAGGGCTTCGCCGTTGGCCTTCTTCACCAGGCCCTTGAATTCGGCTTCGTCGCCTTCCGGAACGGAGGCTTCGCCGGCGGCGGGCAGCTTGGTCAGCGTAATGTTCACCTTAGAAGGGAAGCCGAAGTCGAGGGAGCCCTTGTCGTTCGTGCGGAGGGCTGGCTTGAGGTAGGTAACTTCAGGAGAGAAGCCACCCTTACCGACAGTGAGTTCGTAATTGGAGTTACGCTCGAGCGTCACCGTCGTCGGGGTGCGGCCGACGGCCACACCGTTCAGGCGGACCGCAGCGCTCGCTGGGTTGGATGTGATCGAGATCGTGTCAACGAGCGCGGGGTCAACGGAGGTCGTGCAACCAGTGATGCCGGCGCAAAGAACGAGGAGGGAGACGGGGAGACGCATGGTGCGGGGATAGGAGTCGAATTTCCGTTGAAAAGGGTACAAGGTTCAACCCCTAAAACGACCCTCGGCTCAAGGTTGACAGGTTCGGCCGACCGAAAAGACTCCCGAGCCCAAGGGAATTGCCAGCATAGCTCAGTTGGTAGAGCAGCCGCCTTGTAAGCGGCAGGTCATCGGTTCAAGTCCGATTGCTGGCTCCCTGGGTCGCCTTAGCCGGCGGCCCAATTCGGCCCGCGGCGCAGGGCATCCGCGGTCCGCACCACGGGTTGGAGCGCCGCGATATCGTGGGCGCGGATCATCGCGCACCCTTGAGCGATGCCCCAAGTGACGGTGGCATGGTGGGCGACCTCCCGTTTGAGCGGGTCCGTTTCGCCGAGGACTAAGCCGAGCGTGGATTTCCGGCTCGTCCCGAGGAGCACGGGGAAGCCGAGGGCGGCCAGTTGCGAGAGGTTGCGAACCAGTTGCAGGTTTTGGCTGGGCGTTTTTCCAAACCCAAAGCCTGGGTCGGTCCACAGTTGCTCGGGGCGGATGCCAGCGAGGCGGGCGAGGCGGAGCGAGCCTTGCAAGTCACGGAGAAATTCAGGCCAAAAGTCCTTATAATCCGCCTCTTTTCGGCGGTGCATGAGAATCAGGGGGCAGCCCGCTTGCGCACAAACTTGGGCCATCGGGGAGTCCTCTCCATGTAGGTTATGCCGACCCCCTTCGACATCATTGATCAGGTCGGCGCCCTCCGCGAGCGCGGCGACGGCGACGTCTGCTTTGTAGGTGTCGATGGAGAGCGGAGTCTTCGGAAGCCGACGGCGGAGTAGGCGCAAGGTCGGCAGGAGGCGGTCGAGCTCGGCCCGCGCTTCGACCGTTTGGCTGCCTGGGCGGGTGGATTCGGCTCCGAGGTCGAGGACATCGGCGCCGGCGGCGACCAAGGCTTCGGCTTGCCGGAGGGCGTCCTCGGGCGTGGCCAATTGCCCGCCATCGGAAAAGGAGTCGGGGGTCAGGTTGAGGATGCCCATCAAAAGGGTCCGCTCGCGCCAAGCGGGGAGGGGGGTGCCATGAGGACTGCGCCAGGACATAAGGGAGGGGGTAAGCGGAGCCCGTTGAGGTGCAACCTCCAAGGCTCAAAAGGGGTAGAAGCCGCCCCCGCCCCCAACATTAGATACCTTCATAGGCATGATTAATACATAAACCATTGGTATCCATTGTTTTATGAATTAACCCCGTAATAAATGAATGATGTCGGGCAAGTTTGTGCCCCGAGTCGAGGGCGGGGCTTGCAAATAACGATTTTTTTACGACTTTCCGAGCAGTTCGCACTTCACGCTTCTCCCATGTTTTCACGCCTTTTCCACCGGGTCGCCGTTTTAGCCGCCCCGCTATGCCTTTTCCTGCTGAGCGGTTGCTCTAAGGAAGCCCTCACGGTCCGCCAGTCGACCTTGGACCCGAAGGGGCCCGTCGCCCAGATGCAGTATGATGTTTTCATGGACACGGTTTATCTCGTCGTCGTCCTCTTCGCTCTGGTCGGTGGCTTGCTCGTGTACGCCGTCATCCGCTTCCGGGCCCGCGCCACCGATGACCCTAAGCCGATTGTCGAGGAAGGTCACGGCAACCCGCTCATCGAAATCGGTCTCATCACCGCTTCGATTGGGGCCCTCGTTTTCATCGCGATTCCGACCCTCAGCGCGATTTGGTATACGAACGACGTCCCGACCGAAGCCGTCGCGACTTCGAAGCTTTCCGCGTGGTACCCGCGCGTCGGCGCCGATGGTAAGGAGAATTATCCTAAGGCCGTCGAAGAGCAGGTGCTGGAGATCGACGTCATTGGTAAGCAGTGGTGGTTCCGTTTCGAATACCCCCAGCTCGGCCTCACGAGCGACGCCAAGCACACCGTCCCGAACGAAATCGTCATTCCGAAAGGTAAGGCCGTGCGCATCAACCTGCGCTCCGAAGACGTCATCCACTCCTTTTGGATTCCCAAGATTGCCGGCAAGGTTGACCTCATGCCAGGCCGGAAGAACCTGATGTGGATTCAGGCGAACGAAGTCGGCCATTACTACGGCCAGTGTGCGGAGTTCTGCGGCGATTCCCATGCCTACATGCTCTTCCGCTGTGAAGTCGTCGAGCCCGCCGCGTTTGATGCGTGGGTGAAGGCGCAGAAGGCCCCCGCCGCGGAGCCCGCCGCAGGCACCAAGGCCGCCAAGGGCAAGGAACTCTTCGCCGCTAAGACCTGCGCCATGTGCCACAACATCACGGGCCAATTCGGCGCTGGCATGTTCGCCCCCGACCTCACCCACGTTGCCTCGCGCAAGTCGCTCGCCGGTGCTTGGCTCGACAACCGTGACCTGCAGGCACAGCGTGCCCTCGAAAAGAAGGAGCAGAACACCGAAGCCTCGGTCCCGGTCGACCCCGCCACGCTCAAGGCTAACCTCATCAAGTGGATCGGTTCGTCGGGCACCTCGCACGGTGCGGACGGCAAGCCGACGAAGGATGTGAAGCCTGGAAATCGCATGCACTACTACGCGATGTTCAATGTCGCGGGCCTCAACGTCTCCAAGCAGCAGTTCACCGCTGAAGAGCTCGACTGCCTCGCGGAATACCTCCTCACCCTCAAGTAAACCCTTTCGACTCCTTACGCAGATGTCCCACGATTCGCACCACGCCCCCGTCGCCGACAAGATGGAGCTCGCGCCTGAGCGCAGCGACCTCGGCTTGTTCCGCCCAGACCGCACGCGCGGCTTCTTCGACTGGTTGACCACCGTCGACCACAAGAAGCTCGGCATCATGTACGGTGCCTTCGCGATGTTCTTCTTCCTCGTCGGTGGCGTTGAGGCACTCGCCATTCGCACGCAGTTGGCCCGCCCCGACAACGACTTCGTCACGGCGCGCATGTACAACCAGCTGTTCACCATGCACGGCACCACGATGATCTTCCTCGGGGTCATGCCGCTGTCCGCCGCGTTCTTCAACTTCCTCGTGCCGCTGCAGATTGGCGCGCGCGACGTCGCTTTCCCGCGTTTGAACTCCTTCTCGCTCTGGACGTTCGTCGCCGGCGCCCTGGTGCTCAACGGCAGCTGGCTCTTCGAGTTCGCCCACCTCGCGGGTTGGTTTGATAGCTTCACTTGGCACCAGGCCTTGGTCTACACCGACTTCGCCCCGGCCAACGGTTG
>CAIYEN010000219.1 GCA_903925205.1 uncultured Opitutia bacterium | reverse complement strand
TAAACTGGCCGAGCTAACCCCCACCGAGCAGCGGGCGGTCCTGTGCGGCTTGCCCGATACGCGCAGCCTAACCCAGCGCTTCGAGAACGCCTGGGAACAACGCGAGGCGTCGCTGGGGGGCGTGCCGTTCCTGACGAAGGACCTGTATTTCCGCATGGGGCACCCGACCATGGCGGGTTCGACTTTTCTGCACGAAGAAATCGGGCTACCCCGCACGAATTCTTCCCTCCCCGCCGCGTTCCAACATGACGCCGGGGCCGTGGAATGCGGACGGACGCAACTCAACGAATTCGCGTTTGGGCTCTCGGGCGAAAACCCACACTTCGGTGATTGCCCCCACCCAACCGACGCTGCGCGGCTCGCCGGGGGTTCCAGTTCTGGCTCCGCTTTCGCCGTCGCACGCGGCCTGGTGCCCTTTGCACTCGCCACGGATACGGCGGGCTCAATCCGCGTGCCCGCCGCCTATTGCGGTGTCTGGGGGCTGCGGCTGTCTCCGGACATCGCCCCCGTCGGCGATATCTTCCCGCTGTCGCCCGGCTATGATACGCAAGGTTGGCTCGCCCGTTCCGCCCATGACTTACTGGAAGTCTCGACCGCCGTCTTAGGTGAGGCACCGCCCGCTGGTGCGGGTCTCTGGGCCGGCGACCTCGGCTTGGGCATTGCTCCCGCCGTCCTGGCGCCGCTGCGCGCTTTGGCGCTCAAATGCGGCGCCAAGGAAGACCCCGCCGCGGCCGAACTGCTGCGCCTCGCCTGCACCGACGCCGCCACGGCTTACCCCATCCTCGGCGGTGCCGCGGCCGCCCGCGTGCATGCGCCGTGGCTCGATCGTCGCCGCGCGGCTTACGACCCCGCCGTCTGGGCCCGCCTGGATGCCGGACGTAACCGCACCGTGGAAGAACTGCGTGCGGCGGAAGCGGTCCGCCGCCGCGTGAGCGAAGCGTTCCGAGCGATTTTCACCCGTCACCATTACGTCATCCTACCGTCGACGTTCGGTCCGGCCGTGACCAAAGCAGCTTGTGACGACCACCATCGTCGGCGCCTCCTGGCTCTGAATGCGCCGGCATCGCTCGCCGGACTACCGGCCGTCGCGGCGCCGGTGAAACTCGCCGACGGGCTGACGGCGGGGATCCAAATCCTTTTCCCAGACATGGCCAATTTCGGTTGGCGCTCGGTCCTCGAACGGCTCCGCTGATCAGAGGCGTCGGCGACGCATGTGTGCCGGGGGCTGGCCCAAGGCCTCGCGGTATTTAGCCACGGTGCGACGGGCAATCTGGATGCCGCGCTTCCGGAGTTCGGCCGTGATGGCCTCATCCGCCAACGGGGCCGCGGGATTCTCGCGGGCCAAGATGTCCGCAATAAGCTCCTGCACACCTTCCTGCGCCACCGTGCCGCCGCCTTCCGTGGCAACGCCCGAAGTAAAGAACCAGCGGAACTCCTTGAGGCCATGCGGGGTGAGCATCCACTTGTTCGCCGCGGCGCGGCCAACAGTGGTCTCATGCACCCCCATCTCCTTGGCGACGTCCGTCATGGTCAGCGGCCGTAGTTGCGCGGGGCCATGCTCGAAGAAGTCGCCTTGGCGTTCGACGATGATATGCGCGAGGCGCTCCACCGTGCGCTGACGCTCCTCGATGGCACCGATGAGGAACTTTCCCTGACGCATCCGCTCTAAAATATAGGTCCGTTCTTTTTCGCCCAAGGCCTGCCCCGCCAACATATCCTTGTAGGCGGAAGCAAGCTTGAGCTTAGGAATATGCCGATCATCCATGCTGACCTTCCAGGAACCATCGTCCGCCTTCTCCACGGTAGCATCCGGCGTGACCACGCGGTTATCATCGCGCATGAAGCGCCGCGCCGGGGCCGTTTCGAGCTTGGCCATTTCGGTCAGGCCTTCGCGCACTTCATCCGGCGTGAGTTCACAGATACGGCCGCACTCATCCAGCCGACGCGCCATCAACGGTTCCCAGGCGTCCTGCACCAAACGGGCCGCAAACGATAAGCCCCGCCCACGCTGACGGAGCTGGGCCAGGAAACATTCACGGAGGTCGCGCGCGCCAATGCCGACGGGGTCAAAACCGAGCAGCAAGGTGTGGGCGGTAACCACCGCTTCGTAGCTCTGCCCCGAACGCAGCGCGATCGAGGAAAGGTCTTCATCCAGGAAGCCGCGGTCATCCAAGGACGCGATCAGGAGCTTGAGGGCTTCTTGGACCTGCGGGTCATCGGAAGCCGTCCGGGCTTGTTCCGCGAGATGCTCAGAAAGCGAGGATTCCCCCGTGACCGACTCCATCATGTGCCGGCGACGTTCTTCATCGTCCTGCGTATACCCCTGCGAACGGATCTCTTCGTAATAACTCTCGTCCCAATCATCCTTCATGCGACGCAAAGCATCGAAATCCTCGTCCCCGAGGCTGAGTTCGCGGGGCCCCTCCTCTTCAGGCTCGTCGGCCGGGGCGGTGTCGATGGTTTCGACGGAAGCGGGTTCGACTTCTTCGAGCAGCGGGTTCGCCGCCATTTCATCGGCGATTTCACGCAATAACTCAGCGGCCGGGACCTGCAAAATACGCAAAGACTGGCGGAGCTGGGGCGTCAGGACGAGCCCCTGCACCTGCTTCTGCGATTGATTGACACCTTGATTGGCCATTAACCCCTTCATGCAAAGGCATCTTCAGGCATTTTGCAAAGGGGAAGCATTCCCCCTATCGGCTTGCCACTGAGCCCCCAGCGCTTACCCTCTTGAAGGCCCTAAACCCCTTGGCCACCACGCCCTTATGCGTCATTTTGCCCTATTTATCGATAACGAGGTCCGCGGCCCGCTCAGCGAGTACGAGATCCAAGACCTCATCAACGCTGGCACGGTCCAAGCCGAGACGCAATGCGCCCCCTCCGGCTCGACCGAATGGGAGCCGCTGAGCAACCACTTCACCTTCGGCAGTAGCATCAAGCTCAACAAGCGAGTCGAGAAGAGCGAAGCCGAAGCCGAGGTCGATGCCAGCCGCCTCGACGTTGATACGCGCCGTAAACTCCTGATGTATGGCCTCGCTGACTCGGCGACGGTCGACCAGATCTCCCAAGCTCAGGCCCAAATCGTCCTCGGCGGCCACGAAGCCGACCTCCGCGCCAAGATCAGTTCGCACCGCATCGCCGGCCTTGCTGCTTTCTTCGTCGCGCTGGCCGTTGCCGCTTACGTGGGTTCGTTCACCGATATTGGGGGCGCCCTCCTTGGCAAGGGTGCCGCCAAATTCGCCAAAGACGACCCCAAGGCTCCGGACAACCAGAAGCGCTTCGACTCCGATGTGAAGCGCTTCGAGGAAATCCAAGCGCAAGCCCAACTCGCGAATTTCCAACGTCCAACCGGCGGCCAATTGCTCCGACCAATCCTGCTCGGTCGCCTCCGGATTCCCGAAGCCCAAGGGTTCAAAGTCTCGGGCGCCGTCGATACCTCGCCGCTCGGCAATCTCCTGACGAAGTGGAATATCAAGCTCGATGACGTCCTGAAGGTCTACGCCTTAAACGCTCCGATTCCCGCCGATATCCAGCAGAAGGTCACCGAGCAGGCCACCGTGCTCGACACCGTGCTTTCGCCCATGCTGGACGACGCGTCCTTCGATAAGCTCCGCACCGAAGTGGTCGCGAGTTTCCCCGTCGACGCCGCCCCGGAGTCGGCCCGCCTGAAGGGCGAAATGGAGCAAATGAAACTGGCGGAACTAAAGCCTGCCATCGACCGCGTCGAATTCCGCGCCCGCGAGGCTGAGAAGGTCGGCAATACCAAGTGGGCCGGCGAGCTCCGCACCTTCACGGGTAAACTGCGCGACCTCCAAAACCGTATCCGTATCAACGTCGACCCCAACGCCCGCAAGAAGGTCTGGAGCGAATTCAATTCGGGCGTCGGCGCGGAACTCGGCGCCTGGGTGCTAGCTTCCAACGCCAAGGAGCTGAAGGTCGACCAGAACGGTAACTTCGTCATTCCCGAAAATGGCAAGCTCGAGGCGGACGTCGCCCCGACCCGCCTGCTCGTGACGGCCCAGATCAACGGCGACACGGTCTACCTCGCTTGGGGCTCCAAGTTCCTCGCCTGCCGCGACCTGCGCTCCGAAGAAATCCCCAAGGACACGTTCCTGACCCGCGAACAGTACAAGGTCCTCGATAAGCCCGTGACGGGCAACCGCCGCCACTACGTCCGCTACCGCGTCGGGGATAAGGAAATCTCGGCTAATCGATTCTCTCCGAAGTGGTACTTCTTTGTGGTCGCCCGCGAAAAAGACACCGACCCGCTCATCGTCATGGTCGACGCCGAAACCCACGGCAAATTCCCCGTGGGTGGCATCGTCCCGACCGAGATTCTCGAAAAGTGCGAGTCCTTCCCGCGCTTGACGGAATCGCCCGCCCCGGCCCCCTTGCTGGCGGCCGAATAAGTCATAGGTTGGCGCTTAGTTGCGGCGGACGAAGCAATCCGGCTGCGAACACTCGCCCAGCTTGCTATCGGTGAGCCGCGTGGCCTTGCCCGTCTTCGTATCCACAATCGCAATCCACGATTGCGAGTTCAGCGACTGCGTGGCGACGACATGGCGACCGTCGGCACACCATGAGCTGTGCGAAAATCCCATCGCCGAGGTGGCTGGCACTGGCGTGATGGCCCCCGACTGAATGTCCGCGACCGCCAAGTGTAAGCCACCGGACTGGAACGTGAAAACGATGAGGCTCGGGTCGACGGGATTCCAGCGCGGCTCCGCGCTATAGCCATAACCTGTAGAAAGACGGTTGAGGCCGCCCCCCGCGGCGGAGCAGACATAGATACCCGGGCGACCCGTCGGGCCGCTCGTCAGCACGAGGCGCGCACCGTCTGGCGACCACGAGGGATCCGCATCAACATCGGGCGTTGCGACCACGACGCGCGCCCCCGAGCCGTCGGCGCTGGCAACGTAGACGTCCATGTTACCGCGGTTCGAGGAGGCAAAAGCCAAGCGTCCATCGGGACCCGAACTGGCCGCGCCCAGGGCACCGCGTACGTTAGTGACGACGCCACGGGGATTGCCGATACCGTTCGTGGAAAAGATTTCGGGGAAGCCGGTCATCGCCGAAGTAATAAAGGTCAGGCGCGTGCCATCGGGATTCCAGCGGGGCGAATGACTGGTGTTGCGGAGGCTCGTGACGCGCGAGGTCTTCGAATGCACCAGGTTGGTGGTGTAGATTTCTTGATTGCCCGTGAACTTTGAAACAAAGGCGACCTTGGTGGCAGCGAAGAGCGGCTTGAGTTTCCAAGCCCGCCCGAGGCCCACGACCGCCGCGTCGGCCACGCGCAAGGCGAGGTCATCCTGATCGCGCGCTTCAATCGTGGTCTGGAAGGCAAAGCTGGGGTGGTCGCAAGCCACGACCGCCGTGGTGCCCGTCCGGCCAATGGTGACGCGGACCGCGGAATTGGTGCGGACGCTAAAGGCGCCGTGGGCGCTCAAGGCGAAGGTCACGAGCTCGCCGAGGGCGGCGTCATCACTCACGACGGTCACCGGCATAATGCCCTGTTTCATTAAGGCATCGATGCTGTCATTGACGACGACGCGGTTCTGGGCGGAGGCGGGAACGAGGCCCAAGGCCAAAAGCGAAAGGAGCCCCAGCGAGAGACGGATGAACTTCATGGATAGTAAAAGCGATAGCAGTTTGACCTAAGGTGGGGCGGGACTTCAATCCTGCTCATGCCGCTCGATAAGGATTCCGTCCAACAGGCCCTCGGCCAAGTCCGCTACCCTGGCTTCAGCCGTGATATCGTCTCCTTTGGCCTCCTGCGCGGGATTGAGGTCACCGCCGAGGGCAAGGTAACCGTCGGCCTCGCCGTGACGACGGCTGACCCCAAGATCCCTAAGCAGCTTTACGATGAAATCGAAGCCGTGCTCAAGGCCGCTGGGGCCATCGACCCCGAGATTGCGATTACGGTCACGGTCCCTAAGGCCGCCCCCGGTGCCGCCGCCGCTGAGATTAAATTGCCCGCCAACGCCGGCGTGGGCCAAGTTAAACACATCGTCGCCGTCGCCAGCGGTAAAGGCGGGGTCGGGAAGTCGACTTTTGCCGTCAACCTAGCCTGCGCCCTCGCCCGCTCCCTTTCCGAGCAGGGGCGCCCTCGCCGCGTCGGGCTCATGGATTGCGACATCTACGGCCCGTCGGTCCCCCTCATGATTGGCATCAGCGCCCGCCCCGAAATGGAAGGCGATGTGCTCCTGCCGCTCGAAAACTTTGGGGTGAAGGTCATGTCGATGGGTCTCCTCATCGAAGCCGATGCCCCCGTGGTCTGGCGCGGCCCGATGATCATGAAGACGATTTCACAGTTCGCGACCAATGTCCGCTGGGGTGAACTGGATGTGTTGCTGATCGACCTCCCCCCAGGCACCGGCGATGCCCAGCTGTCCATTGCGCAGGCGATGGCCTTAAGCGGCGCGGTCATCGTGACGACCCCGCAGACGGCCGCGGTCGCCGTTGCGCTCCGCGGTGCGGCGATGTTTGCGAAGGTCGGCGTGCCCATCCTCGGGGTGGCCGAAAACATGAGTTACTTCGAAGGCAGCGACGGCCAGCGCCAACATTTGTTCGGTCAAGGCGGCGGCCTGAAGGTAGCGACCGCGCTCAATACCGAGCTGCTCGGCGAAGTTCCCCTCGACCCCGCCGTGCGGCAAGGCGGCGACCATGGCATCCCCATCGTCGTCAGCCACCCCGACAGCAACGCCGCTCGCGTCTTCAAGTCGGTCGCCCTCACGGTCTTGCGTAAACTTGCCACCGCTTCGTGACCGGTTCGTGACGACCGGCTTGCCAAAGCTGCGCCAACCGTATTAACTAAGAAAAGAATGAAGGAAGCCCCGACACCGCAGGAAGACGCCGACTTGGCGGCGCGGTCGTCGCTTTATGCGGAGTTCCTCGCCGAGCGCGAAGAGATCCTCCGCCATAAGTGGATCGAGTCCGAAAAGGCCGGTAAAGACATCGGCTTTGAACGGGCAATGATTGACTGGAAGCGCCACCATCGGGCCCGCTGGCGCTCGCAGCGACGCGTCGGCCTAGCCAGTTAAGTCCCACCCAGAGAGCTAAAAAGCAGAAGGCCGATGCGGATGCATCGGCCTTCTGTCTTTACAGAGAAAGAAAGGGGTTAGCCCTTGATTTCCTTGTGCAGGGTGTGGCGACGGAGGGAGGGGTTGTACTTCTTGAGTTCAACTTTCTCCTGGGTCAGCTTCTTGTTGCGAGTGGTCATGTAACGGGAGGGGTTCTTACCTTCCTTACGGGCTTCGGTGCACTCGATGATAATGGTTTCGCGGGCCATGGTTTTAGGTGTTGTGAGGGGTCAGACTTGGGGGGTGAAAGGGGGTGGAGCAAGCCCGAAAACAAGTCGGGCGGCCAAATTGGCCGCCCGTGCTTGGGTTTGAGACCTTGCGGGGTCAGATCAACCCCACAAACGCTTCTTATGGCGCGAATCCTTGGAGCGCTTACGGCGCTTATGCTTGTTCATCTTCAGACGACGCTTTTTCTTGAGGCTTCCCATAGTTTGGTTGGTGGCTGGCATCTAGGCGAGGGGTTAGCCCGCAGTAAAGCCGAAACTACGCCGAAATGCGGGTATCGCAAAACCAGGTGCCTGCCCCCCACTGTCCGATTAAGGCCTGCTTAATGGATTCCGACTCGGCTCCATCAGTATAAAACGCAAAACAGGCACTGCCGCTGCCGGTCATCCGAAAGACGACTCCCAGCGTCTGTGAAAGGGCTTCCAAAGCGGTCGGCAGGGCCAGGTATTTCCCGAAAACGGGCTCAGCTAAGGTATTCCCCAGCGACGACGGGTCGCGGACGGGCTGAGCCAGCCACTCGGCGAGGGCCGCTTCCGCCGTCGCCGAATCCACATATGCCCCCGACTGCATCAAGAGGCCATAGGCTTCAGGGGTGGGCACGCCAAAGGGGGGCTTGGCCACCAAGACCCGCCGACCCGCCAAAGCTTCCTGAGCCAGGGCTGGAATCGTGTCCAAGCGCTCTCCCCTGCCCCGCATCACCGCCGGCTGCCCACGCACGAAATAAGGGCAGTCTGAACCGACTTCGGCCGCGATGGCTTCGAGGGCGGTCAGACCCAAGGGCTGCGTGACACTCCGATCGAGGAGGCGTAAAGCGGCCGCGGCATCCGAACTGCCACCGCCCAAACCAGCACCGCTCGGGACTTGCTTGCGTAAATGAAAATGGCCCGCCGTGACTTGCGGCCGATGCCGGCCATACGCTGCCGCGGCCTTGAGCACGAGGTTCGACCCGTCGACGGGCAAACTGGGGTCATCGCAAGTCAGCCGCCATTCGCCGCCAGGCGTGAATTCCAAAGTGTCCGCAAGTTCCAAGGAAGCGACCAAGCTGATCAGTTCGTGGAAGCCATCGGCGCGGCGCCCCGTGATGGCGAGCGAGAGGTTCAGTTTGGCCGGGGCGGTTTCAGTGAGCATGGTTTTAAGCCCGTGGATGGGCCTTGCGGTGCACCTCACGGAGTTTTGCGACGGTGAGGTGCGTGTAGATTTGCGTGGTGGAAAGTGAGGCGTGGCCCAATTGTTCTTGGACGAGCCGAAGATCGGCGCCGTTCGCCAAGAGATGCGTCGCACAGGCGTGGCGTAATTTGTGCGGGGTGAGATCCGCCGGTAATCCCGCGGCCGCCAATTTACGCTTGAGCATGAGCTGCACGGCGCGCGGATGCATCGGCCCGCCCCGCGGAGCTAAAAGGAGTGGTTCGCCCCGCCCCGGCGACCCTCGCAAAGCCAAGTAAGTGCGCACGGCCGCCAAAGCAGTCTCGCCCACCGGGACCACCCGCTCCTTGGAGCCCTTGCCCATCAGCCGCACGAGGCCCGTCGCTAGGTCGAGATCGCCGCCCATGATGCCGCAGAGTTCGGACACACGGAGGCCACCGCCGTAAAGAAGTTCCAAGACGGCTTGATCGCGGGCCTCCGCCGTCGGGGTCTGCTCCTCCAGCGAATCCGCCTCCAACAGGGCTTCGGTCTGCGGCTCGGTCAAGAACTTCGGCAAAGAGCGCGGGAGCTTCGGCAAGACCAGCCCAGCCGCCGGCGTCGAGGTGATGCCACCTCGCTCCCGCAGGTCGGCCAAGAACGCGCGCAAGGCCGAGACCTGATTATGCACCGAGGTCCGCTGATGGGTCTGCTGACGTTCGATGACAAAGTCACGGAGGTTACGGGCGGATAGCCGTGACCAATCGCCATCCCACCCGCCATTGGATTGCATCCAGAGTGCGAAGCCCTTGAGCGAACGGCCATAGGTCAGGCAGGTCCGCGGAGCAAGCCGGCGGCTGGCCAGCTGTCGGGTCAGGTAGTCGGAGACTTCCTTAAAACCCGGCCAATCGGTCGGTTCCCCGTCGTCGTCAGACTGGACGGGGCGAGGCTTCACGCCTGAGGCTTCTTGCCGTGTTCGGCGCGCACCGTGATACCGATGCCCCCGCGAACGCCGAAGGCGCCAGTGACTTCACACCAGACGGGATCAAGCGCCGCGACGAGGTCGTCGAGGATCTTGTTCGTGAGGTGCTCATGGAACATGCCCTGCTGGCGGTAGCTCCAGTAATAGAGTTTCAAAGACTTGGACTCAACGATGCGCGGACCCGGCACGTAGCGAATCGTGATCTTGGCGAAGTCGGGCTGGCCCGTGGCCGGGCAGAGGCAGGTGAACTCTTCCGTCGAGAGCTCGACGGTGTAGTTCCGGCCCGCATTGCGGTTCGGGAAGGTCTCCAGCGTCTGCTGGGGCTTGTTTTGGGTGTTCCCGAGGTGGGAGAGCCCAGTGAGGTCTTGAGGCTGCGTGGCCATGAGCCTCAAGGGAAGCAGAGCCGGCCCCAGTGTCCAGCGGAGAAGCAGGAAAGACGTCCGCAGGGGGCGAAACCGGCTTGCCTAGGCGGGCGGGTGCGGTTGCCTCCATCTTACCCACGCGTGCATGGAACCTAGGCCTATCGCCATCCTCGGGGCCACCGGCTCCATCGGCACGACCACCTTGGCAGTTGTCCGGGCGCATCCGACTCTGCTCCGCGTGGCTGGCTTGGCCGCACACACGCGTTGGCGCGACCTGATTGGCCCAGTTCGGGAGTTCCAAGTTAAGACAATTGCCCTAGCGGATTCCGCCGCGGCCGCGGCCGCGCGGGCTTCGGGGGAATTCCCTGGGGTCCGTATTCTCGAAGGGACCGCGGGTCTCACCGAAGTCGCCTGCCTCCCCGAGGTCCATACGGTCGTCTCAGCGGTCGTCGGTACCGCCGGCCTCGCCCCCACCCTCGCCGCCCTCGAAGCGCGCAAGCATGTGGCCCTGGCCAGCAAGGAACTGCTCGTCCTGGCCGGCAAGTTCGTCACGGCCGCCGCCCGCACCGCCGGCACAACGCTCCTGCCCGTCGATAGCGAACATAACGCGATTCACCAATTACTCCGGGGCAAGGAACGCTCCGAGATTACACGCCTCGTGCTGACGGCTTCCGGTGGGGCCTTCCGGGACACGCCCCTCGCCGAACTGGCCCGCGTGACGGTCGCCCAAGCCCTCCAGCATCCGAACTGGAACATGGGGCCGAAGGTGACGATTGATTCGGCCACGATGGCCAACAAGGGGCTCGAGGTCATCGAGGCGCGCTGGTTGTTCGACTTGCCGGAAAACCGCATCGATGTGGTCGTGCACCCGCAAAGCATCATCCACTCGCTGGTGGCGTTGAGCGATGGTAGCCTGCAGGCCCAGTTGTCGCCGCCGAACATGGCCTATCCAATCCAGGATTGCCTCCTGTTCCCCCGCCGCCTGCCCTGCCCCGCCCCCCAGCTCAACCTCGCCGAGGCGCTCGCCTTGACGATGTCCCCGCCTGACCCCGCCCGCTACCCCTGCCTCGGGCTAGCCCGCGCGGCGGCCGCGACCGGCGGCACGGCCCCAGCGATTTTCAATGCGGCCAATGAGGTCGCGGTCGAGGCCTTTGTCGCCGGTCAGCTCCCCTTCACGGGCATCGCTGAATTAGTCCGCCAAACGCTCGCCGCCCAGACCGCTCACGAACCGAGCACGCTCGCGGATGTGCTTGCGGCCGATGCCGAAGCCCGCCGGACCGCTTCCAGGCTCGCCCCCCGCCTCGCCCGCTGACAGATAACCTTCCTCTCTTTTTCTAATGGATAATACTTTCCTTGGCGACCTCGCCACTTCCGTCCGCGGCATCGTGCTGCTCGCCCTCTTCTTCGGCGGCTCGATTTTCGTGCACGAACTCGGCCACTTCCTCGCTGCCCGCTGGCGCGGCTTGAAGATTGAGCGTTTCTCCATCGGCTTCGGCCCCAAGATCTTCGGCTGGACGGGTAAGGATGGCGTCGATTACCGGGTGTCCTGGATTCCGCTCGGCGGTTACGTCGCGCTCCCGCAGATGGGCGACCCCGAAGCCATCGAAGGTGCCACCGAAAGCGACGTCGAGAAGCTCCCGGAGATCTCCTACGCAGACAAGATGATCGTCGCGGTCATGGGGGCGGTCTTCAACGTGATCTTCGCTTTTGCCCTCGCCACCATCCTCTGGTTCACGGGTATGCCCGTGCCCGAAGGGAGCGGCAGCACCATCGTGGGCTACGTCCCCGAACAGGTGGTCACCAGCTCCGGCCAGCTTTCCGAACTCGGCCTCGGGCAAACCGTACCAGGCCCGGCTTTCACCGCGGGCATCCGCTCCGGCGATGAGATCATCGCCGTTGATGGCGTTGAGGTGAAGTCCTTCACGCAAATCACTGAGGCGGTGATGCTCGGTAATGGGATGAATTCCCAGAAACAACCAGTCGCGACGTTCACCCTCAAGCGCGGCGAGGAGAAGCTCGATATCACCGTCCTGCCTGCGCGGGTCGAATTAAACGCCCGCAGCGGCGACAAGGTCCGCGTGGCCGGTTTGATGCCCCGCTCTGATGTCATCATGAGCACGCCAGCGGCAGGCTCCCCCGCAGAAAAGGCCGGCCTCAAGCGTGAAGACCGCATCGTAGCTATCGACGGTCATCCGGTGAATAACCCAACCGAATTCCTCGAACGTCTCCGCGCGGCGGGCCCCGGTGAACGCACGCTGCAAGTTTCCCGCGTCGACGCCGACGGCAAGGGTCAGCTGGTTACCCTGAAGGTATCGCCCAAGATCAGCGCGACCACCAACCCGGTCGGGCTCATCAGTTACGGCGAAGGCGACAAACGTCATGCCATCGTGGTCGTCCCTGTCACCCGCGAATTGCTTTCCAACGACCCCCAGGCCAACCGCGACCAGCTCATGGTCCTCGGGGTCTCCCCCGAAGACCCCACCCGCATCGACCAACTTCGCATCGGCACCATCCTCGATAAGGTGGACGGCAAAGAGCTCACGGTCCTGCGCTCGCTCGACGACTTGGTGAAGGCCACGGGGGCCGGGCGCCACACCCTGACGTTCTATTGGAAGCGGGCCAATGGCGATGCGGGGAACTTCTCCCTCACCGAGGCCGAAGTGAAACGCGGCACGCCCGTCGAACGCGCCCTCATCGGAGCCCCCTTCCTCGCTAAACCCGAGATTGCTCACCACAACCCCATCGAGACGTGCACGCACATCATCAAGCAGACTTTCACGACCCTCGGGCGCCTCTTTGACCGCGACTCCGACATCAAGGTCAACCAGCTGGCGTCGGTCATTTCCATCAGCAAGACTTACTACAACATCTCCGAAGACCTCCGCCGCGTGCTCTGGTTCACGGTCCTGATCAACTTGAACTTGGCCATCCTTAACCTGATGCCCATCCCGGTCCTCGACGGTGGCCACATGCTCATCGCGACGATCTCGAAGCTGTCCAAGAAGGCACTGAACGCCAAGGCCGTCACCATCGTGCAGTTCACCTGCATGGCCCTCATCCTTTCGCTGATGGGCTACATCATTTTGAATGACGTCCGGCGTTGCTCGGGCGACAGCGAGCGCCAACTGAAGCAGCAGGTGCTCGACCGCCACGTGTACCGTCGCGTGGATTTCGCTGAAAAGCGCTAAGCGACCGAAAGGTTCCCGCAAAATTGGTAAAAAGTGCGCGGACGCTAGGCTGGGCTTGATGGGCTGGGGTCTTTCCCTAGGGTGAGCCCATGCCCAACCCCGAAGAGATTGTCCCCTCCCGCCGCTCGTTCCTCGGCGCCGCTGCCGCGGCCGCTTTCGCCGGCTTCGCCTTGCCGGGCTCCCTGGCCGCCCAAGAGGCCCCCAAAAACGGCTCAAATAAGAATAATAAGAAGAAGGCCTACATCTATGCCTTCCACGTCGGCAAGATTGAGGCGTGGTCCATCAGCGACGGCTGGGGTACTTTCGGCAAGTGCGTGTCCAAGAAAATGTGGCCGCCAGCCCAACGCGCCGAGATGACCAAGGCGCTCACGAACCTCGGCGAACGCCCCGATGACGTGACCCTCTACATCAATGTGCTGGTGCTCCGCTTGGGCAAGGAGGTCGTCATCGTCGATGCCGGCTTTGGCGCCTATAACAAGAACGCCAACTGGGGCTGGCTTTCGGACGCACTCGATACCATCGGCATCAAACCCGAGGACGTGACGCATGGCCTGCTCAGCCACTCGCACTCCGACCACATCGGGGGCTTCTTCCAAGGAAATAAGATCCTCTTCCCCAACGCGGCCATCCACGTGCTGCAATCCGAAATCGACTTCTGGCGCGCGCCGAAGCCCGACTTCTCTGAATCGCACCGCACCGACGATGTCCCGGGTCTGATTAAGATGGTTCGCAACGGTTTCGACACGTTACAGCCGAACTTAGTCATCCACAAGGATGGCGACCAAATCCTCAATGGGGCGATCACTATCATCGCCGCACCCGGGCACACGTCGGGCCATGCGATCTACCGTATCAAGGACGGCCAGGACTCCCTGCTCCACCTGTCCGACCTGGCCCACAACCACGTGCTGATGCTCCACGACCCGTCCTGGTTCATCGACTTCGATCACCACCCCGACCAAGCCATCGCGACCCGCCGCAAGGTCTTCGCCGAAATCGGCGCCACCCGCGAGCGGGCCTACGGCTTCCACCTGCCTTGGCCGGGTCTCGGCGTAATCGTGCCGAAGGGCAAGGACAGCTACTTCTGGTCCGCCGATAGCTGGCGCTGGGATGTCTGAGGTGCGTTGACGAACCTCGGCAAAGGGGTTGAGATAACCCCATGCCTTCGGAGTACTGTCCGTCCCGCCACCGCACGGTGCGCCGCCTGACCCGCGTGGTTCAGGTCGGCCACGTGGGCGTGGGCGGCAGCCACCCGCTACGCCTGCAGTCCATGACGACGTCCGACACCGAGGACGTGGCGGCGACGGTCGCCCAATG
Source organism: uncultured Opitutia bacterium (assembly GCA_903925205.1). Taxonomy (GTDB): domain Bacteria; phylum Verrucomicrobiota; class Verrucomicrobiia; order Opitutales; family UBA953; genus UBA953. The sequence continues at coordinate 6,576 of CAIYEN010000219.1, read as the reverse complement.
CATCCGGCTCGCGGAAGCGGGCTGCGAAATCATCCGCGTGACGGCCCCCAACAAGGCCGCGGCCGTGGCGCTCAAGGATATCCATCGGGAGTTCCGGGCCGCTGGGTTCGCCCAGCCGCTGGTCGCCGACATCCACTTCCTGCCGGTCGCCGCGATGGAAGCGGTCGAACACGTAGAAAAGGTGCGCGTCAACCCGGGCAACTACGCGGATAAAAAGAAGTTCGCGGTCCTGGAATACACCGATGCGGCCTACGCCGAGGAGCTGGAGCGACTGCATGCAGCGTTCACGCCGCTGGTCCTCCGCGCGAAGGCGCTCGGTCGCTCCCTGCGCATCGGCACCAACCACGGGTCGCTGTCCGATCGCATCATGAACCGTTTCGGCGACTCGCCCCACGGGATGGTGGAGTCGGCCCTAGAGTTCATCCGCATCGCCGAATCCCACGGATTCAAGGACATGATTCTGTCCATGAAGTCGTCCAACCCTAAGGTAATGGTGCAGGCCTACCGCCTCGCGGCGGCCCGCATGGACGAACTGGGCATGGACTACCCGCTGCACCTCGGTGTGACCGAGGCCGGTGAAGGCGAAGACGCCCGCATCAAGTCCGCCATTGGGATCGGTGCACTCCTCGCCGATGGCTTGGGCGATACGCTCCGCGTCTCCCTCACCGAAGACCCTTGGTTCGAAATCCCGGTCTGCCGCGAGATTGCCTCCCGGGCGACCGACCTCGCCACACTGGGCGCAGCTTCGGCCAGCAAGTTGCCCGCCGACCCAGCCGATGCTTTCTCGTTCACGCGCCGCCCGACAGAGCGTATCGAGCTTTCGGCTTCCTGCCTCGCCGGCTCTAATGAGACGCCGCGTGTCATCGTGCGCAGCCACCAGAGTCTCGCTGACTGGCAAGCGGTCGCGAAGGAGCTCCTCGACGTCCACGCCGCCCAACGCGAGGTGCGCGCCGAGGGCCTCCTCCTCAGACTCGACAGCCTAAATCAGGCCGCAGGACTCCGCTCGCTCCGCAAGGCGCTCGGCCCGACGGTGCCTTCGCTTTGGGTCGAAACGAGCCTGTCCGTCGCCGAGTTCCCATTCGAGGGCACGGGCAGTCGTCTCGTCGTGGTGAAGGGCTTTGCCGCCAAAGACGGTGCTGAGGTTAAAGCCTGGGCCGAAGCCTGCGTTCAACAGGACGCCATCTTGGCGGCCGACGTGGACGGCCCGACGGTGACGGCCCTGGCCCAAGAACTGCAGGCAATCCCCGCCGGGCGACTCATCCTGACGTCCTCCCAGCCGCAAAGCGGGCTGCACGCGACCGGCACCTACCGCGAGCTGGCCCGCTGCGCCGCCGTGGCCAAACTCGCCGCCCCACTCTGGATCCGCGCGACGGCCGCCAACGCGGTCCGCCTCGACCCCGGCTTCCAATCTCGCCTGCTCGAGGCATCCATCCTCGCCGGCGGCCTGCTGGTCGACGGCTACGGTGACTTCCTTTCCTGCGAAACGCCCGCGACGACGGCGAAGTCCCTGACGCTAGCCTACGATATCCTGCAAGGCGCGCGCATGCGCCAGACGAAGACCGAATATGTGGCCTGCCCTTCCTGTGGCCGTACGCTCTTTGACATCCAATCGACGACGCTGAAGATCAAGGAACGCACAGGCCACCTGAAGTCCGTCACCATCGCGGTCATGGGCTGCATCGTGACCGGTCCGGGCGAAATGGCCGACGCCGACTTCGGCTACGTCGGCGGCGCGCCAGGCAAGATCAACCTCTACGTCGGCAAGACCCCAATTAAATTCAACGTCCCCCAAGAAGAAGCCGTCGAACGCCTCGTCGACCTCATCAAGGAAAAGGGTAAGTGGCTGGAGGCGTGAGCGAGGTAGGGACAGCACCACGTGCTGTCCTAGGCGGATAGCGGTTAGCATTTGGCGGATAGATAATGCAGAGATGACGTCCGTCCGCCTACCAACTTCCCGGTTCCCGGTCCCCATTTGCCTCCTGTCTCTCGGGTAGGGTTGGCACTGCGTGCCAACCTAGCTGCCTCGGGTAGGGGCGCGACTGCGTCGCGTCTACCTATCACGAGTGTACGATTAATCGTGCCCCTCCCCGGGTTCGCCCTGCGGCGAACGAATCAACGCCCTAGGGTAGCACGCGGTGCTACCCCTACCTCATCACTTGGTCTCCGCGGTCAGCACCTCAATCAGCGGCTTCGGATCAGGCAGGCCGTGGGGATGATGGTCGCCGCCTTCCTTCGGGAAGAGCTTCACGCGGCCTCCATTCTCCTGCCAGAGTTTGGCAACGAGGGCAGCATTGTCTTCGAACGGCACAGTCTTGTCGGCGGTGCCGTGACACGAGATCAGGAACACGCCGGCTTTAATGGCAGGGAGAAGTCCCTCCGCAGCCTGCAGTGACTTGGCCTTGGCTTCATCATCATTCGCATAACCAAACTCAGCCTTATAAAGTTTCCAATCGTTGGGGCTGCCTTTGCTCTGATGCGTGAGGGCGACGCCACCGGGCCAGGAACGGATATCGCACACGCCGTTGTCGAGGTAGAGCACGCTGACGCGGTCAGGATGGAGACGCGTCCAAGCGTTCACATAGAGGCCACCGCGCGAAATCCCGATCAAGGCCGGCTTGGCGGAGAGGCCGCGCTTATCATGGAGCTCGGCGTAGACTTTCTCCCAAGTCGCCATCGAGCGGGCCGAGCCGAACTGATTGCTCACGCCGACGTAGACGACATGCCAGCCTTTCTCGACGAGGCCGTCCTCGAGCGTCTTCAGGTGGCCACCGAACTCGCCCACCCAGAGCCACGGCTTACCAGGAGCCGCTCTCTCCGGGACCTTCAAGGTGACAGCCTTACCATCGATGGTGAGTTTTTCCACCGTGGCCGCCGAAGCGACAGCGCAACAGACCAGTCCGAGCAGAGCGAGGAAGATTCGGGGCATGGCTCGATTTATGTGCAAAGGTGCAAACGTGCAAAGGTGTAAATGCGGCAAAAGGCAGGGTCGCAACTGCGTCGCCTCCGTTCGCCTGCCAACATCCCAGTTCCCGGTCCCCCTTTTCACTTTGCCTCGGGCAGGGGCAGCACCGCGTGCCGCCCTCGCTGCCTCTCGCGGCCTATGGCCGCGGGTAGGGGCAAGGCTTCGCCTTGCCCTCCTATCCGAACAAGAGCGCGGCAAAGCCACGCCCTTCTTTGTTTTGGCATTCACCTTTGCACTTTTCCACAGGCCTCCAGCCGATTTGCACCTTTGCACCCAAGTCCAAGCCTCACTTCCCCCTAGCCAACCAGAGGGTCAACTCCCTGAGTGATGAGGAGGGTTGTCTGTTCCCGTGACCGACATGGTCTGTCCTGATGAAATACCTTTTCCTGGATGAGGCAGGCAACTTTGACTTCTCCCCCAGCGGCACTCCCTTCCTTATGGTTTGCGCCACCTTGCTCGAGATTGATGAGAAACGCTCAGGGATACTATCAGCACTCCGTTTTGAGCTGAACTCAGCGGGTCATGACATCGAATCCTTTCATGCAAGCGCCAACACCCCCTACGTTCGCCAGGCTTTTCTTCGCAGGCTTCAAGACTCCCAGGCAGAACCTCAAGTCTTCGGTGTAATCCTTAATAAGTCGACCTACGCCTCCGCGCCAGCTGATCCGTCCCAACTCTATGTGGACCTCTTCAAAATCGCTTTGGCCTTAGCCTACCCAGCGTCCGGGGAGTGCTCAATCTATGCAGACAAGGTCCCCCTTCAGCGGTCGCGCAAGGCCATTATGAAAGCGGTGCGGCAGACAGCCGGGCAAAGAAATATCCACTTTCATACTTCGGCTTCCTGCCTCGAACTCCAAATCGCCGATTACTGCACCTGGGCCGTCTGGCGACAAATCGTACGGCTCGACCATCGTCCAATGGAGGCACTAGGAAATCCCAGTGTTCATCTCGCAGTTTTTGGGTGAAAAACGACCTCCTCGGCTATCCTGACGGAAGAGCTCCCGAGAGCTCTTGTCACCGAGGAGGGACCTTTGCATCGGACTTTCGACCGATAGATAGAGGGTGAAATCATTAGCGTTCGTTTCAAGCCGGAATGGCCCTCAGCGCGCAAAGGATAACTCCCAGATTTTCCGCCCGGTGGGACGGGATGAGCGTACTCAACCCTTTGCAACCCACAGGACAAGCAGTCCAGGTATTAGCAATCCCGCCGCCATCGCCCAGGCTGCGGTCTTCGATTTGGCGGAACGCAATGCGAGGACGAGGCCGGTCACGACCATGACCACCAAGCAGACCGCCATGGTCGCCGCGAACCAGCGCAAGGGTTCGGAGGACAGGGAGGAGATTTCTCCACCCTTGAGCCCACGGCCCGTGTGAATCGTGCTGGCCAACGCCAAGCCGGCGTCATCGCGACGGGTAGCCCACTGCCAGCCAAAGACCTGCCAAAACCCAGAGACGGCATAAAACAGCAGCAAAGGGGCGAAAAAGCAGCCTAGGATAAGGTGCAAAGAACGCAGGAGCCGCATGCAGGGATTTGAATTCACTTCATCGGGAAAATCCATCAGAAAACCCTCCACTATTCTATGTCCACCACACTCCTTGTTATCCGCGACGGCTGGGGCGAAAACCACAACGCCAAGCACGATAAGTTTAATGCCATCAAGGTCGCCAACATCCCGGTCTCCCGCGGCCTAACGGCTCAGTGGCCCCGCACCGAGATCATGGCCCACGGGCTCGATGTCGGCCTGCCGGTCGGCATCATGGGGAACTCCGAAGTCGGCCACCAGAACATCGGGGCCGGTCGCATCGTCGACCAGGAGATCGTCCGTATTGACAAGGGGCTCACCGACCCCGCCGCCATGCGCCAAATCAAGGCCTTCCGCGGGCTCGTCGAAAACGTCAAGGCCACCGGCGGCGCCGTCCACCTCATGGGGCTCTGCTCCGAGGCCGGCGTCCACTCCACCCTGCCCCACCTCTACGCGCTCATCCGCCTGCTCAAGGAAGAAGGCCTAACCAAGGTCTACGTCCACGCCTTCATGGACGGTCGCGACAGCCCGCCCACGTCGGGGCTAGGCTACCTCCAGCAGCTGGAAGCGGAACTCGTAAAGATTGGCCTAGGCAAGGTCGCTAGCGTCGCCGGCCGTTTCTGGGCCATGGACCGCGACAACCGCTGGGAACGCGTCAAGACCGCCTACGATGCCCTCACCGGCGCCCCCGCCCCCGAAGCCGCTTCCGCCGCCGCCGCCGTGCAGGCCTACTACGACAAACCGACCGACGCCAACACGACGGGTGACGAGTTCGTCCCAGCCACGCGCATCAAGGGTACGGCGTTCATCCAGGATGGCGACTCGGTGCTGTTCTTCAACTTCCGCGGCGACCGTCCGCGCGAAATCACCCGCGCGTTCATCGACCCTGAATTCAAGGGCTGGGCTCGCACCAAGCTGCTCAAGCTTTTCTACGCCACGCTCACGAACTACGAAAAGGGCCTCTGCCCGAACGTGGTCTTCGATAAGCCCGCCAAGATGGTGAACATCCTCGGCGAATGGGTCGCGAAACAGGGCCTCAAGCAATACCGCACCGCCGAGACCGAAAAATTCCCACACGTGACGTTCTTCTTTAACGATTACCGGGAAGAGGCCTTCCCCGGCGAAGAACGCGGCATGGCCCAGAGCCCGAAGGAAGTCTCGACCTACAACCAAAAGCCCGAGATGTCCGCCGCCCACGTGACGGAGATGGCCAAGGCTGCCATCCTGTCCGGCCAATACGGCCTCGTGGTCGTCAATTACGCCAACCCCGACATGGTCGGCCACACGGGCGACCTCGCCGCCGTCTGCAAGGCCTGTGAAGCCGTCGACGCCGGCCTCGGCACCCTCCTCGCCGCCATCGACCAAGTCGGTGGCAAGGCGCTCGTCACCGCCGACCACGGCAACGCCGACCAGATGTGGGAGCCGGAAGAAAACTGCGCCCACACGCGCCACACGCTCAGCCCCGTCGAGGTCATTCTCTACGGTAAGGGCTGCGAAAAGTTCCAGACACGCCCCACCGGCCGCCTCGCCGACATCGCCCCAACCATCCTGCAGCTCATGGGCCTCCCCAAGCCGCCGGAAATGACCGGCGAATCGCTGATCTCATAAAGGACGGCTTCGCCGTCCGTGCAAAGGTGCAAACGGGGCTATCGCCCCTGTGCAAAGGTGCACAGGTGGAACACTCCCATGGTCTTACTTCACACTCACCTTTACACTTTTGCACCTTCGCACTTTTGCACGCGGCGAAGCCGCAGCTCAGGCCTTGATTCCCGTCGCAAAACTAATTCCGAGCGAATCCGCCACGGCGCGGACGATCTCGACCTCGGCGGGCTCGGTATTTCCGTCGCTCAACATCGCCACGCAACAAGCATTCAATAGTTTACGCCGCAGGCGATCGTTCACGCTTACATCAGCCAGAAGGCTCAATGCATTTTCGACGTCCGCCAGATTGACCAGTTCAGCTGGAATCATAACCAGACTGACGAGCTTCATCCCTAACGCCTTGGCACCCTTTAAATAGGCCGCGGCTTGGGCGGCAGGACCTTCACTGGACGTCTGAACAACGGCCGAGAGGACGAGGGCGCATGATGC
>CAIYEN010000218.1 GCA_903925205.1 uncultured Opitutia bacterium | reverse complement strand
GACCGCTCCAACGAAGTTAACCCATGGGCCGAGACCCTGCGCACCCGTCTCTCCACGGCCGAAGCCGCCCACGCTTTCGAAGCCACCACGGGCCAGCAAATGCGCTGCGTTGGCGTGGAGACGGTTGGGTAGGAAATAGAGTCGAGGATAGGGTCGATGGCTGAATCGATGATAGCGTCGAGGGCAGAATAGAGGGCGGAATCGATTATAGAGTCGAGACGAGAGCAACCGCCCATGTCTCACACATCGGGACACCCCATCATCCCTGATAGCGATTCAGTCATCGATTCCATGATCGACGCTGCCATCGACCCATTCCTCGACGCAGTCCTCGACTCAGTCATCGACGCAACCATCGACCCTATCCTCGTCCCCGTCCCCCTCACTTATCACTGCGCCAAGGGCCAGCCGGGAGCGCATCGGCACCCGCCGAGAAGGCGGAGACTTCCGGGAAATTAGCCCAAGCATAGCGGGCGGCCTTGGGGGCCTTCACGTCAGCGGCGGAAACGGTGACCTTAGTGCCATCGGCTTTCGCCGTGGCATAGGCCCACTTACCGTCGGCACTTTGCACGGCGTAACCCTTACCTTCGCCCTTGAGGACGACGGCACGGTCGTAGGTGAGGACCCAAGCGTCGCCTTGGAGCTCGGACTTCACCACGCGCGGGGCTTCCCCATTCGCACGGGTCTTGTAGACGCGGGTCAGGGCCACAGCGGCAAGACGATCGCCGACCTGGAACTTATCCTTCGGGTGGATATCCTTCTCGTCGCCGAGGTCGATATTGACGGACATCATCGCACCAGGAACCTTGTCGGCGATCCACTCCATGGACTCGCGGATGACCGGCCAACCACCGTCTTCCACGGCCACCGGCTTCTTCGCCATGAAGCGGGGGAGCTGAACGACGATGAAGGGGAACTCGCGGCCCCAGGCCTTGTGCCAGGACTTGATCATGTCGCCGAGGATCCACTTGTAGGCAGCAGCCTGACCGGCGTTGGACTCCCCTTGGTACCAGATGGCGCCCTTGAAACTGTAACCAATAAGCGGGTGCACCATGCCATTCCAATTCATGTGCGGGCCATTCGACCAGACCGCTTGGGTCTTCGGGTCGGTCTTGGCCTTGGCCACGCGGGCGGCGACGGCGGCGTCTTCCTTCTCCTGCCAGCCCTTGGCTTCCGGCTGGGCATCATACATGCCACGCGGGCCCCAGGCTTCGGCACGGGTGCCACCAATGGAGGTCACAATCATACCGACCGGCTGCTTGAGTTCGGCACGCACCGTGGAGGCGAAATAGTAAGCCGCGGCCGAGAAACCAGCGACGGTGTCCGGACCAGCGATCTTCCAAGAACCCTTGACGTCCTCGACGGGGGCGGCGGCCGGGATACGCTGGACGAAGAAGACACGGATGCCGTTGTCGCGCGGACGCGCGGCCGTTTCCTTGGCGGTGAACGAACCACCGACCGTCATGTCCATGTTGGACTGACCCGAGCCGACCCAGACCTCGCCGACGATGACGTCTTTGGCGACGTGGGACTCTGCTCCAGACTTAATCACCAAGTCTTGGCCAGCCTCGGAAGGCTTCAACCCCGTCAAGGTCGTCTTGAAGACACCGTTGGCACCCGCGGTGGCGGTGGCCTTCACATCGCCATAGACGACTTCCACGGCCGCGCCGGGCTGCGCCTTGCCGTAGACGTTGGCCTCACCGGCCTGCAGGACGGCATGGTCCGAGAAGATGGACGAAAGCTTGAGTTCGCCGGCCTGGACCAGCGCGGAAACCAACAACAGGAGGGGGGTAAGACGGGGCATACCTTCCAGACAACCCCAAGGCCGGAGGGTTCCCAGTAAAAACCCATTGTAAATGGCGGTTAGCGGCTGGAGTGCTGCAGGCTCGCCCCATCCCCCATCCCCTATCCCCTATCCTCACGCTTTCTTCACGAAACAAGCCTTGAGGCCGACCTGAATGCCATCGATGCGGCAATCAATCTCATGGTCGCCATCGACCAGCCGAATATTCTTGGCCTTCGCCCCACCCTTCAGCGTCCCCGCCGAACCGCGCAGCTTCAGGTCCTTGATGAGGACGACGCTGTCCCCGTCGACTAAGACCGTCCCATGGGCATCCTTGACGACGCGCGGCCCATCCTCGGTGGTCGCGGCCGCCGCTTTTTCCCACTCGAAGCCGCAGGTTTCGCACTCCCACTTCGTGGGATGGCTCAGGACGGCTTTCATGCCACATTCAGGACACTCGGGATCGGTCATACCTAACCATCGCACTTACCAGCTCGGATGACAAGGCTGGCGTCCAGCCAACAAAAAACCCGCCATTTTCATGGCGGGTTCGTGAGGTCAGAAGACCAGAGGGCTTAGGCAGCCTTCTTCTTCTTCTTTTCCTTCTTAGGCTCTTCGGCCGGAGCAGCGGTACCCGCTTCAACCGCGAGGGCCTTGGTCTTCTCGTGGACGGAGGCTTCAACCTTCACAGCCTTGCCAACGAGTTCCTTGACGGAGTCGGCACCCTTGGTTTCAGGGGTGAGGGTGATGGAGCTGTCCTTGCCGGCCTTGTCGGTGACGACGAGGACCTTCTTTTCGGCGTCGAACGAGGTGAGTTTGCCTTCGATGGAAGCGGTCTTGCCGCAACCAGCGTTAGCCGCGGCTGCAAGAGCGAGCACGCTGAGGATGCTGAGGGTGTTCTTCATAGTTATGATATATTGGGGTTCGGCACTGGTTTTGAGGCTAGGCCCACGGAACGCAAACTATAATAGGAGATTGAGTCCCGCCCTCCCCCTTCCATCGTTCGACCCATGAAACCAGCCCCATTCTGGCTCCGCACCCTGCTTGGGACGGTGTTTTGCCTCGGTTTCATCAACCTTTCGGCTCATTCCATCCCCGAAACGGCCGTCCGTGGCTCCTTTGATGCCCGTGGAAACGCTGAAATCACCATCGAGGTTAACCCCCGCGCCTGGGACCTCAACCCGATCGACTCCCCTTCGACCGAGTTCTCCGACCTCCAAAAGATGACCGCGGCCGAGAAGGCCGACTACGTGCGCAAAACGAAGGAGGTCATTGCGAAGTCAGTTGAATTCACCTTCGAGCCAATCGGACGCATCCAGCCCGACTTCACGTTCACCTTCGGTGCCGAAGGCGGCAAGGAACTCAAAGTCCCCACCGACGCCGTCGTCTTGGTCGGCAAATGGCAAACGAAGATCCCCGCCGGGCTCACCGGCTGGAAGATCCGCTCCCTGCCGGGCCACAAGGTTTCGGTGCTTTTTAACAATAAGGTCAACGGCCAGGAGCACCCGCGCTTTTGCGTCCTCTTCCCGGGAGAGACGAGTTTCACGCTCGACCTGACGGCCCTCCAGGCCGCCGTGCCCACCGCACCCACCGCCGGTAGCGTCTCCGCCCACGGCGATACCGATAGCGGGAGTCATATCTTCCGCAACTTTCTCGACCACGGCTACCAGCACGTCCTGCCTCTCCGTGAGATTAAAACCGACTGGAAGAAGATCGCCCTCGGCCTCGACCACATCCTCTTCGTCCTCGGGATTTTCCTGCTGAGCCGCTCCTGGAAGCCCGTGGTCACGCAAGTGACCGCCTTCACCCTCGCGCACTCCCTCACGCTCGGCCTCGCGGCCGCTGGCTGGGTCAAGGTCCCCGCCGGCGTCGTCGAGCCCATCATTGCTGCCAGCATCGCCGCGGTGGCGTTGGAGAACATCTTCCGGCCGGACTATAGCCGCTGGCGCCTCGTCATCGTGGCGGTCTTCGGCGCTTTCCACGGCTTAGGCTTCGCGTCGGGCCTCAGCGAACACGGCATCCCTCAAGACGGCTTCTTTATCGCCCTGACCGGCTTCAACCTCGGCGTCGAAGGCGCCCAGCTGACCGTCATCGCCCTCGCCTTCGCCCTCACGTGCTGGATCCGCGACGAACAAGCCTACCGGCGCTGGGTGGTCATCCCGGCTTCGGCGGCAATTGCCGCGATGGGG
>CAIYEN010000217.1 GCA_903925205.1 uncultured Opitutia bacterium | reverse complement strand
GGACGGGGTGGGCCGAAACCGGGCCTTACTGCCCGTCCGTCTCGTACTCGGCCGCGGTCCACGGGGTCTTGCGGTCAGCGTACTTCTTCTTGATGCCGGCCACGTCGGCGTCCGTCACGACGGGGCCGGTATTACCGCAGGAATTGTTCACGTAGGTCACAACGTCGGCGATATCCTTGTCGGTCACACCAGTAACCGGAGGCATCATGCCATTGTAGGTCACACCTTTGACGGTGACCGGGCCCATCATCCCGTTGGTAATATTACGGACGGCAATCGAAGCGCCCTTGGCGATCCACTCCGACCCAGCCAGCGGAGGGAAGACCGGAGGCAGGCCCATGCCCGTGGGCTGGTGGCAGGCCAAGCAGGTGCGGGTATAGACGGCTTGACCCCGCTTCATGGTTTCGGCGTCGGGCTTGGCCGTTTCGGCGGCGACCGCGGCGGTCGTGACGAGGGAGGCGAGGGCGAGGAACTTCAGGGAGGACATAGTCGTGGTGTCTCACCAAGGAGGCGACTTGCCCGGGAATCTCAAAACGAAAATGCAAAAGGCCCGCCCACGGATGAAGCCATAAGCCCCACCCCTAGCCGGGATAAGGCCCAAGGAGCCCTTTTAATAGTATTAAAACGACAAATACCCTTCCGTGCGTCGTAATCCGCTAAAGCCGTATTTCCCTGCAAATCACATCGACCTGCCGCCATTGGCGGGCTAATTAAATAGGGTGCGAACGACACCGACCCTCGATGTCTGGCTAAACCAAATCCAGGCGCGCAGCCTGCGGACGGTCTTCGACCATCTGCCGGGCGTGATGTTCTTCGCCAAAGACCTGGAGGGGCGCTTCACGATGGCCAACCTCGCCTTTGCCCAGCGGTGCGGCCATGCCGACGAGGCCTCGCTCCTCGGCAAGACTGATGCTGATATTTTCCCGGCGGAACTCGTCGCCGCCTTTCGCAAGAAGGACCTGCAAATCTGCCAGAGCGGCCAGCCGGCCATGCGCCTCGTCGAGCTCTTCCCGAACGAAAACGGCGAACACGTCTGGTACGAGACCACGAAGCTCCCGATCTTTGACGTGCACGGCAAGCCCTGCGGGGTCTTCGGAACCGTCCGCAGCTACGAAGGCACCAAGGCCCTCCTCGAGCCCTTCCTTAAGGTCGAAGCCGCCGCTGACTTCATCCAGCAGAACCTCGCCGAGGCCCTGAATATCGCGAAATTAGCGAAACTGACGGGGCTCTCCATCCGGCAGTTTGAGCGCAAATTCCATAAGGCTTACCAGGTCAGCCCGCGCGCCTACCACGTCCGTATGCGCGTGGCCGCCGCTTCCGACCTCCTCAAGGACACCACCCTCCGCCCTTCGGAAATCGCCGACCGGACCGGGTTCTACGACGCCAGTGACTTCTCGCGGCAGTTCCGCCGGGCCCTGAAAATGAGCCCGACGCACTTCCGCCGGATGCATAAGAACGGAAAAGAAGCCTGACCCGCCCCCGCCCGGGAAGCGTTTTGCCGTCTCGACAGTGACTAAAAACTGTCTTTTATCGGGAGCGTACCCCCTCCCTAACCATAACCATATACTAATATGTCCGACGAACAACCCTCAGCTGTGCCCAACGCGCAGCGCCTCCTCTGGGCTGGCTTCATGGCCATCCTTGCTGCCGGCGTAGGCTTCGCCCTCCGTGGCGGCATCTTCGGTGCCTGGGCCGCAGAATACCACTTCAGCGCTACCCAACTGGGTGCCATCGGCGGGGCTGGCTTCTCTGGCTTCTGCTTCGGCATCATCATCGGCGGCGTCCTCGTCGATAAGATTGGCTACGGTAAGCTCGTCGCCGTCGCCCTCGCTGGTCACATCCTCTCGGCCGTCGTGACCTTCGGTGCGTCCACGCCCGAAAATGCCTACGGCTTCCTCTACTGGGGTATGTTCATCTTCGCCTTCGCGAACGGCACCCTCGAAGCCGTGGCCAACCCGCTCGTTGCCACGATCTTCCCGCAGAACCGCACGCATTACCTCAACATCCTGCACGCCTCCTGGCCGCTCGGCATGATGGTCGGGGCCGTCGCCTCCTACCTCCTCGGCACCACCCTCGGCCTCGGCTGGAAGGGCCAGCTCGCCTTCTACCTCGTCCCGACCGTCGCGTACGCCGTGATGTTCATGGGCCAGACCTTCCCGAAGTCGGAAGCCGCTGAAAAGGGCGCCTCCTTCGCCGAAATGTTCAAGGACGTCGGCCTCCTTGGCGCCGCTGTCGCCGGTTACCTCGTGTCGATCTTCCTCGGCAACGTCTTCGGCAACCCGACCCTCGGCTACATTATCGCAGGTGTGCTCGTGATTGCCGTCGGTGTCGTCACCCGCTTCTCCTTAGGCTCCCTCCTCCTCTTCGTCCTCTTCGTCACCCACGCCATCGTCGGCGCAGTCGAACTAGGTACGGACTCCTGGATTGAAGCCATCACGGGTAACCTCTTCACGCCTGAGCAGGGCAAGTTCCTGTTCTTCTACACCTCGCTGATCATGTTCTCGCTGCGCTTCTGCGCCCACTTCATCGAGCAGAAGATTGGCCTCTCCCCTATCGGCCTTCTGGTTACCGCTTCGGTCCTTGCCTTCGGCGGCCTGACTCTCGCCAGCGGCATGAGCAGCTTCGGCGCCGCTCTCGTCGCCCTCGGTATCTACGCCCTCGGCAAGACGTTCTTCTGGCCCACGATGCTCGCCGTCGTCGGCGACCGCTTCCCGCGCTCCGGCGCCGTCGCCATGTCCATCATGGGCGGCATCGGCATGCTCTCCGCTGGTCTGATTGGTGGCCCAGGCCTCGGTTACGCCAAGGACCGCTTCACCAGTGAATCCCTCAACGCTTCCGCCCCAGCCGTCTACGCGGCCAACAAGTCCAAGGATGAATCCAAGTTCTTGGCCTTCCCAGGCGTGAACGCTGTGGATGGCGCCAAGCTCGAAGAAGCCAAGAAGACTGGCGACAAGGGCACGGCTGACCAGAAGGCCATCGTCGCTGCCAACCAGGCGGGTGACCGTGCCACGTTGAAGGCTGACTCCTACCTACCTTTGGCCATGGCTGCGATTTACCTCCTGCTGCTCTTCTACTTCAAGAGCCTCGGCGGTTACCGCGCCCTCAAGATCGAAGAGCAGGTCTAAGCCCCGCTTAGCCCTCACCAGCGAAGGCCGCACGGAAACGTGCGGCCTTTTTGTTGTCCGGGTGCTGGGGGCGGTGTCGTTATCATCCCAGATAATCGGCTTCCGTCCCCGGAGGTTTCGGGCTGAATGAAGCCACCCCAACTTCCTATGAGCACCAAAAAAATCCGTATCGCGCTGGCCGGCCTCGGCTTCGGCGCGGAGTTCATCCCGATCTACCTCGCCCACCCCAACGCGGAGATCGCCGCCATCTGCCAGCGCAACCCCGCCAAGCTGAAGGAAATCGGCGACCGCTACGGCATCGCCAAGCGCTACACGTCCTATGAGGAGATGCTCCAGGACCCGGAAATCGACGCGGTCCACATCAACACGCCCATCCCCGACCACGGCCGCCAGTCCATCGCCGCCCTCAAGGCCGGCAAGCACGTGGCCTGCACCGTCCCGATGGCCACGTCCATCGCCGAGTGCGAAGAGATCGTGAAGTTGGTCAAGGCCACGGGCCTGCGCTACATGATGATGGAGACGGTGGTCTACGCGCGCGAATTCCTCTTCGTGAAGGAGATGTACGACAACGGCGAGCTCGGTCGCCTGCAGTTCCTCCAAGCTTCGCACCAACAGGATATGGAAGGCTGGCCCGGCTACTGGCCCGGCCTCCCGCCCATGTACTACGCCACGCACTGCGTCGGCCCCATGCTCGCGCTCACCCAGGCCGACGCCGAGTATGTCTCGTGCTTCGGTTCCGGCCGCATCGCCGAGGACATGATCCCAATCTACAACTCGCCCTTCGCGGTCGAGACGGCCCACATCAAGTTCCATCAGTCCGACGTCTCCGCGCGCATCATCCGCTCGCTCTTCGATACGGCCCGTCAATACCGCGAGTCGATTGACGTCTACGGTTCCAAGAAGTCCTTCGAATGGCCGCTCGTTGAAGGCGAAGAACCCGTCATCCACACGGCGAAGAAGGCCGAGCCAGAAATCCCGGAGAAGGTGAAG
>CAIYEN010000216.1 GCA_903925205.1 uncultured Opitutia bacterium | reverse complement strand
TCGGCGGCGTGCTCGTCCAGGACCGCGACCAGAAGCCCGTCAACGTGCGCGAATTCAAGGTCGTCACCCAGCGCCAGCCCACCGCCGACGAGATGACCGCCCTGCTCTTCGGCTGGCGCGTCGTCCGCCATGTGAAGTCCAACGCCATCGTGTACGCCGGCAAGGAACGCACCCTCAGCGTCGGCGCTGGCCAGATGTCGCGCATCGACTCCTCCCGCATCGCGGTCTGGAAGGCCGGTGAAGCCAAGCTCTCGCTACAGGGCTCGGCCATCGCGTCGGACGCCTTCTTCCCCTTCCCTGACGGCCTCCTCGCCGCTGCGGACGCCGGTGCCACCTGCGCCATCCAACCCGGCGGTTCCGTCAAGGACGCCGAAGTCATCGCCGCCGCGGACGCCCGGGGCATGGCGATGGTCTTCACCGGGATGCGCCACTTTAAGCACTAAGCGGACGAAGAGGGGATGGGGGATGGGGGATGGGGGATGGGGGATGGGGGATGGCGAACTTAGGTAGGGGCAAGGCTTCGCCTTGCACTCCGAAAGAGGAGGGCGCGCCGAAGCCACGCCCCTGCCTATTGATGGCAGAAGACAAAGCCGACCTATCCCCTTTGTGCGCCCTTACACCTTCACACCCAACTTCTCCAGCAGGCGGGCGAGGTCATCGTCGCCTTCGTAGGCGATCGTGATGCTACCCTTCTTACCCTTCTGGACGACTTGAACGCGGGCGGAGAGATGCGAGGCGAGGCGTTTCTGGACGTCCTCCACGATGGACTTTTCCGTGCGCTTACGGTCGCCCTTCTTCGTGGCGGCCAACTTCTTGACCTCGACTTCGAGGGCACGAACGGAGAGGCCCTTCTCGATGACGAGTCGTGCGACCTGCACGCGGTGAGCCTGGTTCTCGAGGCCGAGCAGGACCTTGGCATGGCCGGTCGAAAGCTGGCCCTTGCCGAGGTAACCTTGGATCTCGCGGTCGAGCGATAGCAGACGGACGAGGTTGGCGATGCTGGCGCGCGGCTTACCGAGGCGATCCGCGACGGCTTCCTGCGTCAGCGTAAAGTCGCGCATGAGCGAGGCGACGCCCAAGGCTTCTTCCACCGGATTGAGGTCCGCGCGCTGCAGGTTCTCGACGAGCGCGAGCACGGCGCTGGCGTTGTCGCTGGCGTCGAGGACGCGCGCCGTGATCGTCTTCTGACCGAGGTGCTTAAACGCACGGTAACGGCGTTCGCCGGCGATGAGTTCATAGCCGTCCTTCACCTTACGAACGGTGACGGGCTGCAGGAGGCCTTCCGAACGAATCGATTCGGCCAGTTCCTTCACGCCGGCGTCATCGAATTCACGACGCGGCTGGCGCGGATTCGGCACGATGGCACCGAGCGGAATCTCAATGAGCGCAAGCCCCGGAGCAAGCGAGGCGGGGGCGGCGACGGGCGCGACTGGCGTCGAAGCAACGGCGGGCGCCGGGCTAGGGGCAGCGGGCTTGGCGACGCCGCCACCAATGAGAGAACTGAGTCCTCGGCCGAGGGATTTTTTGGGAGGGAGGGCCATGAAATTAGCGAGCAGGGGCTTCGGGTTGGGGCACGAAGATCTCGACATCGGCGCGCAATGCGCCGGGACCCGAGAGCTTATTGGCCTGAACGATCCACTCAACCTTAGAGCCGAACTGACGAGCGATCCGAATCGCCGTGTCGCCGGACTTCACCTTGTAGGTTGAGCCCGTGCGGGGCATCTCGGCAGGCAGGCCGTCCTCTTGCCCAGCAGGCGTGTTCGGGACGGGCGCGTTGGTCGAAGGAGGCGTGACCGTAGACTTCGCGGGCGGTGTCACCGGACGATTACCCGTCGACGGACGGCCCGCCAAGGCGGCGTCAACGCGACGACCGAGTTCAGCCAAGGCAGCGTTCACGTCCGCAGTCTGCTGCTTGAGGCGGCGATCCACTTCGGCCAAGGCTTCCGCCTTGGTCCGCGCCGATGCTTCCGCGTTCGAACTATTGCCCACGGTGGCGTTGCGTTGCTTATTGAGGGCATCGCGGAGGTCGGAGTTCTCGAGTTTCAGTTTCTCCACTTCATTACGCAGTTCCGCGAGGTCCTGCTGCATCCCGGCAAGCTGGTTGTTTTGGGCAAAGAGGGGGGTGAGGCCCAGAAGGAGGTAAACGAGACCGAAGCGCATCCCTCCAGCAAAACAAGTCGGGCATCGGAGGCAAGGAGCGAGCATTCGCAACCCGCCAGCCCCCCGTCCAAGGCCCCCAACCCCGCGGGCAGGCCATGGGCACCCCCGGCTTTCCATTCTCGCCCCCGAGCCCCGGGCGACCCTAACCTTGGCTTGGATGTCCAAGATCCTCGTAGCCCTTTCTGGCGGCGTCGACAGCGCTGTGGCCGCCTTGTTGCTCAAGCAACAGGGACACGAGGTGCATGCCGCCTACTTCCGGACGTGGATGAACGAGGAAGGCCTCCCCTTCCCCGGCGAATGCCCCTGGGAGGACGACGTCCGCAACGCCCAGACTGTCGCCGCCCACCTTGGCCTACCCTTCCGCATCATCGACTTGGTAAAGGACTACCGCGAGACGGTGGTCGAATACCTCGTCGACGGTTACCGCCGCGGCCTCACGCCCAACCCCGATATCATCTGCAACCGTGAGATGAAGTTTGGTGTCTTTCTCCGCCGCGCGCTCGCCGATGGTTATGACGCCATCGCCACGGGCCACTACGCCCGCCGCCGGGCCAACCCCGACGGCACCTTCGACCTCTTGGAAGGCGTTGACCAGAATAAGGACCAATCGTACTTCCTCGCCCTACTGCGACAGGAGCAGTTGGCCAAAGCCCTCTTCCCGATCGGCGAACTCACCAAGCCTGAAGTACGGCGCCTCGCCACTGACGCCGCGTTGCCGAACGCCGCCCGTAAAGATAGCCAAGGCATCTGCTTCCTTGGGCAAGTGCCCGTGCAGGACTTCCTCGAACGGCACATCCCTGATGCCCCTGGCCCAATCGTCAACGCCGCGGGTAAGGTGATTGGCCAGCACCGTGGCCTGCATCGCTACACCATTGGACAACGCAAAGGCATCGGCCTACCTTCCAACACCGACCAGAAATATTTCGTCGTCGTGAAGAAGGACTTCGCCACGCAGACCCTGCACGTGGCCTTCGACCTACCCGATACAAAGTGGCTGTACACCGATTCAGCCCAAGCCGCGAACTTCACCTGGATCAACCAAGCCCTCGAAGGTCAGCAGGACATCCTCGCCCGGGTGCGCTACCGGGATAAAGCGGTGCCCACGCATTTTAAGCCGCTCGGCGACGGCACCGTCGACCTGCACTTCCAGCCGACCCAACGTGGCCTCGCTCCCGGCCAAGTCGTGGCCATCTACCAAGACCGCGTCCTCCTGGGCGGAGGGGTGTTCGTTTAAGGGGATAGGGGTTGGGGGGATTGGGGATTGGGGATGGGGGATGGGCAGAGTCTCGGTAGGGCACGACTGCATCGCGTCCGTTGACCGCATCGAGCCGAGAATAGCCGAGATGGTGGGTCAATTCCATCTACTGGCGAACGGACGCGACGCAGTCGCGCCCCTGCCACGTTTCCCTTTCCCCAATACGCTAACCCCCAACCGCTATCCCCCATCCCCTATCCCCCATCCCCCATCCCCTATCCCCTATCACTACCCCACCTCCCCTCCACTTGACCTTCGGCACTTTGTGCGGATGGTAAGCCCATGGCCGAAGGCAATGCAGTCCGTCAGATGTTCTCAGGCATTGCCTCGCGCTATGACTTAGCCAACCGCGTGCTCAGCCTCGGCCTTTGCGTCGGCTGGCGCAACCGCTTGATTCGCTCCGTCATCGCCACCCACCCCAATACTGTCGCTGACCTTGCGACCGGCAGCGGCGACGTCGCGTTTGAACTCCTCACCGCCCTGCCGCAGGACTGCCAAGTCATTGGTTATGATTTCTGCGAGCCGATGCTTGCAGTCGCCCGGCAACGCGCGGCCAAGTCCAAGCTCCACGCACCGACATTCCGCCTCGGCGACTGCATGAACCTGCCGATTGCCGATGACGCCTGTGACGCCGTGACGATTGCCTACGGCGTACGTAACTTCGAAGACCGCGCCCGCGGCTTGCGCGAGCTCCGTCGCGTCGTGAAGCCGGGCGGTTCGGTCTTCATCCTCGAATTTTCAAAGCCGGCCGCCTGGTTCGCCCCCTTCCATTTCGTGCACGTGCGCCTCATCTCGCCAATCCTCGCGGGGATTCTCACGGGTGACTTCGGAGCCTACCGCTACCTCGGTACCAGTATTGCGGGCTTTCCAGACGCCGCTGGCCTGACGTTGGAACTGAAAAACGCTGGGTTTTCGGAGGTTAGCCACGAAAGCATGCTGTTCGGTACAGTCGCCCTGCATCGGGCGAAAAAATAGCCCTTTCGAAAAATTCCTTGCCTTTCGGTTCGAGCATGGTTCTTTCAACCGTCTCGGAACGGGCTCGTGGTGAAATGGATATCATTTCTGACTACGGATCAGACGTTTGGGGTTCGAATCCCTACGGGCCCACCACTTTGAGCAGCGAACCAGAATAACCCTCTGGTTCGCTCTGTTTTAGGGCGCTTTCCCAGTAGGGTCGGGACGGCGTCACGACCTAGCGACCACCGCAACGGGGAACCGGGACAATTCCTGTGGCTTCGCCGCACCCTTCGCCAACCGCTAGCAGCCCAAACCCATAGGAAAACCAACTAGGTTAGCACGCAGTGCTAACCCTACCCATCCCCCACCCCCATCCCCTATCCCCTATCCCCTATCCCCTATCCCCTAACTCCTAACCTCACTCCCTCAACTCTGGCTTAGGGTCCGGTAGGCGCGTCCCCGACGGGTATACATAGGCGCGGTCTTCGAAATTACGCAGCTCGACGATGCCGTCATGGATGGCTTGGACATACTCGGGATTGATGGGAATCTTCCCGCCACCCCCCGGTCCGTCGATGGTCAATTGAGGCACACCGTAGCCCGTGGTGTGACCGCGGAGCGCACGAATGATATCGATACCCTTCTGAATCGGCGCCCGGAAGTGCGTCGAGCCCTCGATGAGGTCACACGCATAAAGGTAGTACGGCCGGACTCGCATCATCAACAGCCGGTGCACCAGCGACTTCATCACCTCAAGCGTGTCGTTAATGCCATTCAACAGGACCGACTGATTACCCAGCGGCACGCCCGCCAAAGATAACCGTTCGCAGGCCTCGGCTAACTCACGCGTAATCTCTTTCGGGTGGTTAACATGGATACTCATCCAAATCGGGCCATGCTTACGGAAGATAGCCGCGAGTTCTGGGGTGATGCGTTGCGGCAGAAAGACGGGGATACGCGACCCCATGCGGATGAACTCGACGTGCGGGATGGCCCGCAGGCGCCCGAGCAGCGCGTCGATTTTCGCATCGGACAAC
>CAIYEN010000215.1 GCA_903925205.1 uncultured Opitutia bacterium | reverse complement strand
TCACCGGTACCGACGGGGTGACAGCGGGAGCCGCCGCGGACGCCGGGCTCGAGGCAGGCTTCGTCCAGAGGAATAAGCCGATCGCTACGCCGAGGAGGAGGAGCGAACTCAGAATGGGGTGACGTTTCATGACCTAGGCTTAAACGACCGCGGCCCCTGGTGCAAGACGACGCCCCATAAAAAAGGCCGAACCCTGCGGTTCGGCCCTGAGAAAGAATACCTTAAAATTACTTAGCGGCGGGAGCGTCCTTGGAAGGAGCATCCTTCGAAGGCGCTGGGGCGTCCTTAGCGGGCGGATTGCACTTTTCGCAAACCTTACCGTCCTTAGCTGCCTTGACGCAGCAAGGGTGCGTGCAGTGCTTGCCACCCTTTTCAGCCTTTTCGCAGCAACCGCCGGTCTTGAACTTGGAGGTATCCACCGCCGGAGCCGCCGGGGCATCCTTCTTGGCCGGAGCGGCGGTCGTGGTCGCAGCGATAGCGAGGGAGGAACAGACGGCCACAAGGGCGAGGAGACGGAGGAGGGTCTTCATAGTGAAAGGATAGATGGAGGATTACCTCGGCGTATCAAGCAGATTTGGCTTATCGCGCCATGAACAAGCCGATGACCGCCCCCACGCCGACCAACGCAGGCACCGAAAGCTTTTGCTGATAGAACAACCAAGCCGCCCCCACGGAAACAAGCAGGAACAACGGGGTTGAAACCTGCGACCAGCATAAAGCAAAACCAAGATAAACGATCGCCCCGGCAGCAACGGCCGAAACCATGCCGAGGGCATCATGAAACCGGCGATCCCCGACCCCCTCTTCGGCCAAGGGAGCGCACGCCAAGAGTACTAACGTCGAAGGCACAAACGTAAAGACCGCCGCCGTAACGAGGCCCAGCACGCCGAACCAGACGCCGCCATGCTCAGTAAAAAGGGCGCCATTAAACCCGGCGATGAAAGCGACAAAACTCCCCGCGAGCAACAAGGGCCCCGGCGTGGCTTCGCCAAGCACCAAGGCATCCCCGAACCGAACTTCCCCCAACCAGCCTAAGGCACTGGCCCGCACCCGCCAAATCCCCAGAGCCGCATAGGCGCCGCCGAAGGAAGTCAGCACGGCAAAGAGGGAAACCTCGACGAGCTGGACGAAGCCATGGCTATGCTTGAGCCATAACCATAAGGCCAAATAGATAAGCAAAACAGGTAAAAGGTAACGCCCAACGCGCCCGACTGCCGATCGCAGGAGAGCACTGACAGGCGGCAACTCCACTTCCCCTTCTGGGCGCTCATACCACCCGTGCAAACCTGCGGCCACGGCGATGAAGACAAAGGGGGCGCTGAAGCATAGACCCAAGAACGCAACGCCCGCCGCCACCTGCCGAGGCAAGGCCACACAAGTCCGCAGGACCATCTTGCCACCCACCACCAAGATAACCCCCGCCACGGCGGCGCGGGCACCGGCAAACACTCCTGGCAAGAGCTCCCAGCCGCTCCCCACTACATAAAGCCAGGCCAAGACACCGCAGGCGACCAACCCAGGTAAGACAAAGCCTACCGTTGCCACCGCGGCTCCGCGCCAGCCATGCGTCCGCCAAGCGATCCAGGCTACGAGTTGCTGGGCCTCGGGACCAGGCAGAAACATGCAAAGCCCTAACGCCCGCGCGAACGCGTCGGTCGTCAACCATCCCCGCTTCCCGACGCATTCCTGCTCCAACATGGCAATCTGCGCACCGGGCCCGCCCCATGACAACAGCCCCATACGAAGCCAAAAGAGAAACGGAAAAGTCGCCATGGGGAGACCCAAACAAAGCGAGCCCGTCCCGGACCGCACCAATAAAAAAGCCGGACCAAAGTCCGGCGTCCCCACCGACGTTAGTCGGAAGTTACTTCTTCGCGCAGGAAGGAGCGGCCGACTTGATCGGCTGAGGCTTCGGGGCTTCCTTCTTCTCGCACTTCACTTCGATGTGCTTGATCACAGGCGGCGTGGCCGGCTTCTGGCAGGTGCCCGTGGTCGGCTTCGGGGCCACGACCGGGGTGGTCGGGGTCGTCGAGCTCGTCCCCGTGCCACCCCCCGTCACCACGGCGGCGGCGGAGAGGCTAACGGTGGCAAAAACCAAGGCCGCTGACGCGAGAATGGACTTCATAGTATTCGCATTACTATACGGCTGAATACCAAAGGCAAACCGTAAAATCATGCCAATTCGGAAACAAACCCAGCAGGAACTTGCCGTGGGGCCGGGCCAGTCTTATTAAATGATACTTCCCTTGCCGCGCCCCACGACCCAGCCCCTCCCCCGCCTCCGCCGCGCCGGCTTCAGCCTCCTGCTCTCGCTGGTGGTGCTGAGCATCATGATTCTGACCGTAATCATGGTGGCGGCTTTTCTGTCCGTGGAAACCCGCCTCGCGGGTCATGCCCAACTGTCCCTGCGCGCACGGCTGAATGGCGTGGTGGCCCTGCGTTTAGCCTTAGCACACACCCAACAGGAAGCTGGCCCCGATCGCCGCGTCACCGCCCGGGCCGACCTCGCGCAACCCGACGTCGGCGTGAGCGCATTACTCAACCCGATGTGGACCGGCGTATGGAATACCCAACGACCAAACCAACCCCCCCACTGGCTTATCAGCGGACGCGATGATTTAGAGCCAGGAGTTCAGATGGTTTCACTGTCAGGAGAATCCGACTACCCTACCGCGATTTGGCTCCCTTGGCAAAAGGACTACACCCCCACGCCCACGAACCTTATCCCGCTCGTGGGCACAGGCAGCGCCAGCGGCGCCGAGAGCGACAAACCCAGCGGCCTCGTGACCCTGCCGCGCCTCCCCCTCCCGGACGACACCTTCGGGAAATACGCTTACTGGGTGGGGGACGAAGGCATCAAAGCCCGTTACAATCTCTTCGACACGCGCACCACGGGGACCGCCAATTCGCCCGGCAATCTCCAAGCACTCCGCAATCCCGTCACGCCGGGACTCGCGCTCCTCCCCGGCTTCGAGAACTACACCCCCAACGATGGCCTCGCCCGCGGGCAGACGTTGGGCGACCTCCGCAATCTGACTGGTTTCAGTGAAGGCACTGGCCTCACTCCGAACTCTAATCGCCTCTTCCATGACCTCTCCGCCAGTGCGGCCGGCGTCCTCGCCGACTCATACCATGGGGGCCTCAAACGGGATCTCTCCTTGGCCTTTGAGCTCGGGGACGCGGAGTTTAACCAAACCGAATTCGGCGCCGGCAAACTGGGGGCGGCCGCGACTGGGACAGCCGCTGGCGTGGAGTCGGTCGCGATGCGTGTGCCGCTGGATGGCAATTCCCTCACCTCCACGCCGGTCTTCAACCGTACCACCCTTGATGGCGAAGTCCGGGGCCCCACCTGGTGGGCCCTCCGCGACTACCACCGGCTTTACAAGCAAGTCGGCTGGGATGCGAGCGGGATGCCCACCCTCAAGGCACGGACCTTTTACCCGAACGCCAGTCGGATTCTGCCATCCACCGCAAACGCCGACCCCGACAACGTCCGCCAGACTACCTACAGTTACGCGCTAACTTACAACGGTGACCATGCGACGTTGAACCCGCAAGCCACTGACTTCGGAAACTTCTGGAACCTCGGCACCAAGCCCGTTCCCCGCGCGCTCAATGTGGCCGCCACGCCCTACATCCACCGCGTGATGATGGTCTTCAGCGTGAACATGGAATACATCGATAACATAGCTGCAGCCATCTACTTCAACCTGACCCCCATCGTCGTTGTCCACAACCCCTACAACGTGGCGATGAAGTTCGAGGCCCGCAACGGGGCGGCCGGCACCTACGCGCTCGCGGTCTCGTTCACCAACTGGGACCAATGGATTTTTCGCTATAGGCGCTACGCCTTTCGAGGAACCGGCCCCACCTCGACCTACGAAATTCCACTCAGTTCGTTCTTCATGCAGCAGGACGACCAGCAGGCGAACGCCAATGACATGTTCCGGTTGTATCTGCCCGACTTCACCTTGAAGCCTGGCGAGTTCCGCGTGCTCTCGTGCAGCTCGCCGACGATGCAGGACTGGAAACGGGTGGTCGAGTTAGGAAATTCCTTCAACCAAACTGGGGGTTTAAACGACACACTCAATGACTGGGGCTTTGGTGAAACATCTCGTTGGTATCGAACCGATACATTCGGCTTCTCCGTGATTCCTGCCGGTGACTTTCGAGTTCGCCTAGGACTCGCCTGCTGGCCGGGAGACATAATTAACAAGTCTGCAAATACCGCCAACCTGTACAGCAAGTCGAGCGAGCACACGGAGCTTTTTTATCGCGACCTCACACCGACCCGAGTTGGAAATGCCGTGGAAAAAACCTTCCCCACCTACGAGTACATAACTCCAAGATTTAATTCGAGCGGACGTCCTAATCCGCCCTCGATTATCACCGTCATGGACTTAGCGGTGAAGACCAGCGATGAACAAGCGCCGCCGCTAAGTTATTTTGCCAGCTACCCAGCCTCAGCGCCCTTCCCTATCTTCACGCATTCTAATCCCATGGCGGCATCCTGCCGGGCCGATGGTGCGGGCCGCACCGACCTCGGCGAGGGTAATGGTTTCACGGGTGCTTCGCCCAGCTATCGCATGCGGATTTCATGCCCATCAACTTGGGCCGAAGTCCTACAGACTAGTTCAGGACTAACTTACGGAGGCTACTCGCTCAAGAGTACCTACGGTACAACTATTGCGATCCAAACCGAAATCCCCCTCGCCCCGCCCACCGGCTTAGCCCAATACGCACACGCCAACCTCAGCATGCGCGACCAGCAACCGCTCCTAGGTATCGGCAGCAGCTTCGCCTACACGCAGGTGAACGGGCAGCGCACCACGCAGCTCAATAGCCCCAACTGGACGGATTACGATAATGCCTACCTACTTAACCATGCCGTGTGGGATCAGTATTTCCTCTCGGGGGCTGCGCCCGAGATGACGAAAGCCTCGCTGCCGGCCGACCCGGCGCCGTCCGACCCAACCGCCAACCCTAATGCCAATGCCAACAGCAACGGGAACCCTAACTCGACGCCGGCGGAAACCCGTTCCCTTAACCAAGTGTTGGATGATTTTGTGAATGGCGTCCAACCGCTGAACAATCCGCGGATGCGACTGCTCGGCGAATTCCACGGTGGTGCCGACCTGCGCGCGGCGATCGGCGACTACCGCCGTTCCGCCTCAGTGTTGCTGCATGACGGCACCTTCAATGTGAACAGCACATCGGTCGAAGCCTGGACCGCCGTCCTCGGGGCCGCCAAGGCCATCGCCACCACCAAGTACGCCGCGAACCTTCCGAATACGACCAGCGCACCGATTCAGCCACAGAATGCCCGCTACCCCCGGGCCACCCCACAAGGCACGGCCACCGTCGCGGCGGGGACGATGACGGACCGCACGAACTGGTCAGGCTTCATCAATCTCTCCGACGACCAAGTCCGCAACCTCGCTAAAGCCATCGTCGCGGAGAATAAAGTGCGCTTCAAGGTGCTCACCCGAACGGAACGCGACCAAAGTTCCCCACCGACCGCACGCGTCTTCCGCGGCCAGATGACCGCGGCCACGCCTTACCTCGGGCTCACCGAATTCGTTAACCGCTTTCTCAACCCCAATCCTCAGTATGCGCGCTGCGGCGCCCTGCAGTCCGCCATCTTCCGGGCCGACAAATACTATGCGACGAAATCAGACAACTCCGACCGCTTCTCGGACCGCCTTTCCAACAAGGGGCTGATTGGCAAAGTGGACGCGGCCGCCCTCTCCTCGACCACCGCGGGCCCGTTTGCCAATCCTGAAAATATCGAGCTCCCCGATCCCGTCGGCAAGAACGTCACCCACGCCGCCCTCGGGGCGCCCGGCAACCTTCTCCAGTCCGACCTTCTGGAAGTCATTGGCAGTGCCTTGTCGACCCGGTCGGACACGTTCACCATCCGCGCCTACGGCGAAGCTTGGAATGTCTCTGGTGATAGCGCCAAGTGCTGGATTGAGGCCGTCATCCAACGCGTGCCCGAATTCATCGATCCCACCAATGCGCCCGAGACGGCCGTCGCCGGCCCCAAGAACCCAGCGACCCTCGCTCCCGGCACGACCATTACAAGTGACGTCACCACCAGCAACCAGTTGACGGCCGTCAATAACGTGCTCGGTCGGCGCTTCCGTATCGTCTCTTTCCGTACCCTGAAACCGAATGAAATCTAAATTCGCAGTCTTACTCGGGCTTGCCTGGGTTGTCCCAGGTTTCGCAGAGGAGAAGCCGCCGGTAGAAGTGACCGTGAACCTGCGGGCGATTTCACTGGATGGACCTATCCTCGCTCACGGCTACCGCAAGGACGGCAAACTGGCCCCGCTCGTCATTGCCCCGGACTTCTTCACGCAAGAGTTCACCTACCACGGTAACCCGCATTTCGAAATCCTGCCGCTGACGGCCACGGTTAACCCCGAGGAGATTGCCAAGCTAATGGCTCGCCACCCGACCGGCAAGCCCAGCGACCTCAGCATCAAATCTCCCTTCGCTCCGCACACGATCGAAAAACCCGACGGCCCCAAGAAGAGCCTCCTCGCCACGGAACGCGACCCGCGGAAATCCGCTGACCCACGCAAGTCCACCGACCCACAGGCGACCGCCGACCCGACGAAGACGCAGGACCCCGTCCGTTCAGGTGATCCGCTCAAGTCGGCCGACCCCACCAAGTCCGCCGATCCAGTCAAGTCCGCCGACCCGATCCGGTCGGGCGATCCACTTAAGTCGACTACCCCAGAAAAAACGAGTGCCGCCCAAAAGACACTCGACCCCGATGAAAAACGCAAGAAGCGCCTTGCCACTTTCGTGCCCGTATCGGTTGAACCACCCAAGTTGCCGGATAAGGACAAAGAGAATAAGCCCATCGCCTGGATTGACCTACCAACAACCCCTGGCCCCCATCACCTCATCCTCCTCGTTAACCCAGGTGACCCGAAGGGCGGGATCCTCGCCATCGATGACGCGCCAGGGGCGTTTCAGTATGGCACCATCCGTTTTCACAACCTTTGCCCCCATCCCGTGGAAATCCAAGTCCCGGGTAGCCGGACCAAGATTGGCTCCAAGGGCAGCACCGTCGTGCGCCCGAATGCCCCCGACGGGACCTACTTCGAGGGTACCATCCATTCCCACTCGCCCATCGATGATAAAGAGTCCTTGAGCTACAGCTTCCGTTATTTCCAGCAAAACGACCTCCGGACCCTCTATTTCATCATCCCTTCCCCCGAAAGCGAAGGCCAGGTCCTCATTAAAGGCGTGGAAGACCGTTACCGCCCGCCCGACCCGAGCGGAAAGTGAGTTTAAAGTGGGTTAGGTGGAGGGGGAAAGTTATTCACACCCCGGACCCTCAAAACCCCTCTAAAAATCTTGGAATTAGTGTAATAAGGGGTGACGATTTAGTGAGTTACCACCCCAGGTAAATGAGCACCTCACCCCACCCCTCGTCGCGACGCGGCTTCAGCCTCGTTCTCTCCCTTACCATCATGGCGATGATGGTGATGGTGGTCATCGTTCTTGCAGCATTCTTGAGCGTTGAGTCCAAGCTGGCCAAGGCTGCCCAATACCGAACGCAGAGCAAGCTGCATGCGCTCGTCTCGCTCCGCCTGGCCCTCGCCCACCTCCAGCAGGAAGCAGGCCCCGATCGCCGCATGACCGCCCGAGCCGACCTCGGTGCCGACAGCAACCAACCTGGCTGGAATTGGCAGACGATTCGCAACCCGCTGTGGACGGGCGTCTGGCGCAGCGACAAGCCGACCCAACCCCCCGCTTGGCTCGTCAGTGGTCGCCACGACCGCCCCGCTAATTCCCAAAGCATTAATTTGTTCGGAAAAAACGATTACGAAGCGGACCATTGGGTGCCCTTCCAGACCGACTACTACCCGACAACTGGTCCGATGATGATCACGTTGGTCGGCGACGCCTCGGCGCTCCCGGCTGAGTTGATGAATTGGCCCACCACCCCGGGCCGTCCCGACGGCCGCATTGTCCTGCCCAAAGTTCAGTTGCCCGACGCCAATGTGGCTGGCTCTTACTGCTATTGGGTCGGCGATGAAGGCGTGAAGGCTAAGTTAAACCTCACGGACACGCGCATCACTCCCCCGGCCACCACGACCGTCAGTGCCGACCAGCAGAGCTACAACAATATCATGGCGCTACGCGGCACTGCCCGCACGGGTATCGAAATCCTGAAAGGCTTCGAGAACATCCCCCTCGGCGGCATCGATGCTCGGGCCACCAAACTCTACGACCTCAGCCTCCTCGACGCTGCGGTCTTCACGGAAACGAGTCCACCCACGATTGCCCGCCGCGTTTGGCCAGACATGACCTTGGTCTCCCGGGGCCTGAATACCGACTCCCAGTGGGGCGGTCTCAAGGTCGACCTCTCGTCGGCCTTCGAAAAGGATGATGCCGCTTGGAAGGCGAGCGAGTTCAGCGAAGGCTCCGCCCCGCGTGACTCGGCGGGCAACCCGCTCAGCGGCGCCACGTACACCTTTAACCCCAACGGCAGCACGAACCGTTCGGCGTATAGCGACAGTAAGGTCGACGTGAAGTACGAAGGCTCCTCCCACAACATCGGTACACTCTATACCTACGTCTACGGCGGCCGTACCATCCGCGGACCCACGTGGGATGCGCTGCGCAACTACCACCGCCTCTACAAAGAAATTGCGTGGAACGACTCCACGAACCCCGTCGCCAATTCGCCGACCCTTCGGGCGCGCACGCACTACCCGAACACCATCAGCTTGGCCGCCTCGGGTTACGGTGGCACGGCCCACTACGGCCACATGTACAATCGCATGGATACGTCGGAGGACGTTTATGTTTCCACCAACCCGCGCCCCCAACCGACGAAGGTCGGGGCTACGCCCTACGTCGCTCGGGAATTGCTCGTCTGGGGTCTCCAGAACAATAGCGGCACCCTTCGCCTGACGCTCTCACCCATCACCGTCCTCCATAACCCGTACAACGTCGCCATGCGCCTCAAGCGCGAGAACTCGACGGACACGGCGGCCATGCGCCTCTCCTACCGTGCTTGGTCGGCTTGGTGGATGGACTTCGCCCGCAATAGCGCTGGGTCGACCACCACTTGGGCATGGGACATGCTCACCCTCGCACAGTCAACGGACTCGTCGCCAAACTGGGCCGAGAGCTTCCGAACCTACATCCCGGAAATCACGCTGCAGCCCGGCGAGTTCCGCGTGTTCACATTGCCGGCCGGCTCGATTCCGTTCAACCGTCTGGCCACCACCGTGAATCGTTACGACTTCACGGGCTGCTTCTACACTAACTGCTTAGACTCGGCCAAGTCACCGCTAACGCTCAACGGTTCCGACACCCTCACCGTCAGCGTTCGCAGCACAGGTCCCTTCTACATCCGCCACCTGCTCACCTGCTGGCCAGGAGACCGCATCATGGAGACTAACAACTCTGGTGACGGCACCCTTTACAACGTCTGCAGTGAAGTCACCGAGCTCCTCTCAAACTCGATGGATAAGGACCCCAGTGGCACCTACCGCAGCGGTTATGCCGCCCCCAAGATCATCCCGCCGGGCGCGGTCCTCCCCGGCCCAGGTCAACCCCCACAAGTGCTCGCCGTCTTTGACTACGGTGTCCGCTGGGGCGGCGACGCCCTCGGCTTCCCGATTTTCGTCCACTCCAACCCGACGGCGGCGATGACCCGTCCGGAAGCGACGGGGATTGGCCCCGGCTCCATGCCCGCCGGTTACGCCACCACCTCCAATAGTTTCAAACTCGTCGTCCGCGGTGCCAACAACTGGGCCGAAGTCTTCGAACCAGGCCAAGACCCCGCCCTCGCCTTCGGCGGCTCGTCCGTCCGTTCCTCTGGCGTCAACGCTGCGGTGTTCACGGAAATCCCCCTGGGACCTCCCGTCTCGCTCGCCCAATACACGCACGCCAACATGCTCATCCGTGACCAGGACCCCCTGTTCATGATCGGCAACAGTTTCGCGCCGCTCTACTCGCCCATCAACGCGGTCAACAATTACCGCAGCGCCGAAAACTGGTCGGACATGGACCGTGTCTGGTTAACCAATGCCGCTATCTACGACCGCTTCTTCCTCTCCGGCGCGGCCCCCGACATGTTCCGCGGCATCGAACAGCGTCCGCTCACTAAGGTGCTGGACGATTTCGTCGCCGGCACGGGCGCCCTCGCCAACCCGCGCACCAAGCTCTTCAGCTTCCGCGATGCCGTCACGACCCGCGCGATGGTCGCCGACCACCGCCGTATCGCCGGAGCGACCTGCACCGATGGCGCCTTCAACGTCAACAGTACCTCCATCGAGGCGTGGACGACGGTCCTAGCGAGCGCAAAGAAAATCGCCATGGGCAAGCTGACGGCCGACCAGCCCTCCAAGACCCAGAACGCCCGCTACCCGCGTGCCGCCCGTGGGGCCGATGTGACGGATTACAATTACAAGAAGCCGTTCAGCGACAAGTCGGCGTGGTCTGGCTTGGCCACGCTCGATGACGACCAGATTCGCTTGCTCGCTAAATCCATCGTCGAAGAGACCCGCAAGCGCCTCACCAATAACCACCGCGGCGAAGTCAACATGCAGCCCGCCCTCGACGTGCATGCACCCGTGGTCTTCCGCGGTCAGACCGTCCCCGTCCCGTACATCGGCCTCGCCCAATTCGTGAACCGCTGGCTCTGCGGCGCCGAGCCGCCGCTCTCCTACGCGGGCTGCCTGCAGAACGCGATTACCCGTGCCGACGTGGACGGTGCTAACCTGTCCAACCGTTCCGCGGCCCCAGCTCCGGCCTCCACGGCTGGCCTGCAAGCCCCCACCACAACGCCTGGAATGGTTCCCTGGATTGACCCAGCTTACGATGACAACATCGTGCTAACCGACCCACGCTCGGGCAGCACCAACCGTGCCCACCTCTATCAGGCGAGCCCAGCCTCGCTCCTGCAGTCCGACATCCTGTCCGTCATTGGCTCGGCCCTGACCACCCGCTCGGATACTTTCACCATCCGCGCCTACGGGGACGTCAGCGAACGCCCCGGCTCCAATGTCAGCCTAGGCGGTTGCTGGGTCGAAGCCGTCGTCCAACGCACCCCCGAGTTCTGTGACGCCAGCCAGCCGCCGGAAACCGAAGTCTGTAACCCCACGGACGGTGGCCTCCACAACCCTCTCCTGAAAAATACGAACAAGATCCTGGGCCGTCGCTTCCAGATCGTCTCCGTTCGCGTCCTCTCACCTAAAGAACTGTAATGCGGCTCCTCCTCGCTACCCTCTCCCTGGCTACGACCTGCCTCTTCGCTCAGGCGAACGACCCGGCCGCCAAGAAGGTCGATGTCAAGTTTCGTGTCCTCTCGTTTGACGCTCCGATCCTCGGTTCGGGCTTCGTCGAAGGGCGCGACGCCAAACGACTCGACATCAGTAATGACTTCTTATCCCGCGAACAGACCTACCGCGGCCTCCCGACTATTGAGTTCGTCATGGTCGATGACCTCGAAAAGAAGTTACCCGAAGTCCCCGCCGAAATCATCGTCGCCAATGGCCGCCGTTCCGCCGCGCTCGAGCGGGCCCGCAAGGCCAGCGAAGAATACGCCCGCTTAAGCAAGTTAAGCGGACTCGCCAAGAGCGGCAGCCGCGAAGGCCGCGCCGGAAAGATGTCGGCTTCGGATTTAGCTGAAGCCGATGCCGCTCAGGCCAAACTAGGCGAACTCTCCAAAATCATGGCGGAGGCCAATAAGGAGGCCGACGACGCGCAGACCGAAGTGAATAATCGGCAACGCGATCACCAGCAGGCCCTCTCCGACGCCAAAGCCGCGAAGGCCAGCAAGACCAAGACCGCCGCCAAGACGCCGACGACCGACAAGCCCAAGGACCCCAAGGCTCCCTACGTCCCGCCGACCCCCATCGCCTCCTACACCTTCCCTGGTGACGGCAAATACATCCTCCTCTTCGCCTCCGCCGACAAGGGAAAGCGCATCATGGCCATCGAAGACAAGGAAGGCTCCTTCCCCTTCGGCTCCTACCTGTACATCAACCTGACCGGCGTACCCGTCGAGGTTCGCTACAACGGTAAGTCCACCGCGATTGCACCGAATGGCCGCGCCCTCATCAATGCCCCAGTGGCCAACGATACCTACGCCCAAGGCGAAGTCCTGACGCCAGGCGAAGACGGCTACCAGATTGGCTACATCGCCCGCACCTACCAGCAGGCCGACGTCCGAACCCTCTTCTTCCTCCTGCCCAACCAAGGCGGTGGCCACGCGATTAACATTAAGGGCATCGAGGAACGGAAGCAGCCCGACCCCGTCCCCGACCCGAATGCGGGCGCCGACGCTGGTAAGAACGGAAAAGCCGCCGCCAAGTAAGCTTACGCGCTGTAACGCCAGTCGAGGATTTCAGCCTGCGGGAGCTTCCGCCCCTGCCACCGATTCCATTGCAGTTTGACGACGAGGTCGACGGGGCGGCCCAGCTCGGGCATGCGGTTGGCCATACGCCAGGCGACAAAGTTCAAGCGGCGGCCTGCAATCGGTGAACTCTGGTAACGGAAGTTTCCGTCACCGAAGGCCGTCGGTACCCGCTCGAAGACAAAGGATTTTACGCCGAACAGTGGCTCGGGGTTCCCTTCGCCGTAAGGCTGCAGTAACTCTAAGTCATCCAATAAACGGTCGGTAACTTCGGTCGCCTTGATCCAATGGACGATATCGAGGTCGCGCCCATCGACGACGGCCGCACCGGCGACCTTCTGGGCCACAATGGCCGCCGAGAAACGCACGCGGAAGGCCGCTACGTCCGCGACCGCCAAGGACACGCCGACGGCCATCGGGTGGCCACCAAAGGTCTTCAGGAGGTCAGCACAAGCGGTCAATGCCTCCACCAGGTTGGTCCCCGGAACGCTTCGGCCCGAGCCCTTGGCGACTTCCCCTTCTTTACCGAGGACGATCACGGGGCGATCCAAGGCTCGGCAAATCTTGCCAGCGGCGATGCCCACGACCCCGGGGTGCCAATCTCCATGGACGACATAACCCGCGAGATCACCCATGGCATCCGCCTGCGCGGTCGCCTCTTCGGTCACACGCTTATCGATTTCCTGCCGTTCCCGATTGATCGCATCGAGCTGCGCGGCGTCACGTTCGCAATCTTCGGGCGAGGAGGACAGCAAGAGCTTCAAGGGCAAGGAGGCATCGGCCAAGCGGCCGCTAGCATTAATGCGCGGGCCAATGCGGTAAGAGACATCCACGGAGGTCAGGACGCCGCCCGGCTCCATACCACTGACGGCGATGAGTGCACGCACGCCGGGCCGGCGGGCTTCGCCAAGGGCCCGCAACCCATGCGCAGCGAGGATACGATTTTCAGCGACCAAGGGTACCAAGTCCGCAATCGTACCGAGGGCGGCCAAGTCGAGGTAGTCCTTCACCTGAATATTGGTGCCACGCTCGTCGCCCGCTAAACGCAGCACCTTCAGGAGGCCATGGACGAGTTTAAAGACGAGGCCAGCGGTACAGAGCGACTGCCACGCTGCTTCGGGCGCATCATTGACGCGGGGATTGACCAAGATGCAGGCAGCGCGGGCTTCTTTGGCCGTATGGTGGTCCACCACGATCACATCCACGCCTTCGGCCTTCAGCCGATCGACTTCGGGCTTCGAGTTCGTGCCGCAGTCTAAGGCAATGAACAACGTCGGCTTGGCCTCCGCCAAGACGCGGTCCAGCGCCGCCATCGAAAGGCCATAACCTTCTTCGAGTCGACGCGGGACGAAATGGGCTGGGTCAGCGCCAAGACGACGTAAAAGGTGCACCAGCATGGCGGTGCTCGAAACCCCATCGACGTCGTAATCGCCTAAGATGGCGATGCGCTCGCCTTGGTTAACGGCTCGGACGATGCGTTCGGCGGCCTCGCGGAGCCCCCCAACGGCGAAAGGATCGGACACATGCGCCAACTGCGGACG
This sequence comes from uncultured Opitutia bacterium, assembly GCA_903925205.1. Taxonomy (GTDB): domain Bacteria; phylum Verrucomicrobiota; class Verrucomicrobiia; order Opitutales; family UBA953; genus UBA953. The sequence continues at coordinate 11,982 of CAIYEN010000215.1, read as the reverse complement.
CAGGTGACGCTCCGCCTCGGCCTCATCGGCGAAGGCGCGTGCGAGGACGTAGGCGACGGGGTCGCTGACTCCAAGCGAGACCGCGATACGCCGGGCAAGCCCAGCATCCGCGGCCCGGTATAACCAGGCGGCCATAAGGGTGGTTTACGACCTGACCTCAGGCGTCAGAACCGGCCTCCCACGAGTAGCTCTTGGGTAGTTCAGCGTCGTCGACGCCTTTACGTTCACCCTTGTGCCACCAGTAGAAAATCGGACTGGCGATGAAGATGGAGGAGAAAGTACCGGTGAGGACACCGTAGATAAAGACTTCGCCGTAGAGACGGACGTCGCCGGCGCCGAAGATGAAGAGTGCCACGGCACAGAGGAAGACCGTGGAAGACGTCAGGATCGTGCGGGAGAGTGTACGATTGATGGCGAAGTGAATCACGTCGCGCAGCGAGCGCGCCGGGTTATTCTCCAGCTCTTCGCGGATTCGGTCGAAGACGACGATGGTGTCGTTCACCGAGTAGCCGATGATGAGCAGGATGGCGGCAATGAGCGCCGCGTTAAACTGGCCACCGAAGAAGACGAAGAGTGCGACCGTCATCAGGACGTCGTGCAAGGTCGCCACCATCGCGGCGACGCCGAAGCCGGCTTCGAAGCGGAGGGAGACGTAGATGCCGATGCCGATCAAGGCGAGCACGACTGACCAGATGGCGTTCGCCCGCAGGTCCCCCGAGACGGAGCCACCGATGGCTTCACGGGAAAGCATCATCTGTTCAACGGTGAGGTCCTTATTCTTCAGCATTTCCGGATACTTGGACTTCACGCCGTCAACGATCTTGGCGAGGTTGGCGAAGTCACCCTTCGAGCGGTCCTTCGTGAGCTCCGTCTCGATACGGAGGCGGGACTCGCCACCGCCGATGGCGGTCTGGAGCGTCACGGTCGTGTCGGGCAAGCCCAACGACTCGGCTAGTTTCAAGACCTTGTTGGTGTCGACCTTCTCCTTGGAGCTGATTGCGACAAGGGTCGATTCACCACCGCGGAAATCCTTACCGAAGGCTTCCTTGCCCTTATAGGCCAGGTCGGCGACACCGACGCAGATGACCACCCAAGAGACGATGAACGCCAAACGGGCCTGATTCAGGAATTGAATGTCGAGGGTCGGACGGAACACCGGCAGACCGAAGATCTTGCTCATGATCCCGCGGGCCAGCGCCAATTCCTGGAGACCACGGCAGGTCACGAGGGTCGTGAAGAGCGTCGTGAAGATACCGATGATCAAGGTGATCCCGAAGCCACGGACGGGACCCGTGCCCATGAAGGCGAGGATCAAGGCCACGATTAAGTGCGTGAGGTTGGCGTCGACAATGGTCCAGGTCGCGCGGTTGTAACCTTCGCGCAACGAGGTGGCGCGATCCTTACCGAGGCGGGTCTCTTCACGGACGCGTTCCAGAATCAGGATGTTGGCGTCCACCGCCATACCGAGCGTCAGCACGAGCGCGGCCACGCCGGGCAACGTAATCGTCGCACCGAGGTAGGCCATGCCTCCGAGCATGAGGAGCAAGTTCAGCACCATGCCGAAGACGGCGATGAAGCCACCCCAGACGTAGAAGCCGACCATGAAGAGGATGACGAGCGCGACGGCGACGATTGAAGCGACGACCGACTTGGACTGCGCGTCCTTAGCCAGGGAGGGACCGACGGCGGTCACGTCTTGCGTGACGAGCGGGAACTCGAGTGGGTTATTGAGGACGGAGGCCAGGTTCAGGGCTTCCTCGCGGGAGAACGAACCAGTGATGGTGGCCCCGGTGCTGCGGATGGCTTCCTTGACGGTGGGGGCGGACTGCAACTGACCGTCGAGCACGATCGCCAACTGGCCGATGCCGCGGGCGTTACCTTCCGCAATCTTAGCGGTGAGGTCGCCGAACTTCTTCGAACCCTCATCGGTAAACGTCATACTGACGTAGAACGACAGGCCGTCATCCGAACGGGCGGCGGAGGTCTTGATGATTTTACCGGTGGCGTCCGCCTTCTTGCGGACGTAGTAACGGCGCGTCGTGGTTTCCCCCGTCTTGCGGTCGACGTCGCGTTCGACAAGGACCTCATAGGTGGCGATGGCGCCATTGTCGTCTTGCAGGGCCTTCGTGGAATGCTCGCGATCGGTCGGCGCCGGGCGTTCGCCACGGTAGACCTGACGGAACTCGAGTTTGGCCGGCTTCTTCAGCGCGTCCATGATGTCGGGGTTATTGGCGGCATCTTCGCCGGGCAACTGGATTTCCAAGGACAAATCGCCGACGGGGCGGATGACCGGCTCGGCGACGCCGAAGGCGTTCACACGATGCTCCATGACCGTGATGGCTTGGTTGACCATTTGGGCATGGTCCATCTTGGCCTTATCGCCATCCGCCTTCTCGCCGGACTCCACGCCCGACGGGTCGACCTTAAGCGTAAAAGACACGCCGCCCTGCAGGTCGAGACCGAGCTTGAGCTTCCCCTGGGAAGCGAGGAGTTCCTGCTTCAGCACGAGGATATTACGCTTCGCCTGATCAGGCTCGCGGACAAAATCCTTTTCGTTGAAGAAGAAAGGCAGCAAATCGACGCCGGCTGGACGGCCCTTGCCGTCACCGATATCGCGCAAAGCCTGGTAATAGGAAATCGACTTCTGGTCGGCGGGCACGGCAGCGTCCTTGTAGTCGCGCACACGCTTCTTGGCTTCCGCGTGAAGCTTTTCGAAAGCCGGCTTATCCTTGATGACCTGCGTCGGGATGAATTCCTCGAGCGGGGTTGGAGCGATGGGGTAGAACTCGTACCAGGCCGCAGCTAGGGCGAGAACCGATACCGCCACCTTCCAGAACCAAGTCCTGGATGTCATGGGTATGTCGTGGTTAAGGGGTGAACGAATTAGGCCTGGATGGCCTTGGCACCGTCTTCGGCCTTCCCGAAGATGGCCGATTTGTGGACGGTCATGCGACCGCTCTCGAGTTCGATGGTCACGCGGTCTTCCTTGAGGTGGTAGACTTTACCGTAGATGCCATTGCTGAGGACGACTTCGTCGCCCACGGCGAGTGCGGACTGCAGCTTTTCGCGCTCTTTCTGGATCTTGCGCTGGGGAGCGATGAAGAAGAAGTAGAGGGCAGCCAAGAAGAGCAAAAACGGGAGAAAGCCCATCAACACCTCACCAAAGGACTGGGGAGGGGGTGCGTCTGCTGCTAGTACTTGAATACCAATGGTTTGGATGTTAATCATTGTTGTTTTGTTTGGAAATGGGGACTGAGAACCTCCTTCAAATGAGGACGAAAGGCAAAAAGGCAAGCCCCAGCTCGGTTCGGATTGGTTTTGCTAACCCGGTCCCAAGGGGTCATTGTGAATAACTCAATCCATGAACGAAGCCCCACAGGAGACCGCCAAGGACACTCCTTCCGCGCTGGCCAAGCCTCTCACTTTTGCCGCCATCATCGCCTCCCTCGGGGTCGTCTTCGGCGATATCGGCACGAGCCCCCTGTACGCCTTCCGGGAATGCCTACGTAACGGCCTGACCTCCGGTATCCCGACTTCCGTCGCCCAAATCGCGGTCCCCGCGGTCTCCATGATCATCTGGTCCCTCCTCTGCGTGGTGACCATCAAGTACGTGCTCTTTGTCATGGAGGCCAATGAAGACGGGGAAGGCGGCATCATGACGCTCGTCTCCTTGGCCTCGGACAAGGACCAGGAAAGGAACCGGAAACGCAAGCACCGCAGTTTCCTCGTGCTCCTCGGGGTTTTCGGGACCGCCCTGCTCTTCGGGGATGGGGTCATCACGCCAGCCATCTCCGTGCTCTCAGCCCTCGAAGGCGTCAAGGAGGCCAACGATAACCTCCACGGCCCCCTCACCGATAAACATCTTAGCATCCTAATTCCGGCGGCCGCGGTCGCGATCCTCTTCGGCATCTTCTGGCTCCAAAAGCGCGGATCTGGCAAAGTCGGGATGTATTTCGGGCCCATCACCCTGCTCTGGTTCCTGTGTATCGGAGCCACTGGCCTCGGCTCCTTGTTTGAACACCGTGAACAGCTCGCCACGGTCCTGTCCGCCTTCAACCCGCTACAAGCCATCGGCTTCATGCTCGAGCACCCCGCGCTCGGCATGATCATCCTCGGGGCGGTCTTCCTTTCCGTCACCGGGGCCGAAGCGTTGTATGCGGACATGGGCCACTTCGGGCAAAAGCCCATCCGCGCGGGCTGGTACTTCATCGTCTTCCCGGCCCTCATCCTCAATTACCTCGGACAAGCCGCCTGGGCCCTGGCGGAGCCTGTCACCACCTTCGCCGTCACCAATGGGGTCGACGGCAAGTCGCATCTCATCCACGAGATTAATCCCTTCTTCAACCTCGCCCCGAACTGGGCCCAGATTCCGCTGGTCATCATCGCCACCTTGGCCGCCATCATCGCCTCGCAGGCGCTCATTGCCGGGGCGTTCTCCACGACGATGCAGGCGATCCAGCTCAACTTCCTGCCCCGCATGCGCATCGAGCAGACGTCGGATGAAGAATCGGGGCAGATCTACATCCCCATCGTCAATTGGATGCTGATGATCGGCTCCATCTACTTGGTCCTACAGTATAAGAGTTCCGAACACCTCGCCAGCGCCTACGGTATCGCGGTCAGCCTGACGATGCTGGTCACGACCATTCTGTACGGCCAGTTCATCCATCGGCGGTTCAAGTTCCCGATGGTCGCGTCGTACGTGCTGGTGGCGCCGCTCATCCTCATGGAGCTATTCTTCGTGGCGGGTAATCTGCCCAAGATTTTCGAAAGCGGCTGGCTCCCGCTCGCGGCTGGCTTCCTGGTCTACTACATCATGTCGGTCTGGAACAAGGGGCGCATCGTGATGCGCAACAAGCTGGCGGAATCGAATTTCGGCGAAACCAAGGGTGGCTCGGGCGACGACGAGTTCATTAACTTCATCGACAGCGTCGAAGAGCGCTTCTCCAAGGGTAAACTCAGCCGCGTCAAGGGCACGGCCATCTACCTCGCCGGCACGACGAATTCGGTGCCGATGGCCCTCGCCCATAACCTCAAGCACAACAAGTCGCTGCATGACCACATCATCGTGGTGACGCTCACGGTCGATGAAGACCGTGCGGTCGTCCCGCGCTCGGACCGTGTGAAGTTCATGCAACGCGGCCCGAAATCCTGCAAATTGGACAGCCACGAGGAGTTCCCGCCCGTGCTCCGCGTGACCGGCAAGTTTGGCTTCCGCGAACAGCAGGATATCTTCCCTGTGTTGCGTGCCGCCTACGAGGAACTGGGCATCAGCCCGCAGGAGCTTGAGATTACCTATTTCCTAAGCCGGGAGACGATCGTCCGCGACACGTCGCGCAACTTCTCGCTCAACGCGGTCCAGGAAAAGTTGTTTGAAGTCCTGAACCGCAACGCGCTCTCGGCGACGGCCTACTTTAATTTGCCCCCCGGCCGCGTGGTCGAGTTAGGCATGCAGGTGGAACTCTAAGCGCTCAGCGCGCGGGGGCTTCGAAGCGGAAGACGAACGCCTGCGGACAGGGGTGGTTCTCTTCGTCGGCCATCTCTCGCGGGGTCTCGATCACGCAGACGGCGCCGAGCTGTTCCCACGGCAAGGGATCCGGCCAACCCAGCAGCGTGATCCGCGTACCAGGCACCGGCCGGAGCGCCTTCGTCCGGACCTGCGAACCTGGCCAGCCCTCGCTGATGAGGTACGTCACGCGCCCATCCGCGGATCGCGTGAAGGTGAAGCGACCTTCGGGTGGCAGGACTGGGGTGACGCGGGTCAAGGCCTCGGCATTCACGTTCAGCCACTCCTCAACGTACAGAAAGAGCGCGGACTGCGCGGGATCGGTCGGGGTGACGGCCGTGTAGGGATCCGCTTCCACCCGGCCTGCGGCGATGTCGGCGATCAGCTGACGCAAAGCATCTTCCTTCGTCGCGGGGACCGAGCGACAAGCCGCTAAAAGCAACACAGCCATCGGTATCCAGATGGCTGGTCGCGGCTTCATCCGGAAGCTTACTTGGCGCCCTTGCTCTTGGCGACGAGCGAATAGAAACGGTCGAAGAGCACGTCCGCATCGTTCGGGCCAGGGCCGGCTTCCGGGTGATACTGCACAGAGAAGACGGGCTTATCCTTCAAGCGCAGGCCCGAGACGGTATTGTCGTTCAGGTTAATTTCCGTCACGATTGCGCCACAACGGTCGAGCTCCTCCGCCTTGGAAGCGAAGCCGTGATTCTGGGCGGTAATGGAGACGCGGCCTTCTTCGGTATTCTTGACCGGCTGATTGCCGCCGCGGTGACCGAACTTTAACTTGTACGTCGTCGCGCCAATGGCGTGCGTGATGATTTGGTGACCGAGGCAGATGCCGAAGACCGGATAGGTCTGGATGAGGTCCTTGACGGCTTCGTGGGCGTATTTGAGGGCCGCGGGATCGCCCGGGCCGTTCGAGAGGAAGACGCCGTCGGGATTGTAGGCGCGGATCACCGAAGCCGGCGTCGTGGCCGGAAAAACCTGCACATCGAAACCCGAAGCCACCAGGCGACGGAAGATGGAAGTCTTGGCCCCAAAGTCATAAGCGGCGATGCGGTAGCGCACCGGACGATTCTTGGGCTTATTTAGGTTTGTACCCGGGACGGTGAAGGCTTCGCAATCACCGGCGGTGGCATTGTAATTGTAGGCGGCCTTGCAGGTGACTTCTTTGACGAAATCGGCCCCGACGGTACCGGTCCAAGCACGCGCGCGCTTGAGGGCTTCTTCGTCGCTGAGGCCTTCGGTGGAAAGGCAGGCCTTCATCACACCCGCGGAGCGGAGCTTCCTGGTCAGCGAACGGGTATCAAGGCCTTCGATGCCCGGGATGCCGTACTTCTTCAGCCAAGTGCTGAGGTCGGTCGTGGCGCGCCAGTTAGAGACGATGGGCGAGAGTTCGCGGACGACAAAGCCGGCGACGTGCGGACGGGCGGACTCAAGGTCTTCCTCGTTCACGCCGTAGTTGCCGATTTGCGGCGCGGTCATGGTGACGATCTGACCGAAGTACGAAGGGTCCGTGAGGATTTCCTGGTAACCAGTCATGCTGGTATTGAACACCACTTCGCCGCAGAGGGTGGCTTCCGCCCCAAATGCCCTGCCCCGAAGAATGGTTCCATCTTCAAGAGCGAGCACAGCGTGGCGAGTCATGAGTCCGTTTTGAATGACCGAACGCCCTCCGTGTGAAGCAAAAAAGAGAACAATCGTCCAAACGAGCGAACTCGGGACTTAGAGACCCTTGGCCGGATCACCACCCAGCGGGACCGGCGGACGGGCGCGGACGTCCAAAGCGTCGGCCGAATAGGGCTTATGGACCTGCCAACCCGCCCGAAAAGCCCCCCCGACGGCTTTGACGTGGTCCGTAATGGCCTTGAGGACGGCAGGGTTCGCCCGCTGGGACCATTCGGGGTGCAGCCAGACACTGGGGGCCACCCACTGCCCGCCCACGGCTTCCGTCCAGCGCAGGATGGTATCGGGGGCTTCGACGATGATCTTAACCTCGTCCGCCCGCTGCAGGGACTCTGCCAAGGGGAGTTTAGCCCATTTCGGGCTCACGGTGACCCAGGCAAACCCCGGGGCAATCGGGTAAGCCCCACAGGTCTCGAGGTGGGCAGGCAGGCCGACGGACTTCAAGGCGGCTAACAAAGGGCTGAGGTCATGGACGCAGGGTTCACCCCCCGTGATAACCACGAACTGGGGCGCGGAGGCCTTGGCTTCAGCGGCCAACTCAGCGGCCGTGGCCTTACGGACCTGCTTAGGGACGTACTGGGGGTGCCAGGTGGACGCGGAGTCGCACCATGCGCACTTCACGGGACAGCCCTGCAGACGGATGAAGAAGGCCTTACGTCCGAGATGGACGCCCTCCCCTTGCCAACTCAGGAACGTCTCGTTGACCGGATAAAGGTCAGCCATGGTTAGGCCTTCGGCTGATAGCTCGCCTTGTTCTTGGTGTCTTCGTGCAGGATAATCTGCCGAACCCACGCACGCCCCGCGGTTTCCTTACGCACCATCGGGTCAAAGGTCTCGAACAGGTGCTGAGCGATGCCTTCGGTGGAAACGGATTCGATGACGAGCGGACGGAAGAGCTTCGGGTAATCCTGCAGGAGTTTTTCGCGAAGGGGATCCGACTTGGCGAAGAGGCAGGCGTGATCGAGATTGTCCGCAATCCACTGTTTCAGAAAACCGAGCCCGCCGAAATCGACGACGAAACCGCGTTCATCGAGGGACGTGCAGCCAAACTCAATCTCGATGGCCCAGTTATGCCCGTGCAGGAACGAGCAATGCCCCTCATGCCGGTGCTGGCGATGGGCGAACGGGATATCCCGATAGGTCTTGCTGCAGGTGAACATGCGCAAGGAAGGATTAGGCGAGGCCAAGGGCACGCCGCAAGGCACATTATGGCTCCACCCACGACTTAGGCCCAAAAAAGAGGCCTACCGTATCCTTATACGGTAGGCCTCGAAGGCTATGTGACCATTACTCAGAACGTGTGCGAGAGGCCGACCGACCAAATGTCGGCGGCGTGCACTGGGTTCACCAGCGCCGTAGCCGACTTCGGGACATAGCTCCGGATTTCAATCGGCTTGCTGAAGTACACGTAGGCGTTGGTACCGGCGGCGACTTTATACGTCAGGCCCGCGGCGACCGTAGTCGTGAGTCCACCGGTCTCCAGGTCCTCGATATACTGGGCATTGACCGTGGCTTCGGTGTTCTTGTCGCGGAACTGCCGGAGGAGTGAAGCCTGCGCCGAGAACGCAAACTTGTCCGTCAGCTGGTAACGGGCGCCGGCATTCACGGCGATTGTCGAACCCGGACGGAAGTGCTCATCGCTGAGCACCGGCACCTGCGCCTGCAACGAGACGAACTCGGTGAGCTTATCCGACGGGGCGCCGAAATCCTTGCGGACGCCGGCGAGGAGATCCGTCGAACCCGTGCCCGGCTGGAGATACTTGCGCGAGAGACCGCCCGCCGGATCGGCGAACACGATGTTGTCCTTCCCTGTGGGCAACTTGACGCCGGCATTCACGGTAAAACCCGACCAAGTCAGGCGAGTGGTGACGGCGAGATCACCGAGACCGACGACCTGCTGCTGGTACTGCGTCGGGTTCGGATTAGCCAACGACGGTACCTTGTCGGTGTTGAGGCGACGCTCCATGCGCGGCACCGACAACGACCAGGTCTGACCCGCAAAGGTCGTTTCCACGGTGGCAGTCAGGATATCGTGCGTACCATACCAGTGGGCATGGGCGGCGTCATTGCGCTCCGTCTGGTCAATCAGGTCGAGGCGCAGGTCGAGCGTGTAAGCGCCTGCGGGGGCGGCTGGGCGGTCGCTGAGGGTATCGACGCAGACTTTGACGCAACCGCACGGACAGGCCTGCACCGCGGTGTAGGCACCGAGGGCGAGGAGGAGGAAGAGGTTCTTTTTCATAAATAGGCTGGGGGTATTTTCTGCCCAGACGGGGTGTGGCGAAGCCACCGACAAGGCAGGGATGCGCATCCTGAGGGACGCGACTTGGGAAGGGAATGAAGCCACGCGCGAGCCGAACTAACCGCAGCCCGCCACGGTGATCAGACCAGAACCTTCGGCGGTGGGACCGGGACTTCGCGGAGCTGCGTAAGCAGGGACCAACGTTCGCGCCCGATCTCGAGTCGGTGCGCGGACAACGCGGCAAAACCTAAAGTGGCGAGCGGCAACGTGGCATCGGCCTTCACCTTAGCCTTCACCGCTTCTTGCTTCGCGAGGGGCGCCTGCTCCGACTGAGCGCGGCCTTCGCTCGCGACCTTACACAAAGGACAGGCTTCGTCGGTCATGGTCTTCGCGAGGGCCGCACCGGCGGACATCGTACGGGCGTTGGCGGCCGACATGTTCACCCACGCAGCCACTTGCAGGAGGTCCCAAGAGAGACCCGACGCCGCCACCCAAGCCGCGAGAGCAGCCCAAGCAACGAAGATGCGGAAACGTCCGAGCACGCCCCACCCTCGCCAACCCCAAGCTGACTGACAAGCGGATAGACCTCCCTGCGTGGCCTATCAGTTGCCCTTACGGTCGGCTTAAGCGAGGTAGTCCGTCGGATCCTGCACCCCAGCCTGGACGAAGGCTTCCTTACGTTCCACACAGGTGCCGCACTTGCCGCAGTGCTTGTCACCGCCCACGTAACAGGACCAGGTGAGCTCCAGCGGCACGCGCAACTCGACACCCCGACGCACGATGCCCGTCTTATCCATGCCGACAAAGGGACGTTCCAAACAGACCTCATGCCAGTCCGCTAGCCGGATGGCCTTATCCAAGGCATCCGCAAAAACGGGGCGACAGTCCGGATAGATGGCATGATCGCCACCATGGGCGCCATAAGCGACCGACGCAGCCTTGAGTGACATCGCCCAGGAAGCCGCCACGGCGATGAGCAGCATATTGCGATTCGGCACCACCGTCGACTTCATCGAAACTTCCTCGTAATGGCCTTCGGGCACGGCGACATGGGAGTCCGTCAACGCGTTCGCCCCGAAAAGCGGGGCGAGTGCCCGGAGGTCCGCGACCTGATGCTGCACGCCATAATGCGCACAGATGTGCTTCGCTGCCACGAGTTCACGGCGGTGACGCTGACCGTAGTCGACGCTCAAGGCAAAGACCTCGCGCCCCTCGGCTAAGAGATGGCCAAGGAGGACGGTGGAGTCGATGCCACCCGAGTGAATGAGGACCGTGCGTTTCATCCTGCCGCAGGTGTGGCGGAAAAAGGCCCCGAGGGCGAGTCTCTTAAACCGCGACCTTCAGCCGAACCTTAGCTTGATCGAGGTGCTTCAGCGCTACCACCTCCGCGGCCCGCATCTCCGCGGCCTGTGCCTTCGTGCCGTCGAACAGGCCCGCGAGATGAAGCCAGCCGTGCGCCAGGTAAAGGCGCAGCTCGTGTTCAAGGCTCGTGCCGTGCTCCTTGGCCGCCCGCTTGGCTTGGTCGACATTGATACAAATCTCACCCGCAAACGGCTCCACCGGATGATCTTCGCCGACAAAAGTGATGACGTCCGTCACCGTGGGGTCGTCCAGGAAATCCGCGTGGATCTTGGCGATGGCCTTATCGCCGAGGAAGACGACTGAAAGTTCGCCCTTCGGGCAACGCCAAGCACGCAGGCGATCGAGCGTCTGAATCACGGCGATGGCGGAGGCCGCCGCGACCTTGGCTTTGGCGTGTTCGTTGGCGATGGCGACGGCGCGAGGCATCTTAGACCGTGGCGAAGACGGGTTGCAGGCGGGCCCAGAGGTCCGCCAAGGCTTGCGGCAGGATGTGCGTCTCCGCGATGACGGGCATGAAGTTGTGGTCGCCATCCCAACGCGGGACGATGTGGAAATGGAGGTGCGTCGGAATACCCGCCCCGGCAGCCTTACCCAAGTTGAGCCCGAGGTTAAAACCCGCGGGAGACATGACCTTGGTCAGGACCGCTTGGCACTTCACGAGCAGGTCCATCATCTCCGCCCGCTCCTCCGCGGTTAGTTGCGCCAGTTCGCCGACCTCACGATTCGGCAGAACCATGAGGTGACCCGGGTTGTACGGAAAATTGTTCAGGATGACGAAACAGGTCCGGCCACGGTGCACGATTAAAGACGCTTGGTCATCGCCGGCCGCCAGTAGGGCTGCGAAGGGACTGCCCGCCTGCGGGTCCTTGCGGGACTGGATATACTGCATGCGCCAGTAGGGGTGGAGATGGTTCGGCATGTCGGCGTGGGAGCGTGATAAGCCTGCCGGAGGCCTCAGGCAAGCGGGATAGCCCTGCCCACCCATCCAAAACCTTGCCACCACGGCTCGGACTCTCCTATCTGGGCGCTTCATGGAAACTTTGCCCGGGACCTACGACTTCACCGCCTGCGAGCATCGCTGGCAGGCTTACTGGAAGCAGCACGCGACCTTCCGCACCGAGCCTATCTCCAGCGGCAAGCCGAAGTACTACGTCCTGGACATGTTCCCCTACCCGTCCGGCGCCGGCCT
>CAIYEN010000214.1 GCA_903925205.1 uncultured Opitutia bacterium | reverse complement strand
GCGTTCGATATCGTCTTCTCGGCGTGCTGGCTCGTCGGCTTTGCGCCGCTTCTGCTCCTCGTCGCGGTCCTCGTGCGCCTCAAGCTCGGCTCGCCGGTGCTCTTCGTGCAGGAACGTCCCGGCCTGCGCGCCCGTCCGTTCCGTATGGTCAAGTTCCGCACCATGACGGATGAACGCGGCCCGGATGGCGAGCTCCTGCCCGACGATCAGCGCCTGACATCCTTCGGCAAGTTCCTGCGCTCGTCCACCCTCGATGAGTTTCCCGAGATGTGGAACGTCCTGATCGGCGACATGAGCGTCGTCGGCCCGCGTCCGCTGCTCATGCGCTACGTGTCGCGCTACAGCCCCTTCCAGGCCCGACGGATGGAAGTGAAGCCCGGTGTCACCGGCTGGGCCCAGGTCAACGGCCGCAACCTCCTCAGCTGGGAGGAGAAGTTCGCCCTCGATGTCTGGTACGTCGACCACCGCACCTTCTGGCTCGATATGAAGATCGTCGTCCTGACCTTCTTCAAGGTCTTCGCCCGAAGCGGCATCAATTCGGACAAGGCCGCGACGATGGAGGAGTTCTGGGGGAGAGAAAGTTAAGTGGAGTCAACGCCTTAGCAGAATCCAACAGGCGCTTAGCGGTTCGGTCACGAACGCGCGCGCCAGCAAGACGAATGCTTCACCATTCCTTCCCGATTTTCTAAGGGCAGAAATGGCCGGGGCCAGGCAATGTCGCACAAGCCGTCCGCGCGACATGAACCGACGGAGCTCCAAAGCCCGCCGGGCCAAATCGGCGTAATCATTGGCTGAGGAAGTCTGCTTTGAAAGCATACCAAGAAGAGACGGCATGAATGTCGCCTCTTCTTCTTTTGATAGGTTGAACCGAGGTAGATCAGCAGGAGTCAGAGGTGCTAGAATCCCGCTAATGGGGTCAACCAAGCCGGCGATTCTCCTGCGGTGTGCGCAGGAGGCAGCCAAGGCTCCCAAAGTCTGTTCGTGTCGACGCTGATGGGTCAGGCTGTCGGGGTGAATCCGGTAGAGCGTGAGGACTTCCGGGAGATTATCCAGAGGGTGTTTTTCTGAAAGCCGGAGCCAGAGGTCATAGTCCTCGGCTCCGAATCGGAAGGCCTCGCGATAGCCGCCGGCTTCGATGGCCATTCTTTTCCGTATCATGACGGAGGGTTGAGCCAGCGGGTTTCCTGTTTCCAGCGCGACAGCCACCCGTGCCGCACCGAACGGGAATTTCTGGGTGCGTATGACTCCTTTGGCGTCGTTGAAATAGGCGATGTCGGTGCCTATCACGGAAACTTCCGGATTTGCGCGCAGGAATGCGACCTGCCTTGCGAGGCGTCCGGGCAGGGCGATGTCATCAGCATCCAGGAAGGCGACGAATTCCGCCTTCGCCAGCCGCAGGCCGGCATTACGTGCCGCGACAACTCCGGCGTTCGCCTGCTTGTGGAGCACGACCCTGGGCTCATTGGCGAATGCCGAGACGATTTCAGCCGAACAATCTGTCGAGCCATCGTCTATGACGATCAGCTCAAAATCGGCGAAGTCCTGGCCAAGGATGCTTTCGATCGCCTGCTTCAGATGGCGTTCACCGTTCCACACGGGAATGACGACAGAAACCTGAGGCTGGCCCATCCATTTATGGAACCCGCTGCGGCAATAGTCGTCCACCTTTAAGTTGCCGGCGGATAGGGGATTGGGTGGTTGAAAAGGAAAGCTTTCGCCGCTAGGGTGACCGCGTTGAATGAGGATAAAGCTTTCGATTAACTCCAACCACCCCTTGCTCATGCAGACGCCTGGAGGAGCCGGAGCGTGGAACGGCCACGAGTTTTTCCTGAATCAAGCTGTGGAGGAATGTGATGCTTGGATCGTTTACGAAGGGCTTTTTGCTGAAGAATCCTGCCGCTGCCCGGATGGCCGGACCATTCTGATCACGGGCGAACCAAGCGAGGTGGCGTCATATGATGGCGCTTGGCTCCGGCAGTTTGACGAGGTGCGCAGCGTGCAGGCCAATCTCCGCCATAAATCCCTGCAGGTCGGGCACACGGCTCTTCCATGGCACCTTGGTCGGAGCTACGACTTCTTGCGTTCCAACGTGCCGACCGAGAAGGAAGCCGACATCAGCATCATCTGCAGCGACAAGGCGATGACCGGCGGGCACCGCCGCCGCCTGCGGTTCGTCGACGAGCTTCTGCGGGAATATCCGATGCAAAGGTATGGCCGTGGATATGCCGAGATTGACGATAAGTGGGATGGCTTGGCGCGCTTCCGCTATTCGCTGGCGATCGAGAACAGCCGCCACCCCCATTATTGGACGGAAAAGATCACCGACTGCTTTCTGGCTGAAACGGTGCCCGTCTATTGGGGGGCGCCGAACATCGGCGATTATTTTCCTAAGGATGCCATGATTATCTTGGACAGCTTAGATACTTCGGAAGCGTTGCGCATCCTTAGGGCCGGCGTATCGAAGGAAGACTATGCGCGCCGGCTCCCTGCATTGCGCGAGGCCAAAAGACTCGTCATGGGAAAGTATAACCTCTTCGAGCTGGCCGCCCACATCGCCGCCGAAGCCCCTGTATCCGGGGTGTCTCGCCCTGTCTTTTTGCGCCCTGAGCGACGCTCGCGCTTCCGGAGCCTTATCCATAAGGTCGCCGACCTGATCCGATCTTAACCCAATGTCTTTCCTCAAAAATCTTTGGTATGTGATCCGCTCGGGAGCGCCCGTTTCAATCGTCTGGAGTTTCATCCTGACCCGCCTGCGGCGTTCACGGATCGAAGAAAACAAGCCGGCCATGGATGCCTTGAAGCGTTTCGCCAAAGAAGGAACCTTCACCCAGGATTGGTTCAGCTGGAATGTCCCTTACTGGGAGCATCACGCACGGGCTAAGCAGACGGGCGAAGACATCCGTGAGATCCTCGAGGTCGGAAGCTTCGAAGGCTTATCCAGCTGTTACATTCTTCAGGCGTTCCCGCATGCACGCCTTACCTGCATAGACACCTGGGAGGGATCCGATGAGCATGCGGGCACGGCTGGTATCCGTCAGTCGGAGTCGAACTTCGATGCCAATACCGCGAAGTTCGCCCATAGGCTCATCAAACACAAGGAAGCCTCGCGTAGCTTCTTCGGGCGGACGCCCGCCGTCGCGACCTATAATCTAATTTATATCGATGGTTCTCATCGATGCGAGGACGTGCTTTTTGACGGCCTTTGCGCATACGACCTCCTCAAGGTAGGCGGAACGCTCATTTTCGATGATTATCTCTGGGATTTCTACCCGGACGTAGCTCGCAATCCCGCGAATGCCGTCAACCACTTCGTCAAGATGATGTCGCCCCGGATGGAAGTCCGGATGGCCTACCATCAAGTGATCTTGGTTAAGGTTGCTTAAGGCTTAAGCTTTCTTGGCCCCCAACTTCTTCAGCGTCGGGTCTTGCTTGAGGGGAAGGTCCACCGGCGTGCCGCCATTCTGCGCGGACTGATAGAGGGCCAAGATGAGCTCGACGGCCTTGCGGCCTTCGGCGCCGTTGACGGCGGGCTGCTTGCCGGCGCGGAAAGCCGCGATGGCTTCTTCGAGATTGGAGCGGTGCCAGGCATGGCCGATCGCCTTCGGGTCGTTGGCGCCCGCGCCACCGCCTTCGGTGGCGGGGGCGAGTACGGATGCGTCAGAGGGTAGGGGTTTTTCGAATTCGAAGGCGGTCAGCTTATCGTCGCGGAGGACGGCGGCGCCGGTCGTACCATGGATGCGGATCTCGGCCGGGAAGCCCGTGGCGGACCAGCAGGCGGTCGAGCTGGCGAGCGTCGCGCGGCACCCGTTGGCGAATTCGATCCAGCCCGCGGCGATATCCTCGACCTCGATGCCGTCATGGGCGACGAGGCTGGCGGTGGCGGAGACGCGCTTGGGCGCGCCGAGGAACCAGAGGAGCAGATCGATGGTGTGGATGCCTTGGTTCATCACGGCGCCTCCGCCATCGAGGGCGAACGTACCACGCCAAGCGGCGGAGTCATAATAAGCCTGCGAGCGCCACCAAGGGATGAGCGCACCGGCAAGGGTGAGTTGGCCGAAGCGACCGGCGTCGAGG